>NZ_CP025025.1:876338-1207924 GCF_002874535.1 Mesobacillus jeotgali
ATACGGATCGTGTATCCAAGTCGGAGAAATCATTATTATTCCGCAGTAGCTCAGTGGTAGAGCACTCGGCTGTTAACCGAGCGGTCGTAGGTTCGAATCCTACCTGCGGAGCCATTTGGAGAGCTGTCCGAGAGGTCGAAGGAGCACGATTGGAAATCGTGTAGACGGTCAACGCTGTCTCAAGGGTTCGAATCCCTTGCTCTCCGCCATAGAAACTTTATATCTGGCCCCTTGGTCAAGCGGTTAAGACACCGCCCTTTCACGGCGGTAACACGGGTTCGAATCCCGTAGGGGTCACCAAATGGAGGATTAGCTCAGCTGGGAGAGCATCTGCCTTACAAGCAGAGGGTCGGCGGTTCGATCCCGTCATCCTCCACCATATATGTTTTAAAAGATTAATACCGTCGCGGGGTGGAGCAGTCCGGTAGCTCGTCGGGCTCATAACCCGAAGGTCGCAGGTTCAAATCCTGCCCCCGCAATCATAAAGTTCTTTTTAAGTGCTCAACTTGAAAAGACTTTGGTCCCGTGGTGTAGCGGTTAACATGCCTGCCTGTCACGCAGGAGATCGCCGGTTCGATCCCGGTCGGGACCGCCATTTGTGGCTCAGTAGCTCAGTCGGTAGAGCAAAGGACTGAAAATCCTTGTGTCGGCGGTTCGATTCCGTCCTGAGCCACCATCTATACAATACCTGGTTATTCAGGAAATTTAGTAAAATGGGTTTTTTAACATCAAAAAAGATGTTATAGTGGAGGGGTAGCGAAGTGGCTAAACGCGGCGGACTGTAAATCCGCTCCCTCAGGGTTCGGCGGTTCGAATCCGTCCCCCTCCACCACTAATATAGGGGTATAGTTTAAAGGTAGAACGAAGGTCTCCAAAACCTTTGGTGTGGGTTCGATTCCTACTACCCCTGCCAATTTTATTATGGCGATTGTGGCGAAGTGGTTAACGCATCGGATTGTGGTTCCGACATTCGTGGGTTCGATTCCCATCAGTCGCCCCATTTTAATCACATATTCACCAGTAAGTGAATAGTATATATTGGGCTATAGCCAAGCGGTAAGGCATCGCACTTTGACTGCGACATGCGTTGGTTCGAATCCAGCTAGCCCAGCCATTTTTTGCGGAAGTAGTTCAGTGGTAGAATACAACCTTGCCAAGGTTGGGGTCGCGGGTTCGAATCCCGTCTTCCGCTCCAAAAATATATGGCGGCATAGCCAAGTGGTAAGGCAAAGGTCTGCAAAACCTTTATTCACCGGTTCAAATCCGGTTGCCGCCTCCACTAATGATTTAGTGGCAGCAAGAAAGTAAGACATTTTAATATGCCGGTGTGGCGGAATTGGCAGACGCGCACGACTCAAAATCGTGTTCCTTCTGGAGTGTCGGTTCGACCCCGACCACCGGTACCACTTTTTTATAAACAGGATATCCTGTTTTCTTTATTTCATAGAGATATGTATGCGGGTGTAGTTTAGTGGTAAAACCTCAGCCTTCCAAGCTGATGATGAGGGTTCGATTCCCTTCACCCGCTCCATACATACGTGACTAACGCAGTATGTCGTTTCCAGAAAACGATATGCTGCGTTTTTTCTTTGCCAGTGTTATCACTGAATCTTGGTTTCATAGTGTTCGTAAAATAAACGGAAAAATTTCGCTTAAATTGAATATGACCCTTATTTTTACTAAAATAAGGGTCGGTTTTCCGTCTATTTAGATAAAATCATTGGACTTTGTCTTATTTTTAACAGTTAGCCGGAATATCTCCGCTTATTCTAGCTTCATAAGCGTCCTCTAAATACAATAACCGGAATATCTCCGCTTATTTCACTTCTTAAGCATCCACTATATATACAATAGCCGGAAATTTTCAGCTTATACCTACCTGATGGTCACCAATGAATGATCATCACTCAAAAAGAAAAAGGATGCATCAGCATCCGATCATTCTATATATGCCAGTCCCTCCATGGATTTGGGTAAACATGTTCATTAATGATTGTGTCATTTTATGCATGCTCTCGGGTGTAGTTGAGGGTCTTAAATATACAATCTGCAGGGCATTTGTCGTTAATGCTGTTACGGCAGATCTTTCTGAATCGACAAATGGGCTGCCGAATGGACCTTGTTCATCTGCAGAGGTGATTAAGTTGGCAAGGTTATTGGTTCTTCCATTTAGACCTTTGTATTCTTCGCCTTCTTCTCCGATTTTAATCGATACATTTCCTATCAGCTTGTCACTGTCATAAACTCCTATTGGAATTTGATATTCAAGTGAGAAGAAGTTATTTAAATCTATCGCACTATGTATGGGTTGAAGATAATTCTGCTTTGCGATCCTGCGGTAGAGGGATTCGGCCGAATGTCTATATCGGTTTGGATCCTTCCCTGTTGTTTTGAATATTCCTCGCCATTCTTTGATGCCTTCAAGCTCGGTTACGTTTTTTTCCAGAAGGTCGAAGTAAATTGATTCCTGGAAAAGCTGCAATCTGCCTTTTAACATTTGCGGAGACTCGCCTACATGTATGTCTTTATATTCGATAATCCCGACAGAGAATCCGGGAATGAGATCGCATATCGACCTGGAAACTTGAATTTCCATTGATTACACCTCCAAAACTGCTTTAAAATAGTTTATCATAAAAGTAATTTGCTTTTAAATTTCTGGGATTTCAATATAAATATCAAAATGGAAAGGAGGAATCCGCCAGTGGATACAGCAAGTTTGAAGCAGGATATTATCGAATACAGCAAAACGATCGGGATTGATAAAATAGGTTTTGCGGCTCCTTCAACCTTTGAGGAGATGAAGGTCAGGTTATATAAACAGCAGGAACTTCAATATCATTCCGGATTTGAGGAGAAGGATATTGAAAAGAGAACGGAACCTAGCCTGATTTTTGACCGCCCTAAATCAATCATCTCGATTGCACTAGCTTATCCTTCAAAGATGAAGACGAAAGTTGTCAGCAAGAAGGGAGAACGGCGTGGAATCTTCTGCCGTGCATCATGGGGGACTGATTATCACGTAGTCCTAAGGGACAGGTTGAAAAAACTCGAGGAATACATTGCTTCGAAGGTACCTGGTTCATTGTTCAAGTCGATGGTTGATACGGGAGAATTAGTTGACAGGGCAGTTGCCGAACGGGCAGGGATAGGCTGGAGCGGAAAAAACTGTTCCATTATCACACCAGAGTTTGGATCATATGTTTATTTAGGTGAAATAATCACCAATATACCGTTTGAACCCGATACGCCTATGGAGGATCGCTGCGGCAGCTGCAATAAATGTGTGGATGTTTGTCCTACGGGGGCACTTGTGCAGGGCGGGCAGCTTGACGCACAAAAGTGCATTGCCTTCGTGACACAGACGAAGGGTTTTTTGGCTGATGAATTCCGGGAAAAACTCGGCAATCGCTTATATGGCTGTGATACTTGCCAGACAGTTTGTCCCGAGAACAAAGGGAAGGATTTTCATTTCCATGAAGAAATGGAGCCAGATCCTGAAATTGCGAAGCCCCTTCTGAAACCTTTACTGACGATGAGCAACCGTGATTTTAAAGAAAAGTTTGGACATGTGTCCGGTTCCTGGCGAGGCAAGAAGCCTATCCAGCGCAATGCGATCATTGCCCTTGCGCATTATAAAGATGATACAGCAGTACCTGAGTTGATCAAGGTAATGCAGGATGATCCAAGACCTGTTCTCAGGGGAACGGCAGCATGGGCGCTTGGCAAAATTGGCGGAAGTGAAGCGTTGGACGCACTGAAACATGCCTCTGCTGTTGAGAAGGAAGAGGAAGTACTAAATGAAATCAGTAAGGGACTGGAGTTTTTTAAGGACAACCCAGAGTCGAATATATCTGTGTAAGAAGAATGGATTTTGTTAAATCCATTCTTTTTTTTATGCGTGAATTCCTGGAATGCTTCATAAATATGAAAGGTGAAGGGAGAGATGAACATGCGTGAACAACTGCAGGAACTTCTGGAACAGCGTGTCCTTCAATGTGTATCAATGCCGCGAAATCAACTGCACGAGTGTCCCAGTATAGAGATGAAAAAGCAGAGTTTTGCCAATCGATCTGCTGAAATTGTAAAAGCAAAGGCAAATGGCAGAGTAATAGAGAAGGTTGACAATAAGGAAAATGCTTTGGTTCTATATGAGGTTCATTTTCAGTATTTGATTAAGCAACGAGGATTATTTTACATGGAGGAAGAAGTGGAGAAGAGGCAGGCTGAATTTTTCAAGGGCGTCCTGGTTAAGGATGAAAAGCTGAATGAAATCAAAGGTTCCGAGGGCAGGCATGAAGCGATGCCAGCAATTGCACAGCAGAAGGGAGACCAGGAGAGGAAGGGGTTCAAATATGACAGGCTGAAGGCTGTCCAGTATGCGGAAAGATGGTGGAATGACTACAATCCTGCATATAAAAAGTTCGAGGTCGATTGTACCAACTATATATCGCAATGCCTTCATCAGGGCGGAGGGCCGATGCGCGGGTACCCAAATCGAAGCAATGGCTGGTGGATGCAGAATGATAATTGGAGCTTCAGCTGGTCGGTCGCCAATGCAATGCGCTGGTATATCCCAGGGTCCAAGCTGGGGTTGAGGGGGAGAGAAGTAAAAAGTGCAGAAAAGCTGAAGCTTGGGGATGTCATCTGTTATGACTTTGAGGGGGATGGCCGTTTTGACCATACCACGATTGTTACGGGACATGATGCGGATGGAATGCCGCTGGTCAATGCCCATACTTATAACAGCCGGATGCGGTATTGGGCATATGAGGATTCGACGGCCTATACTCCTAATATTAAATACAAGTTCTTTACGATTACGGATGATCATGATGATATTTAATGACATTCCGAAATAGTACAGCACCATTTCTTTTGCTGTGAAGGAGTGTAGTGGTATAATGGCTTTAGTTTTTATCAGAGGTGAAAGTCATGGCATTGCATGTTGTATTATATCAGCCGCTCATTCCAGCAAACACTGGCAATATAGCGCGCACATGCGCCGGTACCGATACCGAGCTTCACTTGATCAGGCCGTTGGGATTTTCGACGGATGACAAGATGTTGAAGCGGGCGGGTTTGGATTACTGGGAGCATGTGAAAATTCATTATTATGATTCGCTCGAGGACTTTTATCAACAGAACGAGGGCGGAGAATTCTTTTACGTAACTAAATTTGGCAAAAAGGCGCATTCTGATTTTGATTATAGCGTAATCGAAAAGGATTTCTTCTTTATTTTTGGCAGAGAGACGACAGGACTTCCTAAAGAAGTGATCGAAAAAAATATAGAGACATGTCTGAGACTGCCTATGAATGAGAATATCCGTTCATTAAACCTATCTAACACGGCTGCTATCTTAATTTACGAAGCACTTAGACAGCAGGATTATCGGGATTTGCGTAAATATTAGGAGGCCTTTTCAGGTCTCCTTTTTTGGCATGAATATCTGTCTGCTGGTATTATGATATTTTGCAGGAAATGTGGTTCCAGGGGCTATACATAAGTCGAGAAGGGGTTGTTAATAAAATGAATCAGGTAATTGAGACTATATTACAACATCGTTCGATCAGGCGTTTTACGGATCAATCGCTGGATAGGGAGCAAGTTGAAGCAATTGTGAAAAGTGCCCAGGCGGCTTCTACTTCTAGCTTTATCCAGGCATATTCAATAATCGGTGTAACAGATCAGAAAAAAAAGGACAAGCTGGCTGAATTGGCCGGTAATCAGGCTTATGTAGCAGCAAATGGCCACTTTTTTGTGTTTTGTGCAGACCTGCATCGCCATAAGGTAGTCGGTGACTTGGAAAGTGCAGATGTAAAAGATTCAATTGAAAGCACAGAAAAATTCATGGTGGCATTGATTGATGCTGCTTTAGCTGCCCAGAATGCAGCCATAGCGGCTGAATCGATGGGGCTTGGGATTTGCTATATCGGCGGAATCCGCAACGACCTCGAGGCCGTGAAGGAAGTTTTGAAGACACCTGAGCATGTTATTCCTCTGTTTGGCATGGCTGTAGGGTATCCTGACCAGGAAACGGATCTCAAGCCGCGTCTGCCGTTCGAGCATATCTATATGGAAAACGAGTATCAACAAGACCAGGGTTTATTTGAAAAGCAGCTTCAAGATTACAATAAAACGACTTCTGAATATTACCAGGAGAGAACGGGTGGAAAGAGAGCCGATACCTGGACGGGCCAGATGGCAAAAATGCTAGGGCGCAAATCAAGGTTGTATATGAAGAAGTTTGTGGAAAATCAAAAATTGAATAAAAAATAATCATGGAAAAGTAAAAAAGCTGCCAATCGGCAGCTTTTTATTTTTTCGTGATTCCCGGCTTATCATCGTAACCTGATGTGAAGATTGCAGCTAAGAATGCAACTGTGACGCCTATAATTAGGATTAGTTTCATATATGTAAGCCTCCCTAAAATTCGATTTTGTCCATATAGAAATTATTATAGCCTATTATCTCGCAACTGTGAAGGATGGGCTTATTTTTTCCGGTTCAAAGTAAAAAAGGACAATCACCCAGACGGAACGTTTACGCATGTTCAAATTGTTTGCTGCATAGAATTTATTAATCGTCTCTTGATAACGCTAGATGGGGAGGTCCATATGGATATTTTAAAAAAGATTGAGATGTATCGCCAGGATGAAGAGAAGCTGAAGTGGGAAGGGACGTTCAGGGAGTATCTTGAAATCGTGAAGGAACAGCCATGGGTTGCTCAATCGGCACATTCGCGTGTGTATAATATGATCAAAGATGCTGGAATTGAAAACGAAAAAGGGAAGAAACGCTATTCCTTCTTTAATGCACAGTTGTTTGGGCTTGAGGAAGCATTGGAAAGGCTGGTTGAGGAGTACTTTCACCCTGCTGCGAAAAGGCTGGATGTCAGGAAGCGGATCCTTTTGTTAATGGGACCAGTAAGCGGAGGTAAATCGACTCTCGTCACGATGCTGAAAAGAGGGCTGGAGGCTTATTCCCATACTGACAGGGGAGCAATCTATGCGATTAAAGGGTGCCCAATGCATGAAGACCCACTGCATATGATTCCGCATCATTTGCGCAAGGACTTTTATGATGAATATGGTATCCGGATTGAAGGTAATTTATCGCCGCTCAACATGATGAGGCTTGAACAGGAGTATGGCGGCCGGATTGAAGATGTCATTGTGGAAAGAATCTTCTTCTCTGAAGATAAACGGACCGGCATTGGCACATTCAGTCCATCTGATCCAAAATCCCAGGATATTGCCGATTTAACAGGCAGTATCGACTTCTCTACTATCGCGGAATATGGATCTGAGTCCGATCCGCGTGCATACCGTTTTGATGGTGAGCTGAACAAAGCGAATCGGGGCATGATGGAATTCCAGGAGATGCTGAAGTGCGATGAGAAATTCCTCTGGCATTTGCTCAGCCTGACGCAGGAAGGCAATTTTAAAGCAGGAAGATTTGCATTGATCAGCGCGGATGAACTGATTGTCGCACACACGAATGAAACGGAATACCGTTCATTCATCTCCAATAAAAAGAACGAAGCCTTGCATTCACGGATTATCGTGATGCCGATTCCTTATAATTTAAAAGTGACCGAAGAAGAGAAAATCTATGACAAGATGATCAGGGAAAGCGATGTAAACGATGTCCATATCGCACCACATACTCTGAGGGTAGCTGCGATGTTCACGATACTGACGCGCCTGAAGGATCCGAAAAAAGGCGATATTGACCTTATCAAGAAGATGAGGCTCTATGATGGCGAGAGTGTCGAAGGGTACAACAGGGCTGATGTAGAGGAACTGAAAAAAGAGCATCAAGATGAGGGAATGAGCGGGATTGACCCTCGTTATGTCATTAACCGGATTTCTTCAACAATCATTAGAAAAGAAGTTAAAACGATTAATGCATTAGACGTCCTGAGATCTCTTAAAGAAGGCCTTGACCAGCATCCATCGATTACGGCCGAGACAAGGGAGCGGTATCTGAACTATATTTCTATTGCACGTAAGGAATACGATGATATTGCGAAAAAAGAAGTGCAAAAGGCATTCGTCTACTCATACGAAGAATCAGCGAAAACTCTTATGGATAATTATCTTGATAACGTCGAAGCATACTGCAACAAGGCGAAGATGCGTGATCAGCTGACTGGAGAAGAAATCAATCCGGACGAGAAGTTGATGCGCTCCATCGAGGAGCAGATTGGCATTTCCGAAAATGCCAAGAAAGCCTTCCGTGAAGAGATTTTAATCAGGATTTCTGCCTATGCCCGTAAAGGCAAGAGGTTTGATTACAATTCACATGACCGCCTGCGTGAAGCAATCCAGAAAAAGCTGTTTGCTGACCTGAAGGATGTTGTCAAGATTACCACTTCAACGAAAACTCCTGATGAGACGCAGCTGAAGAAAATCAATAATGTCGTCGCAAGGCTGATTGATGAGCATGGTTACAACTCTACTTCAGCAAATGAATTGCTGCGGTATGTCGGAAGCCTGTTAAACAGATAAATTATGAGGACCTGCAGATTGCAGGTCCTTTTAGTTTATAAGTACCTGAAAGCGGGAATAGTACAGGCAAGAGGTGATTAACATGACTAAAAAAGATCTGCCGAAAGACTATGTCCCTAAAAATAGTTCAATGGCGCGTAATGAAGAAGAAATAGAAGATCTGGGCAAGCAAATGGAGCACCGACGCACAGGGGAAGTCTTGAAAGAGGACTACGATAAAGTACCAGATCCGATTCAATTTGATAAAGTGAATGAAAAGAAATAACCTTTGCAGATAACGCAGAGGTTATTTTTTTGTAGAAATGATGACACGCTGCAACATGATCTGAGCAACCTCACTGGCTTTCGAAGTTAACTCAGTGGGCATTCAGGCAGTTTCAGGGGAAAATGAAGAAAAGCTGTCCGAACCCGGAGCAACTTCGGACAGGTTCAGAGGGAAATGAGGGAGAGTGTCCATGTCTGCTGCTGGGAAGAGCTATATAGGGGTTATCTGTGGAAAAGAACTTATACTTGTACTGGTTAAAAAGGACAATAATTCCCAAAGGGGTTTCAAGATAAAATGGGCTTGTCCATCCATAGAAGAAAAGGTTAATTGTCAAAATTATTTGTAAATTATTTTGTCTTCCTGCATAAGATAGAGTAATTACAATTCCCACAAGGGTAAAGTCCATCGGGATATTGTATGAAGGTATACTGAATTGTGTTACTGTCAAAACAAAAATTTCAAAGGAGGGGTTGAAAATGACCGATGAAAGCAATCACCAGTTTGTGATTTCCCAGGAAGATTGGTCCCTCCACCGCAAAGGACATGATGACCAACAGCGCCATCAGGAAAAGGTGCAGGAAGCAATAAAGAGCAATCTGCCTGATTTGATCACCGAAGAGAATATTATCATGTCCAACGGCAGGGATGTCGTAAAGATTCCGATAAGGTCACTGGATGAGTACAAAATCCGTTATAACTATGATAAGAACAAACATGTCGGCCAGGGGAACGGAGACAGTAAAGTAGGCGATGTCGTCGCTCGTGACGGCTCCGGGCAGCAGCAAGGTCCTGGGAAAGGGCAAGGAGCAGGAGACCAGGCCGGTGAGGATTATTACGAAGCAGAAGTATCAATGATGGAAATCGAAGAAGCGTTATTTAAAGAGCTGGAGCTTCCTAACCTCAAGAAGAAGGAAGAACAGGAGCATCTCGTTGAAAATATTGAATTCAACGATATCAGGAAGACTGGATTAATGGGGAATATCGATAAAAAGCGGACGATGATGTCGGCTTATAAACGAAATGCCATGACCGGCAAGCCATCCTTCCACCCTATTTACAAGGAAGACTTGAAGTTCAAGACATGGAATGAAGTTGTGAAACCTGATTCTAAAGCTGTTGTGCTTGCGATGATGGATACAAGCGGAAGTATGGGGCTGTGGGAAAAGTATATGGCAAGAAGCTTTTTCTTCTGGATGACGCGTTTCCTTCGATCCAAGTATGAAACAGTTGAAATTGAATTTATCGCCCACCATACAGAAGCAAAGGTAGTTTCCGAGGAAGACTTTTTCTCAAAAGGGGAAAGCGGAGGTACCATTTGTTCATCCGCCTACCGAAAAGCATTAGAACTGATTGATGTAAAATACAATCCAAGCAAGTTTAACATCTACCCATTCCACTTTTCAGATGGTGATAACCTGACCTCCGACAATGCCCGCTGTGTGAAGTTAGTAGAAGAGCTGATGAAGGTCTCCAATATGTTTGGATATGGAGAAGTCAATCAGTACAACCGCCACTCGACCCTAATGTCCGCGTATAAAAACATTAAAGATGATAACTTCCGTTACTATATCCTCAAGCAGAAGGCTGACGTGTTCCACGCGATGAAAAGCTTTTTCAAAAATGAAGAGAACAAGATGTATGCTTAATCAAAAATCGGCAGGACATAGCTCCTGCCGATTTTTCTATATAATAAACTCTTATAATAACAATCTATTATTTTTCAATTCCAATCGCCTGGCTGCCCATCTGTACCCATGCTTTTTCGAAAGGTGTACGTGGAAAGGCTTTATAGCCATCGCTGGCAAGAGGGTCGTTTACGTAAATAAATTCCTCGTCATAGCCGACAATCAGCACACTGTGTTCTCTGTAAGTGATCTTTACGTTTCCAGTATTTGTCTTCCAAATAGTAAATTCCGATTCAGGAAGCGGCGCGAAAGTGGAGTTGGTGATGACCCAAACTGGCGAGTCGCTATCGATAAGTTGGTATACATCATGGATTGATTTTCCGGTTATGTCTTTGATCTTCCCTGGCAGATAATTCTCTGCAAGATTTGCTACAGGGCCATGGTAAACTCCATATCCTGATTTGCTGAATGTATAGATATCGCCTACAAAGCCATCATATGGATTTCCGCGAACATAATTTGCGTCGCGGAAGGGGATTTTATGTATCTGCTTAGCCAAGGTCATCTTGTCGGTTTGTATTCCTTCATACTGCAACAGCATAGATAAGCTAGTTACTTCACACCCGCGTTGTAATTCTGGAAGCTGACTGATGTGCGGGACACCTTCAATTATTTTTTTCTCTTCAGTACTGATGAAATCCTCAAGAACTTCCTTATCAGCAATATTTTTAGTTACCGAATGAGCTTCTGTGCGGGTAATTTTGGGTGCAACCGCAGCTTGTGTTTCTGCAGTTGGATTTTCAACTGATCGAAAATTCTCCGCCCCCAGATAGGTACCTAAGAAAATGGCTCCAATTGAAAGTGATCTAATTAATAACTTTTTATCCAAAATATCTTCTCCTAACATTTCTCCTTCAAGTGACCATCTCTACCAATTTTAATCAAAATTCGACAAGGATTCAATAGACTAATAGAATGATATTGGGAATTTGTTGGAAAACGATCTTTTTTCTTGGACCTCTGAATAAATTCTGTTGCTTACATAACCAAAAGTTAAATAGTTACTGGAACTCCACAGTAGAAATCTCCTCAATATATTAATTAGGAATGTGATGGAAGCTCATGTTCAAGGGCTAACAATCAATGCCCAAAAAAAGTTTTATCGGAGAATGTACTTGAGAAGGAGGAAAGTCGGACTTAGTGGATTCAATTGTTCCGTATGGAAGGGCCATCGCTCAGGGTTTATTCAACAATGAAGTCCATAACCTAAGGGTTTGGGTAAGAATATGGGGGAATGCAGTAGTTGTGAATTTTAGAAAAAATGAATTGGACAATCATTTTTATGACTGTAACCGGTAATACTATCTCTGTTATGAGTACAATCTTTTTAAAAAAACACAAATTTATGTTAGTGTATTAAAGTGCAAATGTTGACGAAGGGAGTTTTTTGATGAAAAAGGATTCATCTGTTTTTTTCATATCGACTGGAATTTTGTTATTAATGGTTCTTTTCGGTGTGTTTGTTCCAGATAAACTTGAGTCAGTAACAGCCAGCATCCAGGCATTCATTACTGATTCATTTGGCTGGTATTATTTAATTCTTGTTTCTGCTATTGTAATTGTTTGTCTTTATTTTCTGATCAGCCCACTTGGAAAGATTAGACTTGGCAGGCAGGATGACCGCCCTGAATTTTCTACCCTGACATGGTATGCGATGCTCTTCAGCGCAGGTATGGGAATAGGGTTGGTTTTCTGGGGAACTGCTGAACCAATCAGCCACTATATGGTCTCGACACCAACTGGAGTAGAAGCCGGGTCTGACCAGGCAATTCGTGATTCGATGAGATTCACATTTTTCCATTGGGGTATCCATGCCTGGGCCATTTATGGGATTGTGGCGTTAGTTCTTGCTTATTTCAATTTCCGTCATGGAAAGCCAGGGTTGATTAGTGCTACTCTTGGCCCGATTTTAGGCGAAAAAACGAATGGCACAACTGGAAAAGTGATTGATATAATTTCCGTTGTCGCGACTGTAATCGGTGTGGCAACAACTTTAGGATTTGGAGCTGTACAAATTAACGGGGGACTTTCTTACCTGTTTGGAATACCTACTGGTTTTGTAACTCAATTGTTTATTGTCCTGATCGTAACAGTATTGTTCATGATTTCTGCCTGGACAGGACTTGGAAAAGGTATCAAGATTTTAAGTAATGTAAACATGATACTTGCCGCAATATTGCTAGTGGCGATGCTGTTTTTGGGACCAACCCAGTTTATCCTGAACCTCTTTACCAACACAATTGGTACATACCTTCAAAATTTGCCGGCAATGAGCTTCAGGATTGCACCTTTAAATGAAGATGTCCGTTCGTGGATCAACGGCTGGACCATTTTCTACTGGGCATGGTGGATTGCCTGGGCACCATTTGTAGGGATTTTTATAGCTCGAGTTTCTAAAGGAAGGACAATCAGAGAGTTTGTATTCGGTGTACTGCTTGTACCTTCTTTGATTGGCTTCATATGGTTTTCAGCTTTCGGGGGATCAGCGATCATGCTTGAGCATGAAGGGATTGCAAATATTTCAGAACTTGCGACCGAAGAAGCGCTTTTTGGCGTGTTTGCCAATTATCCATTAAGTTCATTATTGTCCATTCTGGCAATGATTCTTATCGGTACATTCTTTATCACTTCAGCAGACTCAGGCACATTCGTTTTAGGGATGATGACCACCAATGGATCACTGACACCAGGGAATAGGATTAAATTTACATGGGGAATCATGCTGGCGGCAATTTCTTTAGTATTGCTGTACTCTGGGGGGCTTCAGGCATTGCAAAATACAATGATCGTAGCCGCATTGCCGTTCTCCATCATTATGGCTTTGATGGGATTAAGTCTAATTAAAGCATTGAACCAAGAGGCGAAAGAACTGGGGATTGGAAAAATTCCTAAACGTAAGTCTCAATAATTGATAAAAGGAGTCATTCCAATTGATATGGGATGACTCCTTTTTTTATTGTTTAAGAAATTATTAAATTATTTAGTGTGGATAACTACATGTATTTTCTTAATCCAGCTCCAGCGCCTAGCCCCTCGAGTCGCTTGTCTAGTGTCGCCTCCTAGAAACTCCGAAACTTCAACTCCGCCGGCAGAAGCAAAAAGCGCTTCTTTGTCGGAGTCTCCAGTTTCTGCGTTTCTGGACAGTCGGCTATACTTTTCGGTTTCGGTCCGCCAAATGAAGTCAAAGAACGACTTCACCGGCCGGCCCTCCAGCGCTTGTCGGGGCTGAACGAGGCGCTTGCGCTTTTTGTTCTTTTGTTCTTTACAAAATTGAAAAGCCTTTTTATAATGAATGTAAGTAATTACTTACATTTGCGTTTTAGGGGGAATCAAAGATGCTAAAAAAACTAATTTCATTAATGTCAAAACACCCCGTGAAAATAGTTTTATTCACTGTAATGGCTATTGTACTACTAGCTGCGGGGGCCAGAAACGTTCAAATGGCTACAGGTAATGAGACTTTAGTAAGCAGTGAATCAAGGGTTTATATAGATAACCAGGAGCTTGAAAAAGAATTTGGGGGAGAATCCATCATCATTGTTTATGAAGGAATAGATGATAAGGTACTGACTGTTGACAGGCTGGGCCATATGAAGAAGCTTGAGACAATTCTGAATACCCATGAAGAGGTTTATAGTGTCATGAGCCCTGTTGTTTTGATTGAAGAAATGTCTTCCAAGCAAGCTGACAAATATAAAGACGGGCTAGTAGAGGTTTCAGATGGCCTGTATAAAATGGGTGAAAAGTTAATCGAGATTGGGGAGCAAATGGAAGCTAATGCTTCCGAAGGCAGTCAGCTGTCAAGCGTTGAAGGACAAATGTCGGAATTGAATCAGGGATTAAATAAAATGGTTCAAGGCCAGATGAAGCTCAAGGAAGGGACAATCAGTCTAGTTAATGGGTATTCCCAGTTTGGATCCTATACAAAGGAAGCTGGATTGAAACTGGGAGCATTAGCGTCAAAATACAATACGGATGATCTGCAAGCAAAGCAACAAGCAGATCAAATAAATAAAATAAGCACCCAGCTTATCCAGCTTTCTGAAAAAATGTTGCAGGGAGCCGAGAGATCCGCAGCACTGCCTAACGTTTCAGAGCAAACAATCAAGGGGCTGAAGGGGATTGAAAGCGGATTATCAAATCAACAAAGACAATTAGAAAAGTTACAGGCAGAAAAGGAGAAACAAGCTAAAGATTTAAATGAACTCAGCAATGGTTTAATGGAAATGGGCACGAAACTGGTTTCAATCAGTGAAAATTTGACCACAATGCATGGCTATTCTGATACATTGAAACCAGGTTTGCCAGAGAAGCAGGAAACACTGGAACACATGGTTTATGATGAAAATGGCAAGAAGAGGGACATATTTAATGAAGTGCTCATTGATGACCATACTATGATCATGATGGTGAAGTTTAACGGAAATGTTTCCGATGGTGTAAAAAGTGAAGTTTCACAAACAGTTAAGTCATATCTAAATGAAAATCAAATAGATTCAACGGAAATGATGGTTTCGGGTAAACCAGTTTTGGACGATGCAATTCGTTCATCAATGAAGGAAAGCATGCAGAAAATGATGATGCTATCTATATTGTTTATGGTTATCATCTTATTTTTTTCCTTTAATGTTAGTTGGCGCTTACTACCATTAGGTGTCATTTTGATTGCAGTGATTGGTACAGTGGGATTGATGGGGTGGATTCAAATTCCAATAACAATGGTATCGATGGCTGTGTTCCCAATCCTAATTGGCCTTGGCATAGATTACGCCATTCAGTTCCAAAACAGATATTCGGAAGAAATGGCAGAAGAGGAGGGTGACCATGAATAAGAAGCCACAAAAAAGCCTTTATGTAACGATAACGAAAATGGTCCCGGCTGTTTTGACAGCATTAATTTCCACGGGGCTTGGTTTTATAGCTTTATACACTTCTCCGGTACCGATGATACAGGATTTTGGCAAGATGTTAACTTTAGGGATGATTGTCAGTTTTATAGTAGGGTTATTCCTATTGATTCCAATATTATTTATCAGAGACCATCATTTTAAAAGTGAAGGGAATAAAAAGAAACAAACAAGATTAAAGGCTAAAAAGGGAGACGGATTTTTCAATTGGTTTACAAAGCACTTGATAACGCTAAGGTGGTTGATCGTTATTATTGCTTTCTTATCAGCGGGTTTTGGGATTTGGGCTGATTTAAAGGCAGGAGTCGAAACTGATGTTGAAAAATTTATGCCACAGGATACGCAGGAGTTAAAGGATATTCATAGATTGAGGGATATTCTCGGCAGTACTGATTCAATTTCGGTTGTGTATGAAGCCGATGATGTGTCATCAACTGAGGTTATGGATTGGGCAGATGAAATAACCGGAAGAGTAGACAGAGAGTTTCCAGAAACCATTGTAGAATCACGCTCAATCACAACTGCACTTCGACAAATGAATGATGGAGAACTTCCAGAACCACATGGGATAGAAGAAAAATTGGCGGAAATGCCAGAGGAACAGAAAAAGCTGATGATGAATGAAGAGAGGACAAAGGGCGTTATCACTATAAGTATTAAGCATCTAGAGGCAGAGGAACTTAAGGAATTCATTAATGACCTAATGGACTTTTTAGAAGCGAAAGAAATAGAAGGAATCGAAACAACGGTTACTGGAAAGGCGGTGCTGGATGTTGAAATGGTTACAGCATTGACTACAGGAAGGTACAAAATGACATTGCTAGGAATGGGCCTTGTATTCCTTGGTTTGTTAATTGCCTATCGCCATCCAGTAAAAGCATTCATCCCATTGCTGCCCATCATCCTGATTGTAGGGTGGTCAGGAGCTGCAATGTCTTTATTGGATATTAAATATACTCCGTTAACTGCTACACTTGGCGCATTGATTATCGGAATCGGCACAGAATTTACTATCCTGATTATGGAGCGCTTTTATGAAGAGCGTAAAAAAGGCAGAAACAGCAGAGAAGCCATTATGATTACGAACCGAAAAACAGGGAAGGCTATCCTTGCATCTGCCTTTACAACAATAGGCGGTTTTACCGCGCTGCTAATTTCCGATTTTGTCATCTTGAGCAACTTCGGCTTGATGACTTTAATAAATATTTTCCTGGCACTGTTTAGTACAATTGTAGTTATGCCTGCCATCTTGATTATTCTTGACCGTTTTGTGAAAATAAGACATATAAGGGAGAATGAATTAGCAGTAAACTAGGGGTGGCAGAATGAGGGACAAGACGGAACAAATTTTGAATGCAGCAATGAAGGTTTTTGTGAAAAAAGGGCTGCAGGCTACAACCCAGGAAATAGCAAAGGAAGCAGACGTGGCTGAGGTAACGCTGTTTCGGAAATTCACCAATAAACAAAACCTGTTTTTAACGGTCATCAAGAATGTTCTGGAAAAACAATTTGATTCCCAAATTGCCAGGTTGGCAAAATTAGAGGATACTGAAGCTTTTCTAATAAAGATCATTGAAAATAGGCTGGACACACTATCAAAAAATTCATCCCTGGTCAGAATGCTCATTTCCGAAAGCTTGATGGGGAATTTAGATGAAGAAGTCGATTTGCCTAATATGATCTTTTCCAGCCTTGAAAAAGGTTTGAAGCTACACTATGAGAACTTGGGGCAAAAAGTTGATACAGGGCTTGCTGCAAGGCATCTAGGAGGAATTTTTGTCAGCCAGGTTATCTTCAAGAATGATCGCCCCTTTCATTTATTAAATGAAGAAGAAAAGTATTTACTGGCAAGGAAGTATGCTCAATCGGTACTGGCAATTATTAAATAATCTTTAATGCAAAGGATTGGGGAGAACCCAATTCTTTTTTCTATCTATTTTTTATATTTATTGAAACTATGAGTTTTGTGTAAAAAAGTCCGAAGATAACTAAACATATGTAAAGTTTTGGTGTTATATGAACATTTTGTTCTTTTTTAAAATGTAAATGTTTTCATTCGTATTTTTTGCTAAAATGAATGTATTGAATTTAAGTCATTTCCAAGGGTGATCACGAATGGAAAAAGAAAAATTATTGAAGATAATCGAGGCAGCTAAGCTTTATTACTTACTTGATTATAACCAGAATGATATTGCCAGAGAGTTGGGAGTATCGAGGCCGACAGTATCAAGGTTCCTGCAGATCGCAAAGCAGGAGGGCATTGTCGATATCAAAATCATGGACCCGACAGAGGATGTAGAGAATTTGTCAGCGCAACTTGAACAAAAGTTTGGGTTGAAAAAGGCAATCGTCACCCATATTCCACAATATGAGGACAGTGTAATCAAAACATATCTCGGGGAGAAGGCCGCTGCTTTCTTGAATGAAGTGGTAGAACATGATGATATTATCGGTGTCACTTGGGGCACGACCCTTTATCATGTCGCGCTCGAACTTAAGCAGAAGCCGTGCAAGAATGTCAAGGTCGTTCAGTTGAAGGGCGGAGTCAGCCATTCTGAAACGAACACGTACGCGAATGAAATACTGTATTTATTCGGCAAGGCTTTCAATAGTGCACCTCATCATCTCCCGTTGCCGGCGATCGTTGATCATGTCGTGGTAAAACAGGCAATGGAAGCGGACAGGCATATCAAAAAGATCCTGGAGATGGGGAAGCAATCGAACATTGCAGTCTATACAATCGGCCCGATAAAGTCTGAATCATTATTGTTCCAGTTAGGGTACTTTACAGAAGAAGATCTGCAAGTCATATATTCAAAAGCTGTAGGCGATATATGTTCGCGTTTTTTTGATAAAGATGGGAAGGTTTGCAACGAAAATCTGGATGCGAGAACTTTAGGGATAGAACTTGAAGAGTTAAAATCGAAAAAATATTCAGTATTGGTTGCAGGCGGAGCTCACAAAATAGATGGTATTTATGGAGCTTTAAAGGGGAAGTATACAAATGTACTTGTAACGGACCAATTCACTGCAAAATTCTTGTTAGATAAGTAAGGATTCGGTGAATAGAGCAAAGCCATAAGATACAAACAAATACCCGATAGGTTTGAGGCCTTTGCGGGTATTTTTGTCGAAATGGTGAAAAGGTATAAATTTCATTTTACATTTGTTCAAAAACATATTTACAAAAGTTCTTTATTTCTGATATATTTGCTATAGAAAGTTTGAAGTAAACAAATGTAAACGTTTTATTGAAATTTTTTTCATATCATTTGTAAACGGTAACAACAGTTCAAGCAAATATCACAACAAGAGGTGGGTCAATAATGAATATCTTATGGGGTTTAATGGGGATTGCAGTCGTTTTGGGAATAGCATTTATTTTCTCGAATAACAAAAAATCCATCAATTTTAGGACAATCCTTGGCGGGTTGGCAATCCAATTCATTTTCGCGTTCTTAGTATTGAAATGGGAAACAGGTAAACTCTTACTTAAAAAGCTTTCACTTGGTGTCAATGAAATCGTCAACTATACAGACGCTGGTGTGCAATTCCTGTTCGGCGGATTGTTCCAGGCCGAAAATATTGGCTTTGTATTCGCTTTCCAAGTATTAACGGTTGTAATTTTCTTCTCTTCTTTAATTTCTGTGCTTTACTACCTGGGAATCATGCAAGTAATCATCAAGATCCTGGGCGGAGCGCTTTCTAAATTGCTGGGAACGAGCAAGGCTGAATCACTATCAGCTGCAGCTAACATTTTCGTAGGCCAGACAGAAGCACCACTTGTTGTTAAGCCTTACATTGCGAAAATGACTCAGTCAGAGCTATTTGCCATCATGGTTGGGGGCTTGGCTTCTGTAGCAGGTTCCGTATTGATTGGTTACTCACTATTGGGGGTTCCGTTAGAATACCTTCTTGCAGCAAGCTTCATGGCTGCGCCGGCAGGTTTGGTACTTGCTAAAATTATGATACCGGAAACAGAGAAATCTGAGTCATCTGATGAACTGAAGATGGAAAAAGATACGGATTCAGTTAACGTGATCGATGCTGCCGCAAAGGGTGCTAGCACAGGTCTCCAGTTGGCATTGAATATCGGTGCCATGTTGCTTGCATTCATCGCATTGATTGCCTTGATCAATGGGCTTCTTGGATTCGTTGGTGGATTCTTCGGAGCTGGAAACATAACTCTTGAAACAATCCTTGGCTTTGTATTCGCGCCACTCGCTTTCGCTATCGGCGTACCTTGGGATGAAGCTGTAAAAGCTGGCGGATTCATTGGTCAAAAGTTAATCTTGAATGAATTTGTAGCATATTCTTCATTTGCACCACAAATTGAACAATTATCTGCAAAAACAGTTGCAATCATCAGCTTCGCGCTTTGTGGATTCGCAAACGTATCTTCAATGGGTATCCTGCTTGGCGGACTTGGAAGCCTTGCGCCAAACCGTCGCGGAGACATCGCTAGAATGGGTGTAAGAGCTGTTGTCGCAGGTATGCTTGCATCACTTTTAAGTGCAGCAATGGCAGGTATGCTTCTATAAAAAGGTGAAAAGAGAGGGACTTAGTCCTTCTCTTTTTTTGCGTTAAGTTATAATAGAGGAAAATGGACTGAAAGTCGTGATGAAAAATGTGTTTGATTTTATTTGCTTACAAAGCGCATCCGAAGTATAAGCTGATTGTCGCTGCCAATCGGGATGAAGCATATGCCCGGGAAACTGCGCCGGCTTATTTTTGGGAAGAAGCGCCAGAACTGCTAGCCGGGCGGGATCTTGAAAAAATGGGAACATGGATGGGAGTGACGACTTCGGGAAAGTTTGCTGCCCTGACCAATTATCGTGACCCAAGTGAAACCACGGATGGGAAAAGAACAAGAGGGGAGCTTGTTGCAGATTTTCTGAAAGGGACAGATAATCCGCAGGCCTATTTAGATGAGTTGAACCATCGTCGACATGAATATCCGGGTTATAATCTGCTAGCAGGGGATTTGGAGGAGCTTTATTATTATTCCAACCGTGGAGGGCCCTTGCAAAAAATTGAGCCTGGCATTCATGGTGTCAGCAACCACTTGCTTAATACGGACTGGCCAAAGGTAGAACGAGGGAAGGCGGGGCTTGCCAGCATTATTTCTGGAGAGCATCCACATCTGGTTGACCAGTTATTTGCCCATTTGGAAAATGCCGACCCTGCACCAGACCATCTGTTGCCTTCAACAGGAGTCTCGCTGGAGTGGGAGCGTTTGCTGTCACCGATGTTTATCAAAAGCGATGGATACGGGACGAGAAGCTCTACCGTCATATTGATCAATGAAAAAGAAATCTATTTTAAGGAACGGGTTCATACAAAGGATCAGCGGTCAAATCAGGAATTTTTCATAACTTTGTGAAGCAAACACAGACAACCTCGAATGTGGTTGTCTGTGTTTTATTTTGTGAAATTTTTTAAATTATAGCATATTCGCGGTCTTCCCCAACTAATATGTTCTTTATTTAGGCAAAGCTTTGCGTGGCTGCATTAAATTCCGTTTTTAAATTTTCTATGATTGTCCTGACCGGAAGGATTTCTTTTATTTCACTCACCTTTGAGCCAGCAAAAACAAGGCCATTTTCCACATCACCGGCCACTGAGGTGAGCAGTGAGTCCAGTGTACAAAATTGATAGGAACAATTTTTCAGGCAATCACGACATTTTTTAATCCTGAGTTTATCTGAAGTGGTGATTAGTTTAGTGAAATGATTGGCAATAGCCCGACCATGCAGTCCTACTGTGGTTTTCACCAGTATCGTGTCTTTTTCAGTGGCTGACACGTATTTCTCCTTGAAGCTTTGTGGAGCGTCACATTCATCACTGGCAACAAACCTCGTGCCCATTTGGACGCCGGAAGCTCCAAGGGACAGAGCCTTAGCGATATCGGCCCCAGTCATGATTCCTCCAGCAGCAATCACTGGGATGGACACAGACTCAACAATTTCAGGCAGTATGTCAAAAAGGGGCTTGTCCGTCCCAAGATGCCCGCCTGCTTCAAATCCTTCAACTACCACTGCAGCAGCACCAAGGCGCTCCGAGATTTTAGCTAGCTTGGCAGAGGAGACAATGGAAATGACCGGGATCCCAGCTTGCTTTCCCCATGAATACATATCTCGTGAAATTCCGGCTCCAGATATGATGAAATCAACTTTTTCATCTAGTGCAGCTTTCATTTTTTCAGCAAAATCATTCATCGCAAACAAAACATTTACCCCGATGTATCCATTACCCTGTGTTAGCTTTCTGGCTTTCCTGATATGCAGACGCATCTCCTCAACTGTAATCCCTGTTCCAGAGATGATACCAATTCCGCCTGCGTTTGCAACCGCTGATGCCAATCCGCTGAGTGAGATGCCTACCCCCATTCCGCCTTGCATTATTGGGACTCGTGGAACCATATGGCCAATCTTAAGTTTTGGCAAGTCCATGCTAAAAAACCCCTTTCTAAATTTATTCCTTTGCAGTTTAACATGGAGAGTTATAAAAAGATGTGATTTTTAGCACCAGATACTATGTTTAGGTATAACTATTTGGTGGTAGTTTTGGGGCGAAAAAAAGACACAGAAACTGATTCTGCGTCTTATGTTTTATTTAAATTAAAAGTCGAAATTATCCGGATCTGGACCTACACGTTCATTTTTGTTTAAGCTGTTCAGGCGGTCCATATCGTCGGCAGAAAGTTCAAAATCGAAGATATCTGCATTTTCGATGATGCGATTTTCCTTGACCGATTTCGGAATTGTTACAACTTCGTTTTGTAAATCCCAGCGCAGGATCACTTGGGCTGGTGATTTCTTGTGCTTTTCGGCGATTTCTGTGATTGTTGGTTCTGATAAAAGCTCGCCCTGCTTCAAGGGAGACCATGCTTCCATCTGGATGCCTTCGGCTTTGCAGAATTCAAGCAGCTCAGTCTGCGCCAGATGCGGATGGTACTCAACCTGGTTGACCATTGGCTTGATTTCAGCATCAGCCATCAAATCTTTAAGATGATGAACATGGAAGTTGCTCACGCCAATGGCGCGGACTCTTCCATCTTTATAAAGCTTTTCGAGTGCCTTCCAGGTTTCTTTATACTTGCCGGCTACCGGCCAATGAATCAGGTAAAGATCCAGGTATTCAAGTCCAAGCTTTTCCATGCTCGTCTCAAAAGCCTGAAGCGTTGATTCATAACCTTGGTCAGAATTCCACACCTTGGTCGTGATAAACAATTCTTCGCGAGGAACACCAGCTTCTTTGATTCCGAGGCCAACGCCCTCCTCGTTCCTGTAAACCGCTGCAGTATCAATGCTCTTGTAGCCATTTCTTAGCGCTGCTTTAACAGATTCTACAACTTCAGAACCTTCCTTGACCTTGAACACACCAAGGCCAAACCATGGCATCTTGACACCATTATGTAATGTAGTAGTATCCTGGAGATTTTGTGGCATATCATGCGCCTCCTTATCAATTCAATTGCTATTTTATTTTCTCATATTATATTATCACTAAAAAGTAATTGCACTTCCTAAGTGTAATAGCTTTTTTAAAGATGATTAAGTTGGAATCTTGACAGCTTTGGCCTAAGAACCTGAAAAGCTGTCAGAAAACCGGTGGAATCATGACAGGTTTGGTCCATGCACCTGAAAAGCTGTCAAAATAACGAAGGAATCATGACAGCTTTGGTCCATTCTCCAGAAAAGCTGTCAGAATAACGTACGAATCATGACAGCTTTAGCTCATGCACCAGAAAAGCTGTCAAAATAACGATGGAATCATGACAGGTTTGGCCCATTCTCCAGAAAAGCTGTCAGAATAACGGCGGAATCATGACAGCTTTAGCCCATTCTCCAGAAAAGCTGTCAGAAAAACGAAGGAATCATGACAGCTTTGGTTCAATCACCATAAAAGCTGTCAGATAAAGGGCTTTTATTCTTAAGATCAGGGTACATTTAAGATATAAAGGTAATTAAACACGGTTAAATGTGAAAGGAGATAGAAATTATGATCATCAAAGTACTGGGTCCTGGTTGCGATAGGTGCAAAAGTCTTGAAGAGAGTATAAATGCTGCTGTAAGGGAAGCGGGTGTCGCAGCGGTCGTTGAAATGGTGGAAGATAATAAGGAAATCGAAAAGTATCAAGTGAAGAGTACGCCAGCTTTGGTCATTGATGAAAAAGTTGTTTCAGCGGGGAAACACCTGTCAGCACAAGAAGTGAAGACTTTATTTTAAATCAAATCAGGCCTCATATCGTGGCCTGATTTGATTTTTTTTCAAGGAAAGCTTTTGTAGCCCATAAGGATATTAGTAAAATAAGTTCGAAGCCGTTGGTAGCTGCATCACTCTCCAATGGAATTGGCACAGCGCTTCCAATACCCATCAAAATGACGCCGATGGCCATCCATTTCCACGTAAGCTTTTTCCAGAGGATCATTCCTGCAAGCAGTAACGCGACAGTAACACCAATGATCATAATAGGTGGGGCGTGTGGTCCGGCAGATTCATAGCTTAGTACCCCATATTTCTGGGCTGACTCAAGCTTAAGTCCGATGGTATTTTGTAAAAGTTCAGCAATGATCATAGCCAGAGTGAAGGCTTCCGCCAAGATAAATCCTGTTCGTCCCTTCAGCCATTGGATTCCTGTCTTCCTGAAAGCTGCCCAGGAAAATAAAATTAACAATGGAGTGAAGAATGCGTGGAACCAATAACGCATCTCATTCAAGGCTTCTAAGAAGCTTCCTTTTCCTATCACGCTCCCCATGGCTAGTACAAGGTTGTCATACACTAAACCGAATGTAACGAGCAAAAGTACATTCAGCCAGGAAAAAAATCCATACTTAATGGATAATTTTAGTCCCCATAGGAATAAAAACAAGTAGATGAGGGAATATAAACCGTAGATATAAGGGTCCATGAGTCATTTTCCTCCAGTCAGGTTTGTTACAATTGTTCCCTTTAACCAGAATGAGAAACATGTGTCTGGGTTATTAACTTTTTCATTGTTTTTAACAAATAAATCGTATTCTTGAAAATTACTAATAGTCTTATAAGACTTCTTCATATATCATGGGAAATGTAAGCATATTCAACGATATTTTTGATAAGAACAGGAGAAATCATGACTACTTTAAATGAAATTGCATGGGTAACTGACAGTACATCTGGACTAACAGAAGAATACATAAAAAATAATCATATATATGTTGTCCCTTTAAGTATTATTTTTGGAGAAGAATCCTATTTGGAAGGTGTAGATATCACTGCGGAGGATTTTTATCCAAAGCTGGCAGCATCAAAGGTCCTTCCGAAAACATCGCAGCCTGCTATTGGGGAGTTTGTAGAACTATACCAGAAGCTTAAGGAGCAGTATAAACATGCGATCGCGATCCACGCTTCGAGCGCACTGACAGGAACTTACCAATCCTCTGTGGCAGCTTCAGGCATGGTAGATTTCAAAGTCGATGTTATTGACTCGAAAATTGGTTCTTACCCGTTGGGACGCATGGTTGAAAAGGGTGTCGAACTTCAAAAGCAAGGGAAGTCCTATTCCGAAATCGTTTCCTATTTAAAAACACTCCCTGACAAGGCCAATTTATATATGGCACCAGGAAGCCTTGAGCAGCTGCATAAGGGTGGGCGTTTATCCACCACACAGGTGATAATCGGAAGCTTGATTAAATTAAAGCTGATTGTCAGGTTCGATGATGGCAAGGTAGTCCTTTTTGATAAAATCAGGACGGAAAAGAAAGTCAAGGAACGCCTGTTTCAAATTTTTGAAGAAGCTTCAACAAATATTAAAGAAGCAAGTGTCATACACGGAAATGTGAAAGAATTGGCTGAGGAATGGCGCGTGGAACTTCAACAGCGTTTTCCAAACATTTCTTTTACCACAACTACGTTCAGTCCAGTAGCTGGGACTCACACAGGGCAGGGAACAATTGGGCTTGCATGGATTAATGAATAGTCCGCAATAGTAAAACAAAGTAAGAAATCAGCCTGATTGGGGCTGATTTCTTTTTAATGTCCGTGTTACTGTGTACACTTGAAATATCAAAAATAGCAGGGGGAAATCGATATGTTGAAGATTGGAATCATTGGTTTAGGGGATATTGCGCAAAAAGCCTATCTGCCTGTATTCGCGGAAAAACAAGATATTGAATTCCATCTTTACACCCGGGATATTGCCAAGCTGAAAACCCTGGCTTCCAAGTATAGATTTGCCCATATACATCTAAGTTTGGATGAACTCATTGAAAGTGGTGTTAAGGGAGCTTTTGTCCATAGTGCTACCGAATCGCATCATGAAATTGTAAAAAAACTGCTGCTGGCTGGTATCCATGTGTATGTCGATAAGCCGATTGCCTATGAGTATGAAAAGGCCAGGGAACTGACAGAGCTGGCTGAGAATAAAGGCTTGCTATTAATGACAGGTTTTAATCGCAGATATGCCCCGGCGTATAAACAGTTGGCTGAGTTGAAGGAACCTAATATGGTGATCATGCAGAAAAACAGGAAGGCCTTGCCTGGGGAAATACGCCATTTCATACTCGATGACTTTATTCATGTGGTTGATACGCTAAGGTTTTTGTTTCCCTACGAAATAAAGCAAATCAATATTACCGGAAAGAAAAATGGAGCTTTTTTGCACCATGTAGTAATTCAGCTGCAGGCAAAAGAGGGGATTGCAATCGGAATAATGAACCGTGACAGCGGGGTTGTCGAGGAAAAGGTAGAAGTTTTTCAATCTAATCAAAAAAGAACGGCAGTGAATGTTTCAGACCTGATGGTCCAGGAAAATCGGAATGAAACGAGACATGGAGGAAGTGACTGGGAGCCGACTCTTCATAAGCGAGGCTTCGAGCAAATTATTTTTGATTTCATCCAGGCTGTCAATAATAATTCATTCCCTTTAATTACCGCAAGGGATTCTCTCGAAACACATGAAATCTGTGAGACAATCGTAAAAGAATTGGAAGAGCTTTAACATACGAAACCCCGGTACTTAAAATGTACCGGGGTTTTGGCTATTAGAATGATGGTTTGCCATCTGCAGATATTTGGATGGCGTTATTCAAATAGAATGTGTTTGCATAACCTAGGTCAGCGATTTTATTCACAACGCCAGCGGCCCTTGCGCCAGATGCGCAATGAATGACGATGACGGCATTCTTGTCTTTTGGTAGCTGGCTTGCGATAGCGGCTGGGTCAGCCAGGATGATACTGTCAGGGATATTCAGTGACCCTTTGAGGACGCCGGCCTTTGTTTCATCCTTTGAACGGACGTCAAGGATAAACGCTCCCGCACTGATTTTGTTCATAAACTCCTCTGGGTTGATTCCGCGGTTAACCTGGCCTTCAGCTACATTAAAGCTTCCGTCTGAATTAGCAGTGCCGAATGTTGGCAAGGATTGTGCAGTCCAGTCAGGAAGTCCTCCTGAATAGACTTTGACATTTGAGTAGCCTTTTTTCAGGAGTTCCTCAGCGACAGCATGGCTTTTATGGCAGCCGAATCCTCCGCAATAGACGATGATTTCAGTCTTTTTATCTGCAGGTGCTATTCCTAAATACTTTTGCGCAAAGAGAGTATCATCTGCAAAGACTGCGTTCGGGATGTGTGACTCGAAATATATCTTATACGGTCTGGCATCAAGGATGACGAATGGTGGCTTATCATCCCGTGACACATTTGCGTCCATGATCAGTCCTTTTACATAAGGGGCTGTCACAGCAAGGTAATTGCCGGCTTTTTTCCATTCTGGCAGTCCTTCCTGGTAGACTTTGATATTCTTGTAGCCAAGCTTGATTGCCTTTTCAGCAGAACTGCTGCTCAATTCACATGTGACCCCGCCGCAGTAAAAAATAAGAAGCTTATTTTTATCTTCCGGGAGCAGGGAGGCGAATTGGTCGAACTGTGAATCCGGGATATTGATTGCTCCGTTGATATGTCCTTCATGGTAAACAGCTTGAGGACGGGAATCGACAATGACAAAGTCCCATTCCGAAGGGAATTGATCGTACGTTTTCCTTGCCGGGCTTACCTCTCCTTCGGACGCTTTTAATCTCATCATATATTCGGTGTCAACATAGGTGAGGTTATCCTTGAGTGGTACGGCTTCCTTCTCTGGTGCAGCTTCCTCGGCTACCTTGTAGATTGAAAGGTCTGCTTTCTGGTTAAAATCTGCAGCAGCATTCGAGTTAGGTTTGGCCGAATGTTCGCCAGTCCCGCAGCCGGCTATTACTATTCCGACAGAGAAAATCAATCCAGCTAGCATAGTTTTCTTTACCATGAGACTATTCACTCCTTTCTTCACCAGGCAGTTCACTCCTGTAGCCAAATGCAGGGGAGTGGACAAGCTGGTTCACTATTTGTGTGATCGATACAAAGAATAAACTCGTATCAGCCTTTTTCAATTCCAGGACGAAATCGTCAAGCCAATCGAAATGGTCAGAAATAAAAGAATGGATCTGATCAGCTGTACCATGCTCGAGCAAAAACGATAGAAATTCGAGCAACAGGGTCAAGTGGTCTGGCATGGCTCGATATTCCTCGGGAAACTCAAGCTTGAACTTGCGGAACAGATACTGGACATGCAGTGCAGGGTCCCCATAGAAGAATCCAGTTTGTCTAGCGAATGAAACAGCCGCGGTAGGATCATCGGTCCATTGTTTGTAGAGTGATTCAATTGGTGGTGCGAAAGGCTCGGAAGGCCCAAGATAACAATAGATGTAGGATTGTTTCATATTTTCATAGGAAGAAAAAGAATCTTCATATGTTTCTTCCAGTTTTACAAAAGGCGTCAGCTCTTCTAAGACTGTTCCATTTCTCAAAGCTTGATAGAGTTCATTTGTTGGCGGCTTATAAAATTCTGCCAGCAGCATAAGCGCATTGGACAGCTGCCGCTTTTCTTCTGTCATGGTGAACAAGTGATCAGCCCCTTTTCGTAACTATAGGGTTACATCCCCATGTTTTTTCAGCTCTGTTGCTGGTTTGTGTTTGATGAACCGTTCAAGAAGCTCACGCTGGAGATACAATATTGCCATGATCCCAATACCGCCTATGATCAGGGCCCATTCAGACCATGTCACGCTGAATAGGTTGAAGACGGTTTCTTCAGCAGGATTTTTAATAACTTTCAATGGAGTAATCTGCCCGGCGATCACCATATTGAAGCGCATAAAGAAAATTCCTGTCAGGGATAGCAGACCTGCAAGCCCTAGCTTTATCGCAGAGAGCTTTTGCGCAGATATAATCAACACAAAAGGTATAACGATTGCCAGTGATATTTCAAGTACCCAATAGTTGAAGCTCAAAGGTCCTTTCAGCATAGCGAGCAGTGATTCATATTTTCCCGGCATCTGGCCGTATAGCCCGACGAAGGTTTTGCCGATATAAATCACTACCATGACCCCCATCATGGACAAGCTAAGCGTCCTGAGGAACTTAACGGTCCCAAGGTTCTCACTCGTCTTCTGTCTACCATCCAGATATGCGATAACTGAAGCCATCCCAATACCAGAGAATACAGACGTAAGAATAAAGTAAAGAGGTGAAATCGGTCCGTTCCAGTAGGGACGGGCAATGATGAAACCGAACAGAAACCCGATGCAAATCAGGGCCACTACCGCAGAAACAGCTGTCATGATTGCAAAAGGCCTGATTAAGGACTCATTGCCGCGAACGACAAACACTGTCAAAGTCACCAGCAGCATCAGATAGATTCCGTATAATGGTGCCATCCACCAGATTGGCGATGTAAAGTTGGGAGTCAGGAAATAATGGATGAAGTTAAGCGGATTGCCCAACTCCACCAAAAGAATTGCAAAACCGCTGATAAGGGAAAAAATCGCAAACATCAGCAGTGATTTGCCGATTGGGATGATCGCCTTCACATGGAATACATAGCCTAATGCTGCGACCAGCAGCAATCCGGTGCTGATCCCAACAAAATATTCGTAGCTGGCAATCAGGATTCCCCATGGGATTTTATTTGTTGTTCCCATCGCATGTTCACCGTGGATAAAAATATTGGCTGCTCCTGCCAGGCCGAAGAGAATGAAGGCTGCAGACAGGATCGTCCATTTATTGATTTTCAAGAGATTCACCTCCAGTTATTTTTTTACATAGAAGATGCTTGGCTTCGTGCCTTTAACTTCAAGCAATTGATAGACTTCATGCTTTGCCAGCTCTTTGTTCAGTTGGCTGTTTGGATCTTCAAGGTCTCCGAACAGACGGACCTCATTCATGCATGTCGCAGAGCAGGCAGGCTGCTCGCCTTTTTCAAGCATCTCAGGACACCATCTGCATTTTTCCGGCACGCGCTTTTCATTCAGCTGTCTTGCCTCATATGGGCAGGCAGCCATGCAATATTTGCATCCAATACATTTGTCGGCATCAATCGCGACAATTCCATCCTCACGCTTGTAAGTTGCCTGGGTTGGGCAGACGGAAACGCACGGAGCGTTGTCACAATGCTGGCACTGTACTGGTAAGATTTCCATTTTTACATTCGGGTAAGTTCCGGTCTCCAAAAATTCAAGTCGGTTATAGGAAACGTCCACCCCGAGCTGATTATGCGACGCGCAGGCGATGTTACAGGCGTTGCAGCCCGTACAGCGCTCCGGGAATACCAAAAGTCCGTATTTTGCCATCCTAGTTGCCCTCCTTTGCCACGGTCACGACAACCTCTTGGGCCATTGTCGAGCCAGAAAGAGGGTCTACCATGATTGGGATAAAATCATTAAAGTTCACGCCGACTCCGTTTGCTGTCCTGTTTTTAGGAGAGAATCCTCCATAAGTGGAAGGGAGCCAGGCTGCTTCCGGATGCAGGAGCTCGGTTACTTTAACCTGTACCTTCTTTTGGGCGATTTTCGACTTAACCGTGACGGTGTCACCAGTTTTGATGCCAAGCTTCTTCGCTCTCGAAGCATTAAGCCACATAAAGGTTCCCTGATACTTTTCGGAAAGCTTCATCAGATGTTCGATATTGGTTGTCATTGCATGAGAATGCCAAGGCTGTTTTCCGTGGATCAGGCGGAACTCATGGTCATTTTTAGGATCAGGTTCAACGAGTGGCGGTACCCATACAGGAATTCCGAGCTTTCCATCAATCTTGAACAAATCGGCAGAGAATTGAATCTTTCCGGTTAGCGTAGGCAGAGCCGGTTTGCCTTTTTTCATCGGGAAACCTGGCTTAACAGTAGCCGGGAATTCTAAAGTTCCTGCTTTTTTCAGCTGTTCGAAGGTGATGCCGAGCGGGGCAATCGCTGCTTCTACTTCTTGTTCGATTGTAAAAGGATACAAATCCTTATGGCCCATTGCGTCAGCAATTCCCTTCAGCATATCCAGCGTGTTTTTTGTGTCATACATCGGCTTGATGACGGGCTGGCGAAGGGCAAGCTGTGGGTTATCATGCGAAATATGGCCTGATACAGCTTGAGGATGCTCCAATCTTTCCAGATAATAATGTTCAGGCAGGATATAATCAGCGGCATAGTAGCTTGTTTCGTTCCAGTCAATGTTGATGGAAACGACCAGCTCTGCGTCCTTGATCTTTTTTTGCTCCTCGGGATCCGGCGCGGTCCTGAGGGGGTTATAGTTGCAAATGAATACAGCCTTAGCCAGGCCTTGTTGAACAAGCTGTGGCGTAATTTGGGCGATTCCCCTTGATGGTTCAACTGTTCGGTACTTTCCAGTCACACCTGCTCCGTCGATACGAGCACCTTTTTCAGGCATGTTTTCAATTGAAGGCAAGTCAAGATGTCCCAGCTGCAGGCTGGCAGATGGCATTAAGCCGCCTTTTTCATAAAAGTTGCCGACAAGCGCATTCAGGATAATCCCCATTTGGGCCGTTTGAGTGCTGTTCACATAATGGGAATGAAGTCCGTGCCAGCCTGGTTCGATGAAGGCCTGAGGTGCGTATTTTGCATAGTCCCTGGCAATTTCCCGAATTTTATCAGCTTTTATACCGGTGATTGGCTCTGCCCATTCTGGTGTGTATTCCTTGTTCATGCGTTTGAATTCACTGAAGCCATCAACGAATTGTTGGACAAAGGTCTTATTGTAGAGGTTTTCTGATATTAAGACATTGGCCATCGAAAGACGGAAGGCAAGGTCCGTACCCGGTCTGATTGGAATCCATTCATCAGCGATTTTCGCAATTTCTGAAAAGCGCGGATCGATGACGATCAGCTTTGCGCCTTTTTCCTTTGCCTGGGTAATGTGGTTCATTCCATTCGGGATGATTCCACCGGCGAAGTTCCTTCCTTCAAATATCATGTACTTAGCATTTTTATGGTCACCGTTAAGGGAGGTACCGGTCATTTGCAGCCATGCGTTTGTTTTAGCGTTGAAGCATGTTGAATACTGTGTGGTGAAGTTCGGCGAGCCAATGGTGTCAAACAAGCGGTCCACGTACGACTTACGGTGGGTACCGTGCTCAAGCCACAAGACAGAATTACCGGTATATTGCTTAACGATGCTTTCAAGTTTTTCGCCGATTTCCTTGAATGCCTGGTTCCAGCTGATTGGTTCGAATTTCCCTTCTCCAACACGTTTCATTGGTCCAGTCACTCTGTCTTTTGAGTACAGGTAAGCTGCCATTCCGTGGCCTCTTGCGCAAATTCTGCCGCTGGATTTCAAATGGATAGGGTGTCCTTCGACCTTCCATACCCGGTCGTTCTTCACATGGGCAATTATTCCGCAATAGCTTGTGCAACCGTGGCAGAAGGTTGGTACCTTCTTCACGCTTTCTTCGGTGGCAGCTTTCTTGAACTCACTGAAGCCGAAATAGGCTGGCACCGAGCCTGCTGCGACAACCGTTGCTGAAGCTTTTAAAAATGTACGGCGTGATAAATTTGTCATCTCTTCGTACTCCTTTCTCTCACAAGCTGTTAACCGCAGCTGGCGGCTCCAGTTTCTGTCTCGAGTTTTGTGTTTAGCTGTTTCAAAGGATAATCCTTAACCTTCTCGTTGGTAATTGGAAGGATACCATTGATTTCCGCATTGGATGTCCATACTCTCATGCCATCTTTCATGGCATAGGCTTCATATCCCAGCATATTGAGAATCCGTGCAGCTTTACTGGACATGGTGCCGTCATGGTCAATGAGGACAATCTTTTTCTCAGGAGACAATTTCTTAAGCTGTTCAAGCTCTGCCAGCGATTCATAGGCGATATTGATTGCACCAGGAATATGGCCTGCTACATATTCATTTGAAGGCCTTAGATCGACTAATAAGAGACCATTCGACTTATTTTTAATAGATTCCTGGATAGCCGCGGGTTTCATGATCGGTGGAAGTCCGGTTTTCAGATAGTCATCAGCACTTCCTAAAATAGCTGCGGTTTCGTCGGAATACTTCTTGGTTGCAGGAGCTGGGAGCTTATGGTTACCGGCTTTCGTTTCGGTTGCCTCCACTTCATAATCGAAAGTTTTTTGTGGAAGGGGAGTTCCCAAATCCGCATCACTAGTCCAGCCGCCCATCCCGTTTACCATTGGAACAGCGTCATATCCGAGCATATTCCAAAGGGCTGCTGTCTGACTTGCTGTATGGCCGCTATAACAAATTACCAGGATTTTTTTATCCTTTGGCAAATTAGCGATTTGATTCGGATCGGCTGTCATACTGTATGGAATATTGACAGACCCTTCGATATGACCAGCAGCAAATGCAGCTGTATCACGGACATCGACAATGAAGTAGGATGAGTCGTAATTCAAAATCATCTTTTCGAAAATTTCCTCTGCTGTAATGGACTCTACAGGTTTTTTCAGGTAAGCAACAGCAGTTTGCTGTACGACTGAAAAAACATTGAGCTCGTCACTTTGTCCATTTACTTTCGGTTGGACTTTCGTTGAATTTTGCTCGGTACCGCATCCTCCAGTGAAAATCAGCATAGTACCGGCCAACAGGAATAATATTTTTTTTCCAAACAGCTTCAAAGCTCTCACCTCTCTGCTGGCGGATATACCGCCAAAATATTGATTTTGAATTGAATCAAACGGTGGGAATGTACACCTCCATTCTTTTGAATGCCTATACTCCTATAGGTTTCAGAATTTGTAAAAAAAAATTAAGCGCTTAAGTTATTTTTACCATCAGGGGTAAGTCTATTGCTGTGGAAATTCAGTTACTATTTTCGAGAATGGAGCAAGAAGTAAGGGGATTCACCTATAATTAATTTGAATTTTTTGCATATTTCACACTTAAAACACAATCGTGAAAATTGCGTGGAATATTTTTACGAAAAAAAAGTCCGCAGCTAGAACTGCGGACTTGGTGCTTATTAAACATAGATAAAATAACCAACAAACAAGAAACCAAGTACATACATAATAGGATGGACTTCTCTAAGCTTGCCCATGCCAAGCATCATCAATGGATAAAGGATGAAACCAAGTGCGATTCCTGTTGCGACACTGAAGGTGAGCGGCATCATGATGATTGTTACGAATGAAGGAATAATCACAGCAAGGTTGCTCCAGTTGATTTTACTGATTTCAGTTGCCATCAACGCGCCAACAATAATGAGTGCCGGAGCTGTAACTTCCGGCGTTATGACGGATAGGATCGGAGAGAAAAGCATCGCCACGCCAAAGCAAGCCGCAATGATCACGGAAGTGAAGCCGGTCCGTCCGCCAACCGCAATGCCTGCTGATGATTCAACGAATGACGCTGTTGTGGAGGTACCAAGTACAGCTCCAGCAACAGCCGAGCCTGCGTCCGCAAGAAGTGCACGGCCTGCATTGGGAATTTTATTATCCTTCATCAGACCAGCCTGGCTGGCTACCGCAATCAATGCTCCAGCAGTATCAAAGAAAGCAACAAACAAGAATGTGAAAATGACGGCAAGGACATCAGGAGAGAAAATATCTCCCAGGTGATTGAAGACGACACCAAACGTTGGTGAGATGTCAGGAACCGAACCGACGATTGCAGTAGGTTTTTCAATCAAGCCCGTGAAAATTCCAACGATTGTCGCAATCACCATTCCATAAAAGATGCCGCCACTGATTCCACGGACCATCATGATGACACTGACGATGAAGCCGAAGAGAGCCAGCAGGACAGGACCTGATGTCAGGTTGCCGATAGAGACAAAAGTCGCTTCGCTGCCAACGATGATACCCGCATTCTTCAATCCGATGAAGGCGACGAAGAAACCGATTCCCGCAGCGATTGCATGCTTAAGATCCTGCGGGATGACATTGATGATTTTTTCGCGGATCTTCAAAAGGCTGAGGATGACGAACAGGACACCTGCGATGAACACACCAGTAAGGGCGACCTCCCATTTGACTCCCATCCCGATGCTGACGGTAAAAGTGAAAAATGAATTCAAGCCCATGCTTGGAGCAATTCCAATAGGGAAGTTAGCAAGCAGGCCAATAAGAAGGGAACCGATGATGGCTGATAGAGCTGTAGCTGTAAAAACAGCCCCCTTATCCATGCCTGCCTGGCTAAGGATTAATGGATTGACGACAAGAATGTATGCCATCGATAAGAATATCGTAATACCTGCGAGTGTTTCCTGTTTATAATTTGTATTTCGTTCTGCAAACTGGAAAAAGTTTTTCATGTGTGCTGTCCTCCTGGTTGGTTTTGATGATGAAAATAAAAAAACTCCGGCAGATTTATGCTGCCGGAGTACCACAAAGGACAAATAGATGCTAAAAAGAATAGCAAATATCAATGTCCCTTGTAGTCACGCTTTTTACGGTAGCATGGTAGAAACGTCCGAGCCATATTCTCGAACATATACAAGGAAAAGATTATAGATTTAAATAATACTAGTGATAGTATCAGCATTTTACATCGAGGTCAATTGCAATTCTTAAAGTTTATCTATTTGTTTTTTTCTGATTATTAGGGAAGATGGAAGCTAGTTGGTATATCTGTTTGCCAATCTCCATGTCGCGGAATTACCGTGGGAAATCGCGGAATAACTATGGATTATCGCGGAATACACTTGTGAATTAGCGGAATAACCTTACGTTATCGCGGAATTCGAAATGTAAGTGTCCCAAAGGTGGCATGACTTTGGACAAAATCACAAGGGAAGGCCACCATTTTGTCCGAACCAGGGGTAACTTTGGACAAAATGAAAGAGAGAATCCGCCACAAGTATACTAGTCTGCCAGTTTTCAACCAAATTAGCAGTTTTTTTGATAATATTAAGAAAATACAGCTTACAACAGATAAAATTCGTTATAAACGCGAACAAAAGTCCGGAGAAATCATAGTAAATGCTGAATTACATAAGATAAGAAGCGAGGAGACATAAAATTGGCTGTTATTCAAAATGAAAAAAGATCTGAGAGATTTGAAGTGGCGTTCAACCAGATTCATCGGTGGATGCAGAGGAATTCTAGGAATGAGACGACTGATAAATTTTCAGAATTGCTGCGGATTAATTATCCGAGACATTCGATCATCCGCAAATATTATCATGACTTAAAAATGTATGGGCGACTGCGGAATTCGCTTGTGCATGACAAAATTGCGCTGGATTTTTACATAGCTGAACCGCATGAAAAAGTAGTAGAGAAAATTGAAATGATCGCCAGTCAGGTTTCAGATCCGAAGAATTCACTTGAAATCGCAACAAGACCAGTGTTTTATTTTAAAGAAGATACCAGTTTAGTTGATGTCTTGAAAATCATCCAGAAAAGGGCCTATTCCCAGTTTCCTGTCTATGATGATAATGGTTTCAAATGGTTGTTGACTTCGAATTGCATTGCCCAATGGCTTGCGAGTAATCTGCTGGAAGGGGGCAGGACGATAGAGGATGCAAAAATCAGCGACCTGGAATATCTTCATTCAAAGAGATTTGTAGAATTTGCACCGAAGAATTCTGATATATTTTCGGTAGAGGATATTTTTGAAAAGTACCATCTTGAAAACAGAAAGCTGGAAGCAGTAGTAATCACTGAAAATGGAAAAGCCTCCGAGCGGCCGATCGGGATTATCACTCCCTGGGATTTAGTTGAAATCGATGCATTGGATTAAGTGTGTGCTGACTTAGTTGAATCCTTGTATGGGTATCTGAAATCCCTTTGTTAAGGAGTTTTTGACAACTTTTTGACCGGAATATGTGAATAATAAATGAACTAAATGGCAAAACACCCCTGTTTGGAATTTAACTTACTATAATGATAGTGTAATCCAAATGGAGGTGCCAATAATGAACGTAACAACGATTATTGAATTGGAAAATCGTGAAGTTGAGAAGATGGCTGGCGCAAAATTAGTATTTATACAGGAACAGATTGATGCAAATATCGTGGAAACATGCGTTGATTGTTTTAAATATGAAGGTTCTGAAGATTGCCTGGATACGGATGATGCAATGCAAAGAGTTTTTGAGACACTAAAAGCAGATGGACTGATCCCTGAAGCAGTGGAAGATTTTTCATATGAAATGCCTTCTTGCGAGAGATTGAGAAAAGATGTTTATGAGGAACAGGACATGCCGCAAAAAGTGATTCTGAGCTTTGCAATATAAGACTTGAAAAAGGAGTTCTGTCGTGGAACTCCTTTTTTAAATTGGTTAACACTTTTTTGACCAATTTTTACTAAAAACGTGACTTTTATCAAAGAGAAGCCTGACAGAAATTTATATAATGAAGTTGACCTTAAATGAAAACGCTTTCAACTAGGGAGGTGGGAACCTGTGAAAAAAGGTGCGGACATTACCATTATTACCGGCCATTTTGGCAGCGGAAAAACAGAGATATCAATTAATCTAGCACTGGAGGCAAGGAAGACAAATGCCAGGACAGCAGTTGCTGACCTCGACATCGTTAATCCATATTACCGTGCGAGGGACGCCAGAAATATTTTTGAACAAAATGGAATTGAACTTATTGCCCCTGCTGAAAGGCTTGCAGCCGCTGATTTGCCGATTGTTCCAGGCGATATGAGCAGGGTGATCTATGACCCGGCCTATAAGCTGATCGTCGATGCTGGAGGAGATAAAGATGGAGCTACGGCACTGGGGCAATTTTACAACGATTGGAATGAGATGAAGCCCGAGGTGCTGTTCATTTTGAATGCAAACCGTCCATATGTCAGCACTCTGGAAGGGGCGGTTGAGACATTACAGAAAATTGAAAGTGCCTCCCGGCTGAAGATTACAGGAATCATCAATAACTCGAATGTGGGATCGGAGACGACACTTCAGGATGTTGAAAAGGGATTAATTTTAAGCAGGGAGCTATCAGATACTCTGGGGATTCCTTTGTTATACACGATGGTACCGCAGCATTTATCAGCCGAAAGTCTTGGAATTGAAACGGAGTCCCCAGTGAAAGTGATTACGAGGTATTTAAAATTGCCATGGGAAATTTAAAGGAGGCAAATACGGTGGAGCAGAGAGTTGTTTTTAATGAAGAGACTTGTAAATCATGCAAGCTGTGCGTGAACGCTTGTCCGACAAATGTAATTTATCTTGCTGATTACTTGAATGAAAAAGGCTACCGGCCGGCGGTTGTGACAGACCAGGAAAATTGCATCAGCTGCGGCAAGTGCGCGCAAATGTGTCCGGATTCGGTGATCACTGTTTATAGGCCAGAAAAGGTAAGGAAATCTGTATAGCAAAGGAGATATGACAATGGGGAAAGTACTTATGAAGGGTAACGAGGTTATTGCGGAAGCAGCTGTCCATGCGGGCTGCAAATATTTTTTTGGCTATCCGATCACACCGCAGAGTGAGCTCGTTGCCTATATGGCCAGAAGGCTGCCCGAGGTTGGCGGGTTATTTTTACAGGCGGAAAGTGAAGTGGCTGCAATCAATATGGTGTATGGCGCGGCCGGAACCGGTGTGCGTGTGATGACATCATCATCGAGTCCAGGATTCAGCTTGAAGCAGGAAGGAATCTCATACCTGGTTGGAGCAGAGCTCCCGGCCCTGATTGTGAATGTCGTCCGGGGAGGACCAGGACTCGGCAATATCCAGCCGGCACAATCGGACTATTTCCAGGTGACAAAAGGGGGAGGCCATGGTGATTACCATACACCTGTCCTTGCTCCGTCAACGCTTCAGGAAATCATAGACCTGACAGAAGCAGCTTTTGATATCGCTGATCAATATCGTACTCCGGTTATTTTACTTGGTGACGGCATGCTCGGACAGATGATGGAACCAGTTGAGTTCAAGGAGCTGAATGAAAGGGATCCAGAACAGAAGGAATGGGCTACGACCGGTACCCGCGGAGATGGCAAACCTAGAATTATCTCCTCGCTTGAATTAAATGCCGATGCGCTTGAAAAGCGGAATGAACTTTTACAGAAAAAGTTTGCATTGATTAAGCAAAATGAAGTCAGATACGAAACGTTTGAAATCGATGATGCTGATTATATCGTAACTGCTTATGGAACAGCAGCAAGAATTGCAATGAATGCAATCAATCAAGCGCGAAAAGACGGCCTGAAAATCGGGATGATACGTCCAATTACGCTGTGGCCATTCCCTGAGCAACCTTTCATTGAAACACGTGACAGGGTAAAGGGCTATCTTTCAGTGGAGATGAGCGCAGGGCAGATGGTTGAGGATGTCAGACTCGCTGTCGAAGGCAGGGCCCCTGTTTCGTTCTTTGGGCGAACTGGCGGTGTCGTTCCTACCCAGGAAGAGATTTATGATCAAATCATCAAACTGGCCGGGGGTGTTGAGGTATGACAATGAAAACAGTATTCGAGAAAACAACTGGATTGACTGATAACCAGACGCACTATTGTCCTGGCTGTACGCACGGTATCATCCACAGGATGGTCGGCGAAGTGCTTGAGGAAATGGGGATTCTTGAAGATACAGTTGGAGTCGCTTCTGTCGGATGCTCTGTGCTGTCCTATGAATATTTCAATTGTGATATGACCCAGGCAGCGCATGGCAGGGCACCTGCTGTGGCTACTGGAATCAAGCGTGTCCTGCCTGACAGATTTGTTTTTACCTACCAGGGTGATGGAGACCTTGCCTCGATTGGGATTGCCGAGGCTGTCCATGCCGCTGCAAGAGGTGAAAACATTACGGTTATCTTTGTGAATAATGCGATTTATGGAATGACCGGAGGACAAATGGCGCCGACTACATTGGTTGGCCAGAAAACAGCTACAACGCCTTTTGGAAGGAATGCCAGCATTCAGGGGCTGCCAATCCGTGTGAGTGAGATGCTTTCAACTCTTGATGGCACAGCTTACATTGAACGAGTTTCGACCCATGATGTTCCAAATATCATCAAGACAAAGAAGGCAATCCGGAAAGCGTTTGAAACACAAAAGCAAGGCAAAGGGTTCTCCATGGTCGAGGTCCTGTCCAGTTGTCCGACGAACTGGGGTCTAGATCCAAATGAATCTCTCGATTGGATTAAAGACCACATGGTACCTGCCTATCCTCTTGGCGTGTATAAGGATGTACCAAAGGAGGCTGATAGGTGATGGAGGAAATCTTGATAGCGGGGTTTGGAGGCCAGGGGGTCATGTCGATGGGCCAGTTGATCGCCTATGCCGGGATGAATGAAGGGAAGTTTGTATCATGGCTGCCATCCTACGGACCAGAGCAACGCGGTGGTACCGCCAACTGTGCAGTCGTTGTCAGTGAAGAACAAGTAGGTTCACCACTTGTTTCAAGGCCTTCGACAGCGATTGTCCTTAATAACCCGTCATATGAAAAATTCGAACCGATGGTGAGGGCTGGTGGTCTACTAGTTGTTAATTCATCATTAATTTCAAAAGTATCGGAAAGAACCGATATAAAAATTTTAAATATCAAAGCTACCGACCAGGCAAACGAGCTCGGCAACCCGAAAGTCGCAAACATGGTCCTGCTTGGGGCATTCCTTGAGGAAACAGGAATACTGTCCGATGAGTCTATTTTGGAAGCTTTGAAAAAAGTACTTTCTCCGGAAAAACACTCTTTAATAGAAATCAATCGCCGGGCACTTGAACTCGGCCGGTCCGTGGCCAACATCGCGACAACGTAAGACAGAGTAGTAGCTGGGGGGTAAACAGAAACATTAGGTAAATCTGGCTACCAGCATTAGTACACCATAATAAATAACTTAACGAGAAGCAGTCCAAATGAAATCGGACTGCTTCTTGGTGTAATAACCGGAGATTTTCCGGTTAGACTTCAAAATAGAGCTGAGTTGGGGGTATATAAGCGGAGATTTTCCGGTTAAATAAAGAAAAATCACATAATTTACGTTTTTTGAGGGGTTAGTCGGAATCTCTCCGTCTATTTGAGCCATTTTTAGTGCTATTTCGTGAATAAGAGAAAATTATCCGCTTATTTTCAGCACAACTTGATCCCCTTTTCTGGCTCCGGGCTTTTTTGAGCATTTTTGTTAGTCCATTGCTAAAGTTCATGCAAATACCAGTTTGTAGGACTCAAATAGGAACCCCTATCCCAGAAGCTCTAAAATGAATGGAACGGCTGCCCTGAGTGTAGGGGCCTGCTTATCAGCACTTGTTTCATCGGTTCCTATAAAGACAGTTTTGCAGCCTGCTTTTTTACCGGCTTCGATATCGCGCTCGTGATCCCCAACCATGACACTTCCTGTCAATTCAATATCGTGCCTGCTGGCAAGGTCAATCAGCATTCCGGCATTTGGTTTGCGACATTCGCAGCCTGCCTTTGGTTTGTGAGGGCAATAGGCAACCTCCTTGATATGGCCGCCATGTTCCTTGATCATCTCTATCATGTGGTCGTGGATTTCTTGCAGCCGCTTTTCCTTCAGGAATCCAAGTCCGACTCCTCCCTGATTGGTGACTACAAAAATTTCATAGCCAGCCTTGCTCAAGTGTGCGACTGCTTCTGCTGCACCCTCAAGGAGATAAAGATCTTCAGGAGTGTTAACGAATTTTACACGGTCAGATAAAACTTCATTGAGAACCCCGTCCCTGTCCAAAAATATTGCTTTCCTCATTTTGTTCCTCCGTTTTTACTAACATCTTTTACTATTATTATTTTCTCGGCATTCTGATGTCGAGATACATAGCGATTGCCGGTGATCCAATAACGCCAAGGATAGTCTCTTGCTTCTCCCGAATTGTCGATGCCTATTCTCTTGCCTGAAGAAATGCTCTCAGGTACAAATCCTTGCGAGATGAACAGCGGCTTCTCTGTTAAGGGATGCCCGTAATCGGATGTATTTATGCCCATTGCTTTCGTTAGCTTTCCAGGTCCATTGGTGAGATTGGCTGACTCGGGCATACCCCTGCGCTTAACCATTAGGTCGATTCCTTCAACAGGTTCGATGGCCCTGATCAAAACTGCCTCTGGATTGCCTTCTTCCCCACTGACAACATTGAATAGTGTGTGGGTATGCATAACATAAGTATAGGCTAAACCAGCTTCATGGAACATGATCTCTGTCCTTTTCGTCCTGCGATTATTATAGCTGTGTGCCGCTTTGTCCATCGGACCGACATAGGCTTCTGTCTCCACAATTATTCCCGCGGCAGTTCCTTCTTCAGTTTCTTTCACTAAAGTGCATCCCAGGAGCGATACCGCCAAATCCAGGGTAGGCTGCTGATAGAAATTCTTGTCAAGTGCATGGAAAATACCCCGTTCTTCTGCCATATAACCTCCTGATAACTCTTTTTTATCTTTATACCCTGCAGTTGAAAGAGTCATCCATCATTTTTGCCCAAAATTCTAGTGAAAAAAATAGCGGATAGACCAAAGATAGTTTATAGTATTTTTAAAGGTCTGACAGTTTTAATTTCCATTAGGGGAGTATCAATTATATGTGGAAAAAATGGGTATGGATTGCGGTGATTGCTGCAATTATTTTTTTCCTTGTTCCATATAGCCTTCCGCTCATTTTTGCTGTGTTAACAGCAGTCATGCTCGAAGGAATGGTTCAATGGATTATGAAAAAATTTTCATTCAAGCGTCTTCAGGCTGTGATCGGAGTATTTATCAGCTATGTGCTCCTGTTAGGTGTTATTGGATATAACCTGGTTTCAATTATCGCCCATCAAGCGGTATCTTTATCCGAGCGAACTCCTACATTCGTAAGGGACATTTATAGAACAGCGATTCTTCCTTTGATGGGCAAGTGGGAATTTTACTCAAAAAACTTCCCGGGAGAAGTCATTGACCAGATTGAAGCGACGATTGAAAAAAATATAAACACGCTTGATTCGTTCCTGCAGCAATTCATTGCTGGCATAATCAATCTGCTCACGGCAATACCAGGGTTCATGATTGAGTTTCTTGTTTATCTTATTGCGTTATTTTTGTTCAGTCTTGAGCTGCCTAATCTTAAAAGGAAGCTGGAATCCCATTTGAAGGAGCAAACTCGGCAGAAGGTCTTCCTGGTTGGAAGCCAGTTGAATAAGGCAGGGATAGGTTTTTTAAAGGCGCAGGTTATCCTGAGTATGGTCACCTTCATTATGGCGATGGGAGGATTGAGCATACTAGGGGTTAAATATACGGGACTGCTGTCATTGTTGATTGTCATTGTCGATATCCTGCCGATTCTCGGAACCGGATCGGTCCTTGTTCCCTGGGCTGTTATTGCGATTTTGCAGGATAATCATTTTCTGGGAATTGGATTAATCATTTTGTTTCTGGTCATCACTGTTGTCCGCAGGGTGATCGAGCCAAAGATATATTCATCAAACCTTGGCATTTCTCCGCTTGCCTCCTTGATCAGCATGTATATTGGACTCAAACTGCTCGGGCTTTCCGGGATTTTTATCGGTCCGATTTTCGTGATTATCTACGACACTTTAAGAAAAGCAAATGTAATTCGGCTGAATTTCAAGATTTGAATTTTAGCTCGTTTTTTTTGGATAGCAGAACATGATTAAGCATAAATTATGTTTGTTACCAAGAAGGAGGAACGCAGGAATGAATATAGGCCGCGCAAAAGAAATTGTTGAGTCAGCAGATATGATTAATGTAACTTATGATGGGACGCCGATCATCATCCAGCATGTTGACGAAAAGACCAAAATGGCAAGAATTTATTCAAAGTCAGAACCGGATGTTGAAAGAGATGTACCAGTCTTGAATTTAATAGAGGAATAGAAAAACGGGAGAATCTACGTCTCCCGTTTTTCCATGTTATAAAGCGGTAATGTGATCTTGAATTGGGTGCCTTCGTTAAGTTTGCTTTTAACGCTTAACGAACCGCCCATTTCATGGATAATCTTATTAACGACCATCATGCCCAGCCCAGTGCCTTTTTCTGCCTTGGTTGAAAAGTAAGGTTCCCCGATTTTCGCTAATTGCTGTGGAGACATTCCGCATCCTGTATCTTTGATCGTGATGGATACATGGTTATTGGCCATCTCGCGACAGCTGATCACCAGGTCACCGCCGTTTGGCATAGCCTCAATGCCGTTTTTGATGATATTGAGTATACATTGATGGAATTTGGCGGCTTCACCGGCGACATTCATTCCCGCCATCAAATCCCTTTTTATATTTACCGAAAAATGATTCGCATAAGGAAGGATGAGCTCAAGTGCTTTCTCGATTTCTTCTTTTACACAGATGGATGAATCCAGTTCCGATTGAGGTTTGGCGAAATTAAGGTAATCTTTAATGATCGTTTCTGCACGATCGAGCTCGTCAATTGCAGTATTCAAATAATAGAGCCTCTTTTTTTCCTCAATCGTAGGATCCTTAAGCATTTGCAGGAACCCGCGTGTGACCGTAAGCGGGTTACGAACCTCATGACTGACACTCGCCGCCAACTGAGAAACAACCTCAATCTTATCGGACTTGATGACAGCATTATGTAAAAGCTGGTTCTGCCTCATGATTTCAATATAATAAGTCACAATGAAAATTCCGGCAGAAAGGGCCAGGCCGTATAAGAGCATGAATTGTAAATTAGACAAGTCGTCAAAAACCGCCGCCTTCATCAGGAAAATGAGGACGGTATAAGATAAAGCGACCGCCACGACAGTATATAGTTTCCTGGATAGAGGGAATGCCCTGAACTTACTGGATAGATAAACAATTAAAACAGTGATGGTGAGCATGTTGAAAAAGTTAATCCATACCCCATTGCCACCAAAAGGAATTCTTGCTGCTACAACAGTGATGAAAAGCATGATGCTGACAACAGGACCGCCGTACAAGCCCCCGACGACAACGGGGATCAATCGGAGGTCGAAGATGAAATCAGAACTGCCAATCACCGTAAAAGACATACAGAACAGAATTTGAATTCCGCCCAGAATAATAATGAAGATTTTGGCGTATTTGCTATATAAATTCGCAAATTTGTTTACGATAATGTATTGGAACACGAATGTAGAAAACAGGATGAAGATTAGATTCAATACAAGAACAGTTAATTGGTTCATAGTCTTAATCCCCAGTCGACAAGGAGCACCCTGCTCCATTAAAGAATAGTTTCGCTTTAGAGACAAATTATTCAAATATATTACTTTTACTTTAACACAAAATATGCCTGTCGTTTCTATTTTTTGCATTTTTCGACTATTGTTTTTACATGGGGAAAAGAGGATGGAAGTTAAGAAAGTTTTAATACCATACAGGATAATGATTTATAATCATCTATGTGCTAGATTATAATTAATATAAATTATACGTTGCTTCGCAATTTAGTATTGAGGTGTAAAAGTTGGCGATTGAAAAATACCAGAAACTCCTGTTCGAAAAAATAAAGGTACAAATGTCTCGATGGTTTGACTTGAACAATTCAGAAGTAATCAAAAACGAAGATGTTTATAGTTTTTTGCACTCTTTGAAAGGTACAGCAGGTACAATCCAGTTAGGCGGATTATTTCATCTGGCATCAAGACTTTTTGATCAGCTTGAATTGAAAGGTAAGGAACAATGGAAGAAGTGCGAACTGAGGGAATTCCTGTTCGAACTAATCAGTCTGAGTTATCAGTACGAACATTTCAAAGAAACAGACTTGAAAAAAGTGGAACCATCTGAAAGTGATCTCCCTCTGGTACAAATGATTGGTGACGATGTCTCGATGCTGATTCTAATGAAGGAAGCCATGGAAGAAAAAGGCTGGATGGTGATGACGAGTACTGATCCGGAGAAAGCAGTTTCTCTTTACTATGATCTTCAGCCGGATTGTCTGGTCATTGACACAGATTTTACTAAAGAAAACGGCTTTCAGCTATTAGAGACCATTCAACAGCACAACCATAAGCAATTTGTTCCCAAAGTGATACTCAGCACTGAAAATAATCGTCAAACAAGAATCAGGGCATATGAAATGGGAGCTGATGATTTCATTGGCAAGCCGGTCGATATGGAAGAATTCGTCGTCAGAATCAAAAGGCAATTGCAGAGAAAACAAACTTTTGATGAATCCGTCCTGATTGATGAACTGACGAAGGTTTATAATAGAAGGCTTTTATATGATTTGCTTGATCGTTACTTGAAAGAAATGGAACGGACAAACAGTGTATTCTCACTCGCCCTCCTTGATCTTGATTATTTTAAGGATATTAATGACTCATATGGTCATCTTACCGGTGATAAAGTACTTGTAGCTTTTGCTGACTTTTTGAAAAGGAACCTGAGGGGCAGCGATATAGTCTTCCGTTATGGAGGAGAAGAATTTGTCATCCTGCTTCCAAGGACAAATAGTGAAGAAACAATCGACGTAATCAATCGGATATTGGAGCAATTTAAGGCAATTGAATTCAACGAACAGGGCAGGAGCTTTAAGGTAAGTTTTTCAGCAGGGGTCTATATGGTAAGCAACCCCGTGGAGGGAAGCCAGGATATCCTGAAAATGGCCGACCACGCACTTTACGAAGCAAAGGCAAAAGGAAGGTCAAGAGTCCAGGGGGCCAATGTAGCGGAACATTCTGCAAACAACATCCTCAATGTATCTGTCATTGATGATGATGCGATTATCCGTACTCTTCTGGTCAGGGTCCTTCAGAATATCGATACAGAAAAAGTGGAATTGAATGTTCAATCTTTCGAAAATGGGGAGAAATTCTTTGAATCGGGGCGTCTTACCGAGAAGGGAAAGCATTTTCTCATTCTGGATGGTGTCATGCCTGTCATGGATGGAATCGAAGTCCTGGATAAAGTTAAGAGCATCCCTCGATCAAGCACGATCCATGTCCTGATGCTCACCGGCAGAAAGTCAGAATATGATATTGCGCGAGCATTGAAGCTTGGCGCAGATGATTATGTGACAAAGCCATTCAGCATTACTGAGCTTCAGGCAAGAATTCAAAGGCTGATCAAAAGGATGTTTTAAATGATAACAGATGATATCAAGTTTTTATTGACGGTCTTTGAGTGGCTGATGGGCATTCTTATAATTTTGCTTATCTATCTGATTATCAGGAAGGCCATGGAAAATCGCATTCGAAAAATAGTGGAGCAACATAAAATCCAGATGAATGATAAGGTCCTTCATTCCATCCTTACCGGGGATTTCCTCCGGTCTATACAGGCAGATACGAAAGCGAAAAAGCTGGCAATGGAAGAGCTGATAAGCAAGTATTCGGACGTCCTCGAAGGAGCCGAAGAAAAGAAGAACCTGAACTTGCTGGCAGAAAGCAGACTTAGCGGATATTATCGAAAGGCTTTATCCAATTACAGGTGGAGCACCAGAATGAATGCCCTTTTTCACATTGAAGCCTTCCAGATGGAAAGTTTGAAGGAAGATATTCAGCTTTTGCTGAAGCGAAGCAGAATATCTAAAATTGAAATAATAAAAGGCTTATCCTTTCTGGCACAAATCCAGCATAAGGGGATATTTGAGTTCGTTACAGAAGAATACAAAGACCTATCGTACCTGGAATACAGAAATATCCTATCCAGGCTTGATGAAAAAAACTTGGAGCAATTCATGCTTGGATATCATTCCTGTCAGCTTCAGTTAAAATTAGCAATCATTGATCTAGTTGGTTTGAAAAAAGATCTGGCATACTTGAACTTTGTAGAATCAAAATTCGCCAATAGCAATGGCGAGGAGCGGGTTCGGGCCTTAAAAGCCCTTGCGGCAATCGGCCACACAAGCAGTGTTGAAAATTTCCTTCCTTTATTGAGTTCGCCGAATTGGGAAGAACGAATGCTTGCTGCCAGATTGGCTGGGGAAATGAAATGCGATCAAGCCATTCCCGGCCTGGTCATGCTTCTTCAAGATCCATCATGGTGGGTCCGCTCACAGGCAGGTCAGTCGATTACCCTTTTTCCTGGAGGCAAAAAGATCCTTCAGGAGGTCATTGAAACAAGCAGCGATTCCTTTGCGAAAGACATGGCATGGGAATGGATTAACAAAGGAGTCTATCAGTCATGAATCTGCAGGACATCGGTGTTTATTTTTCATGGTTCATCTTAATCTATATGCTGGTCGTCATCAGCTTCTATTCAATCGTTATGCTTATATCCGTCATTCAGTTAAGAAAAGAATACAGGTTGAATCGGGAGAAGTCTTTTGGTGATTATGCGGAGGAAATCTATACCAAGCCAATTTCGATCATTGTCCCGGCCTTTAACGAGGAAGCTGGGATTGTCCACAGCATCCGCTCGCTGCTAAGTATCAACTACCCAGTGTTTGAGATTATCGTCGTGAACGATGGATCATCGGACAAAACAATGGATGTGTTGATTGAGCAGTATGATATGAAGGAAATCAAGAAAGTGATCCGCAGGCAGGTAAACTCGAAACCTATAAAAAAGGTCTATCAGTCTCAAATACTCCCTAACCTGTTCCTGGTTGACAAGGATAACGGGGGAAAAGCTGATGCACTAAACGCCGGGCTGAATTTTTCGCATTATCCATATGTTTGTTCCCTGGATGGAGATTCAGTCCTTGAAAGAGATGCTTTTTTAAAAGTAATGAAGCCAATCATCGAGTCAAATGAAGAAGTCATTGCCTCTGGGGGCAGCATCAGGATTGCTAATGGCTGTGAAATAAGGAATGGCGAGGTACTGAAAATCGGGTTAGCCAAAAATCCCCTGGTCATCATGCAGGTAATCGAATATTTGCGGGCCTTTTTGATGGGAAGGATTGGCCTGAGCAGACATAATTTGCTGCTGATCATCTCGGGTGCCTTTGGTGTCTTCTCCAAGCACTGGGTGGTGCAGGCTGGAGGATACCGGTCGGATACGGTCGGGGAAGACATGGAGCTTGTTGTCAGGATCCATCGGCTGCTAAAAGAAACACGGCAAAAGAAACGTATTGTGTATGTGCCGGACCCAGTCTGCTGGACAGAGGTCCCGGAAAGCACGAAATATTTGAAGCGGCAAAGACGAAGATGGCATAGAGGGCTGTTTGAAAGCCTGTGGATTCACAGGAAGCTGACATTCAACCCGAAATATGGACTGATTGGATTCGTTTCTTTCCCTTATTTCTGGATAGTAGAATTCCTCGGGCCCATCGTCGAACTTTCAGGTTATATTTATATCGTCATTTCCTTGTTTGCAGGAGGAATTTATCTTGAGTTTGCGATATTAATATTCCTATTGTCTTGTTTATATGGATCCATCTTTTCAGCATTCGCGATTCTGCTGGAAGAATGGAGCCTCAGAAAATATCCCAGAATAACCGATTTGCTTAAGCTATTCCTATATTCATTGACAGAAACGATCTGGTATCGGCCGTTGACAGTGTTCTGGCGCTGCCAGGGAATCTGGCAAATGATCCGGGGCGAGAGAGGCTGGGGAGAAATGAAAAGAAAAGGTGTATCAAGATGAAATCACTATTCGAGAGGCACTCTCAGCTAGTTGTCCTGCTCTTCGTTTTTTTGGTCGTATCAGCCCTTTCAAGCCCTTTTTGGCTCTGGCAATTGAAGCCGGAACAAACACTTGATATTTTGATTGTCGACAAAACTGTTCCCGACAAGGATTACAGGGAACACAAAGGACTTACATGGGTTTTGAATAATGAGAAGTATTTAAAATCTGATGGCGAAAATTATTCCGCCGCCACGGACTATATCGGATTCAGGCATGTGAATCAGGATACTTTTTCAGGAGAAAAACTCCCTGAACAACTGGACCAATATAAGGTCATCTATCTTGCGGACCTATATGGAGTATATGAAGAAGAGTTCCGCGGTGAAAATGAGACCGGAAAGAGGTCGAATCAGCTTTATGGCGGATTGCAGCTAGAGGATGTCAAAGTGTTGGAAAGAGAGCTGCTTGAGGGGAATAAGACTTTGATCTCCGAATTCAACACCTTTGGAAGCCCCACTGAAGAATCGGTAAGGAAACGAATGACCAATCTGCTCAATGTCCGCTGGAGTGGCTGGACAGGCCGGTATTTTACCAAACTTGACGGGAAAGAAGTGCCGGACTGGATCATTGACCAGTATGAATCCCAATCGAAGGAATGGAATTTTACCGGTTCAGGATTCGTATTTGTCAATGAAAAGGATTATGTAACTGTCCTGGACGAAACAAAGCTCACAGGCAGCGGGCTGGATTTCAGGGTTACTGAAAAAGGAAAGGAGCATTTTGCATCTGACCTGGATACGAGCTACACATACTGGTTTGATATCGTTGAGGCACTGGATGAGGATGAGGTGATGGCAAGCTATCAGCTGCCAATCAAGGATAAGGCCAAGGCCGAATTGGCGGAATATGGGATTCCTGAACAGTTTCCTGCTGTGATCCATCACCAAAATAGCCAATTTTCAACCTATTATTTTGCTGGTGATTATGCAGATGAGGCAGAAGTTCCGGATATCTACCAAACTCAAGGAATAACATCCTGGAAAAAAGCGGTCGAAGGGAAGCGTTCTTTTTACTGGTCAGCGTATGTACCGATGATGAAAGAGATTCTCTCGAATGGCTTACATGAATCTTCGGGCGTGCCGGTTGCTCCTGAAATTGCCAAAGTTGGGGAAATCCATTATAACGGCATCAACTCCGCTGATTCCATTCAAATCCAAAAGAATGGTAAATGGGAGGACATCCTGATAAAAGGCGTCAACATCGGTATGGGAAAGCCAGGAGCCTTCCCGGGTGAAGCGGCCATCACGAAGGAGGAATACTTCCGCTGGTTCAAGCAGATTGGCAGCATGAATGCCAACGCGATCCGGGTTTACACTTTGCATCCTCCTGAATTCTATCAGGCATTTTACGAATATAATCAGCTATCGGAAAAGCCATTATATTTATTCCATGGTGCATGGGTGAATGAAGAAATGATTGTCGAAACTCAGAATGCTTTTTCAGATGAGGTAGTGAATGATTTCAAGCGCGAGCTGAAGCAAATGATTGATATTGTTCATGGCAATGCAAATATACCTCCAAGTCCGGGCCACGCATCCGGTAAATATGAATTTGATATATCCCGATATGTCCTGGGATTGATCATCGGTATAGAGTGGGATCCTGGAGCCGTCCAGAGTACAAACATCCGCAATAAGGGGTCAAAACAGTTCGCTGGCACTTACTTCAGGACGGAAAATGCAGAGCCTTTTGAAATCTGGCTTGCATCCATGATGGACTACACTGCCGGCTACGAAACCGAGCAATATCAGTGGCAGCACAGCATCAGCTTCACGAATTGGGTTACGACCGATTTACTGGAGCATCCGAGTGAACCGCTTGAAACGGAAGACATGGTGTCTGTGAATCCAAACCATATACAAAAAAACGAGGAGTTCAAAGCCGGAATGTTTGCTTCATATCATGTTTATCCTTACTATCCGGACTTCTTGAATTTCGATAGAACTTATCAGCAATACAAGGATCAGCAAGGCAGAAAGAATCATTATGCCGGTTATTTGCATGATTTAATCCGTGCCCATGATATGCCAGTCCTGATTGCGGAATTTGGTGTCCCATCGTCAAGAGGACAGACTCACAGAAATGACTCAGGAATGAATCAGGGCTTCCTGAATGAGCAGCAGCAGGGAGAGATGAACAGCTTCATGTTCAATTCGATGGTTGACGAGGGTGCTGCCGGAGGGCTGGTGTTCGCATGGCAGGATGAATGGTTCAAACGGACATGGAACACGATGGATTATGATAACCCAAACCGCCGTCCTTTTTGGGCAAATCGCCAAACGAATGAGCAAAAATTTGGTCTTTTGAGTTTCGAGCCTGGCAAAAAAAGTTCATCCATGCTTGTCGATGGAAGAAAAGGAGACTGGGACAAGAATGGGATAAAGCCTCTTGGTGACTCGAAGAACGGTGCAATCAAGAGGGTGTTTGCATCCTCTGATGAATCATCCGTTTATTTCCGGCTTGACCTGGAAAACGCCATCAACTGGGACGAACAAGCTGGCTACCTTTTCCTGGATACAATTCCCGGCCAGGGTCAGCAACGAGTCAAATTGCATGATGGTCAGGAAGTTGATCCTGATTCTGGTATTGATTTTATGATAGAACTTAAAGGGCCAGACGAGTCAAGAATCCTCGTTGATAGCTATTATGACCTGTTTTACTATCAGTACGGGAAAAACCTGAAAATGATCCCTGAGGTAAACTATGCTGATGAAAAAAACAATGGCATATTCCATCCGATTCGACTTGCGCTCAACAAGGAGATGATCCTTCCTGAAGATGGCAGGAAAGTCCCATTCCAGTCATATGAAACAGGTAAACTGAAATTCGGGACTGGAAATCCGGATGATGAAAGTTTTGATTCACTGACCGATATAAGTATAAGCAATGATAAAAAGACCGTGGAAATTCGGATACCATGGCAGCTGTTGAATATTAAGGATCCAAGTACTAAAGAAATAATCTCGGACCTTCATAAAACTGGCCTTACAGGAAGTGAATCCATCAAAGGAATACGTTTCTCTGCTGCGTGGATCTCACAAGGAGAGACTGGCTCTGTCCTTTCAGAAAACGCAGACAGCATGTTCTTCTACGAATGGAAGGGTTGGGAAGATCCGCAATATCATGAACGTCTGAAAGAATCCTATAAGATAATGAAGGAAACTTTTAAAAATGCAGGGGACGAGGAGAACGATCGATGAAACGAATATTGCTGGCTGAGGACGAGGAAATATTGAGAATGCTGATCATCGATACACTTGAAGAGGAAGATTATCAGGTGATTGAGGCTGGAGACGGCCAGGAAGCATTGGATTTATTAATGGTTGAAAAATATGATTTGATTGTGCTTGATTATATGATGCCAGCATATTCAGGTTTGGAAGTCATAGTAAAAATAAGGCAGGAAGGCATCAATAAGGATGTACCGATCATGATGCTATCGGCGAAAAGCCAGCTTTCAGAACAGGAAAAAGCGATTGCGGCGGGGGCCGATTATTTTATGGCCAAGCCATTCAGCCCGCTTGAACTATTGGGAAAAGTGAGAGACATACTAAATGAAAAAAATACAATTCAATAAAAATAGCATAGTTCGCCGGTATATTTTCCTGATGGGGGTATTCATTGGCGCATTCTTGTTGCTGGCTGGAATCCTGCTGTATTCCTTTTACGAGCTGAATGAAGAATATACTTCAAAAAACAGTCAGCTTGAGGACAAAGAACGTCTTGTACAGAGGATGGAAGAAGCTTTTATTAAGGCCTTCATGGATGTGCGAGGATACTTTGCCTATAATACCGAGAGTTTGAAGAAAAAGGCGCTGGAGCAAGATCCAGTAATCATGGACTATATGAATCAGCTTAGCGCAATGGAAGAAAGCTATAAAGACCAGGCATTCCTGGAACAGGTAGAAGATTTTAGGAAATATTATTTTATAGAAACCCTGCCTGTCACTCTTGAAGAATATGAAAATGGAAATATTGAGGCCGTCAGAGCGACTGCGAATGGAGGAGCTACAAAGAAAATCGAGGCCATAATGGCAGACATCGACGAATATAATGACGCGATCAATGATCAAATAGATGCGAACTTTATTGAACTTAAGAAGATCCAGTCATATGTCCAAATCGCTTTTGTTGTTTTTGTGCTCGTTTTCTTGATTGTCCTGCTGCGAATCACGAGGCTGATGTTCAGTGAGATTGCCAAGCCGCTTGCGGGATTTGCTGCAGCTGCCAATGAGATTGCTTATGGCAGGGATGCGGTCATTGAGGTCGACAAAGACCGTAATGATGAACTTGGGGTTCTATCGGTCGCCTTCAATCGCATGATCGAGGGAATCCAGGAAAACGAACAAAATCTGCTTGCGCAAAACGAAGAGCTAGTGGCACAGCAGGATGAGCTTCATGCTCAGCAACTCGAGCTCCAGGAGGCTCTTGAGTTTGTAAAAAACAATGAGCAGAAGCTTAGCAGCAGGAATGAGCTGATAAATAAATTGGCTAATTCACTTGATAAGCAAGAAGTCCTGGAAAGCGCGGTCTTAAATATGTGCCCGATCATCGGTGCTGAAAAAGGAATCATTGCCTTTATCGATGAGCCCTCGTATGCCTCATATGGGATTTCTCCTGGCGGCGTCAAACAATTCAGGGGAAATCTGTTGTTCAGTGGTGTGATTGACCGTCTGCAGGTGGAGCGAAAGCCTTTTGCGATGAAAAGGCAATGTGCAGAAGATGAGAAGGGGTACCATTCTGAATATCTATTTTCATATGATCTGTATATCCCAATCTTCTTATCAGGAAAGAAGCTGATTGCCATCATGGCATTCACCCGCTATGATTCACCATTTGATGGCCGGCTTATGGAAGAGTATGAAGCGTTGGCCAAAAACGTCGGGATAGCGATGGACAAAATCAACCTATACCAGAAATCAGAAGAAGCAAGACGATTGAACCAGGATATCCTTGATACAATCCAGGAGGGTGTCCAGTTAGTCAGTGGAGATGGTGAAATTCTCCTGGTCAACAAAAAGTTCTGTGAGCTGTTCGGATGCCCGGAAAAGCTTCATGATATGGACGGTTGCTCGTGGGACGAATGGACCGCCCTATTAGAGGGGACAATTGAAGAAGCTGGAGACTTTATAGACTTCCTGAAGTCAGAGGTGGCCAGTCAGGAAAAATATCCTGCAAACGAGCGGCAATTTACCTACAGAAATAAAGCTGGAAAGGTGTTCAAGGTATACTGTGAAGGGCTTTTCGATGGAAATACGAAGTTAGGCACAATTTTTGTACACCGCAATATAACAAAAGAATTCGAAGTGGACAGGATCAAATCAGAATTTGTCAGCACCGTCAGTCATGAACTCCGGACACCGCTGGCAAGCATTCTCGGATTTACAGAGTTGATTCTCACAAGAGAGTTAAAACCTGAACGCCAGAAAAAATATTTATCGACTATTCACAATGAAGCAGGAAGACTGACTGCATTGATCAATGATTTTCTGGATATCCAGCGGATGGAATCAGGGAAGCAGGGTTATGAAAAAATACAGGTTGAAATGCTGCCTGTCATCAATAAGGTCATCGAGCTCCAGAAAGTGCAATCAGATCGGCATGAATTAACGCTGAAGTTCCTAGGAGGTAGTGATGTCGTCATTGGGGATGCGGGTAAATTGGAGCAGGCACTTACAAACCTGGTGCACAACGCCATCAAATATTCACCAGAAGGCGGAAAGGTCAGTGTTATTGTTTTTGAAAAAGACGGGATGGTAAGAATGGAAATCCAGGATGAAGGTCTGGGAATCCCTCCTGAGGCAATCGATAAATTGTTCGAAAAGTTTTATAGAGTGGATAATTCCGATCGCAGGTCCATTGGCGGGACAGGTCTGGGACTTGCGATCGTCAAAGAAATCATCCATGATCACGGAGGAGAAATAAGCGTTAAGTCACAATTTGGAAAGGGAAGTACTTTCACCATCTCTCTGCCTGTTTCTGACAGCCAGACTGATTTCGGCTGAACTTAAGGGGGCAAGGATAAAGGCGGCAGAAATGCCGTCTTTTCTGTTGTTTACTAGGAAATTATGAAATGATTTCAATGTCGATAACTTTACGGGTTTTCTTAATCCAGCTCCAGCGCCTAGCCCCTCCAGTCGCTTGTCGGGGCCGAACGAGGCGCTTGCGCTTTTTGTTCATGCAGACAGGATAAGAACCGTAACCCTGGATGTCCAAGAACTTTAAGATTGCAGGCGAAATAGTGGATGGACGCTGAGTACAGGCGATATACTATTTGTACTAAAACTTAGCGAAGGAGGAACCAACATGTCCAAAAGCTCATTAACCCTTTTCACCCGGCCGATGTGAACAGACTGCCAGGAAGCGAAGGAGTTTCTTTCGCAGAAAAATGTCCCGTATGAAGAAATCAATGTTCAGGGTGAGCCTGAAAAGGAGAAAAAGCTTAAAGAATTAACAGGTACTGTGATTGTTCCGGCGTTTATTTTTACAAATAAGAAGTTTTTGTTCATAAAAGATAAAAAAGTGTTGATCGGATTTGAAAATAACAGAAGTGAAATTGAAAAGCTTGCTGAAAGCTTATAACCTAAATACTGAATAACAAAAGCCTTCGAATGTGAGGGCTTTTTTGTTCTTGAATAATTTTTAAAATGACATGGAACCATACTGAAGTACATAAATTATAATATATAAATCTTTCATAAGGGAGGGTTATCATTTCAATTCCGAGTTGACTTATCAGAATACATGTATTATATTATTCGAGAATGATAAATTAGGGGGGAAAGACAGTGACCACTGGACTTGTTATTTTAAATATTGCAGTTATGCTAGGCATCATTGCTGTTCTTTTTTACATGCAAAAGAAGCATGTTTCATTTTCTAAACGAGTATTCATTGCGCTGGGAATCGGTATTGTATTCGGTTTTGCATTGCAATTCATTTACGGAGCGGGTTCTGAGGTCATTACGGAGAGTACTGACTGGTTCTCGATTGTGGGAAGCGGTTATGTAAAGTTCCTGCAAATGATCGTTATGCCGCTAGTATTTATATCGATTTTAGCTGCTTTCACGAAGCTGAAGCTGACGAATAACATCGGTAAAATCAGTACACTGATTCTAGGCTTGCTGGTTGGCACAACAGCTGTTGCCGCTGCGGTTGGTATCGCTACTGCTGTTGGTTTCGACCTTGAGGCTGTACAAATCACACAGGGTGAGGCGGAGCAAGCACGTGCTGAGAAGCTTGAGGAAACCTATGGGGGAATTGAAGGGCGTACGATGCCGCAGCAAATTCTTGATCTATTGCCTGCTAACCCATTTCTTGACTTTACGGGTGCACGCCCGACGTCTACAATTTCTGTCGTAATATTTGCGGCATTCTTAGGAATCGCCTTTCTCGGAGTCAGGAGGAAGTCTCCTGAACAGGCAGAGCTTTTTGCCAAAATTGTTGATGCTTTCTATGCGGTCATCATGAGAGTAGTCACGCTGATCTTGCGCCTGACTCCATATGGTGTTCTTGCCATCATGACAAAGACAGTTGCATTAAGCGATTTTGATGCAATCCTGAAATTGGGTAAATTCGTAGCTGCATCATATGTAGCTCTTGCTGTTATGTTCATCATCCACTTATTATTATTGACGATTGCTGGTTTGAATCCAATCACATATATTAAAAAAGCATTCCCTGTTCTCGCGTTTGCCTTCACTTCCAGAACGAGTGCCGGGGCATTGCCATTGAATATCAAAACACAGCGCTCGCTTGGAGTTCCTGAGGGGATTGCGAACTTTGCTGGTTCCTTCGGATTATCAATCGGACAAAATGGCTGTGCGGGGATTTATCCAGCAATGCTTGCAGTCATGATTGCGCCGACTGTAGGTGTTGATCCATTAACACCTTCCTTCATCGCAACAGTGATAGCGATTGTAGCCATCAGTTCCTTCGGCGTTGCCGGAGTCGGAGGCGGTGCAACATTTGCAGCGTTACTCGTGCTTTCAGCATTGAACATGCCAGTTGCCCTTGCCGGCTTGCTCATTTCAATCGAACCATTGATTGATATGGGACGCACAGCAGTAAATGTCAGCGGTGCAATGACATCCGGTATTTTGACAAGCAAGATCACCAAAGAAATAGATCCTGTTGTCTATACGGATATGAATCAAAAAATCGAAGCAGAAGCTTAAAATTGCTAAGAAGCCAGCCAAGAGAGAACCTTGGCTGGCTTTCTGATTTTTTTTAGAAAGAATCAATGAACAGTCTCTCTTTTTATCACACACAATGAGGTCATCAATCCCACACATGTAATCGTAAGCAGCGAATACATGAATTTTTCCATTCCAATTATCTTCAACCCCGACAAAACTACTATTCCATCTATTAGGAAAATCAAGATTCCGACATTAACGGGAAAAAATTTATGAACCAATTGGGCTAATAAATCCGTCCCGCCAGTGCTTGTTTCATAGCGGAGCATCAAACCAATTCCGCAGCCGACCAATATACCTCCCAGGATTGCGCTTGGGACGATGCCCAGGTGGATTCCTTTTTCAACGGGTGCGAACAGATCAATGAAAAAGCTTGATACCAACAATCCATTCAAGCTATGAAAAAAGTATTTCCGTTCCAATATCCAAGCCAATACGTAAAGAGGGATACTCAGGAGGATCATTGTAAGGCCTGTAGGAAATCCATAAAAATAATGAATGATCAACCCAATGCCGATCATGCCGCCGTCCAGGAGATGGTGTGGGACGAGAAACCCATTCACTCCTACTCCAAGCAATATACTTCCTACAAGTACAGCAAGAACTTTCCCAGTCATTCATTATCACCAGCCTTGTCCTTCTCCAATTATTTCTATGTAAAAAGACAAGTGTTAGAACATGACATAAAAAAAGAACCTTCCAAACGGCAGGTTCCGGTCTTACTTTAAGTGTCACTTTTGAACTTAGATTAGTGTCTAGCTCCAGCGCCTAGCCCCTCGAGTCGCTTCGATCCTGCCAATGAAGTCAAAGAACGACTTCACTGTCAGGCCCTCCAGCGCTTGTCGGGGCTGACCAAGGCGCTTGCGCTTTTCATTAGTGAGGCAGGAATGCAAGCTGGTAAAAGAACAGCACCGCAAAAACGTAAAGTAGCGGATGAACATCACGCCATTGCCCTTTCACTACTTTCAGTAAAGGGTAGGAAATGAATCCAAGCGCGATGCCGGTTGCGATGCTTGAAGTAAGCGGCATGCTCAAGATGATCAGGAAAGCAGGGAATGCTTCGTCAAGCTCGTCCCAGCTGATTTGTGAAATACTGCCCATCATCAGGCTTCCGACAATAATCAAAGCTGGAGCAGTAATAGCTGATAAACCAGAAACCGCGCTCACAAGCGGTCCGAAGAAAGCAGCTGCGATAAAAAGACCGGCTACGGTTAGCGAAGTAAGACCGGTACGTCCTCCTGCAGCCACACCTGAAGATGATTCAATGTAAGCTGTCGTCGGACTCGTTCCGAACATAGCACCGGCGGCAGTTGCGATCGAGTCAGACAGCAATGCTTCTCTTGCACGCGGCATTGAATTTCCTTTCATCAAGCCTGCCTGGTGGGCTACACCGATCATTGTACCCGTAGTATCAAAGATTGTTACAAGGATAAAAGAAAAGACAACTGCGTATAAGCTGTTTTGTACGACATCCATCAATGCTGTCCATGGATTGAGGACAATCATGCCTTCAGGAAGTGATGGCATTGACATGAATCCTTCTTTGAAGTCCAATTGGCCTGTGAAGAAGGCGATCAATGCAGTGACGACCATTCCCAGGAACAATGCTCCATTCACCTTAAGCACCATTAAGACAAGCGTGACTGCAAGACCAATCAACGCCAGCACTGCAGATGGGGAATGCAGGTCCCCAAGTCCTACCAGGTTCGATGGGTGGTCGGTAATGATTCCTGTAAGTCGCAAACCGATAAATGCAATGAAAAGTCCAATACCTGCGGTGATTCCGTGCTTTAAGTTGGCTGGAATTGCTTCAATCAACTTCTCACGGAATGGAGTCAGGGACAGGATGACAAATATTAATCCCGCGATAAATACAGCAGCGAAGGCTGTCTCATATGAAATGTTCTGGTTGTTGCCAACCACAGAGTAGGCAAAGTAAGCGTTAAGCCCCATTCCAGGAGCGATTGCGATTGGATAATTAGCAAATAAGGCCATCCACAGCGTACCGATGACTGCGGCAATGATTGTCGCTGTAAAAACTTGCTCAAATGGAACGCCGGCATCAGCCAGGATGATAGGATTGACGACTACGATATAAACCATTGTGAAAAAGGTCGTAATACCGGCCATCATTTCTGTTTTTACATTCGTGTTGTTCTCTTTTAATTTAAACATGAGTTCCTCCAGAAATACGAACGATTTTTAAACACAAATAATATAATATTCGTTTTTAGGATATTTTACAAGGGGGAAAATAAAGAAAATCATATTATTTAGATCAGAGAATTATTATTTAAAGGTAAATAACATAAGAGTTATATTGTTCCTCAATGCGAGAGGATCTATTAACAAAGGGTCGCGTACTCGGGTAAAGATATCCCTCATCTGGCAGAGATGAAAAAAGACTGCAGACAAGAAACCATTTACAGGTTTTGGCTGCAGCCTCTAGAATCATCTTTTTTAAAATAATCTCTCGTCAGGAACAAGCCTCCAAGGTAAAGTGCGAGTGCGAAATAGGCTGGCAGCAGGTGGATAAAATCAATGTAACCTATATAAAGATGCGTGAAAATTCCTGCTGTAAAAGCGGGAATTCCTCCTATTAAGAATGTTCTCCAAACCCAGGCAGATCCTTCATGGAATCCCCACAGCGACAGTGTTAGTACAAGCAAACCAACACTGAAGAGTGCGCTGCCAAAGCCCGCACGGTCATGCGCAATGACTGGGATCAGTTTTTCGTTCAGCGCATTCAACTGATCTGGTGTCATGCAGATATATTTTAGGTCGGTATCAACAAACACATATGTCGTACCAATTGTCGATATGACAAACCCGCCCAGAACAAAGGAAAACCCGAGGATGACAAACAATAGCTGGCCATATATTGCTTTTTTCCAGGCTAAATGGTTTGTGCGGTTTTTTGATGAAGGCGATTGATTTGCTGAGCTTGTTTTTTTGTAGCCCTTAATGTAAAAAGGAAGCAGTGTGAGCCAGAATAAACCGTGCAGCCAGTCGAAATAACCGAATCCAAGAAAAAGCATGATTCCTAGGAATCCTGTAATCGCCCCGATATCAAAAGCTCTTTTTGCCCAATGGATTCCATAGCGAATGCCATGGCGCGCAAGCTGCATATAGATAATGCCTCCGGAAATCATCGTACCTGCAAGTGTCATCCTGTCATGCGACATGAATTTATAAAGATTGGGATTGTACGCCATCAATTCCAGCCTGGTCATTTGCATGAATGCTTCATCATAGAAGAGGATGACCTTCGTGAAACTGAAGAATAAGACCAAGGCACCTCCAAGCAGGATGAAAAGTCCGAACAGCCAATACCAGATCCAGCCAGGAAGCTCTTTCCTCCCGTCTCCTAGTTCGTCAAGAAGCGCTTCATTTATCCTTTTTGGCAAACCCGGTCCTGATGCCACATATCCCCCGGATAAAAAGACCAGTTCAGCACCTGCCTTTATAAGGGCGAGGGCATCGGAGGGTTCAGCAACGCCTCCAGAGGTAACGACAGGTATATCGAATTCATTTTTTATAATGTTCAGAGCATGTATCATTCCTTCTGTTTGCTGAAGTGACAAAACCTGTTTACTGTCTGTTAAAATACGGTCTTCTTCAATCATGATTCCATCCACAATATGACTGGCTGATTTAAGCTTCAAAAGACTGTCAGCAGCAGAAGAATGCCTAATAGCTAAAAGGATAGGCTTGTCTTCTAGAACCGTTTTTATATGAGTGAGATCATCGATGCTTTCAATTGAATCAATTTCAATTATGAAGACATCTCCAGCATCTTTTAAATGCTCAGCAATGATTAGTGGTTCTTCTAGCCGAATCAGGATCGGCACTGCCCGTGATATTGTTAGTTTGTTTTTCGTGGCGATTAGTCCAATCGTTTCGGCAAATTCAGGCAGGATCAAGGCATCATTTGTTTTTGAAAGAGATGCTGCTGTTCTGGGCTTTCTCGGAAATTTTGCAATGGGACCAACTTCAATTGCACCAAAGCCAAGATTCGGGAAGGCTTCAATTCCGGATAATTGCGGGTCAATCTTCCCGCTTAACCCAACCGGGCTATTGAAATGAAGACCAAACAGATTGCGGTGCAATTTCTCCGAGGGAGACATATGTCCAAGAAACTCGATGAAGGATCTGCCCCCTGGAACCTTTGCGATGGTGGACATTCCGCGGTGGATAAATTCCCGTCCTGCATTCCCGGGCAAAATGGACAGCCATGGTTTGAATAATGGGTGATATGACCAATCAGGCATAATGGCCTCCTGAAATTTTATGGTTTTTTTCTTATTTTAACGTAAACTTCCACCTTTCTGTGGCAATCAGGCATATATAATTCTCCAAAGCGAATAAAAAGAAATGCTTCTAGCTAAAATAGTGGAGAAAATTTGATTGCGGAGGTAAGAATATGGATTTGAATCGTATAAGACAAATACTATCATCGTCTGCAGAAATAGATGTCACTTATAACGGTGCATCCGTGTGGATTGACCATTTAAACGAAGACGGACGCACTGCCACTGTCCATCTGCGCGGGCCATTGGAAGAAAGGACAACTGTTGAGATTTCTGAGCTGCAGGAAAGGTCTTAAGCAGCGACTAAGAATAAGGTGGAGAACCATCTTATAAGCCCAATTTTACCGCCGGAATGCAAAATAGTGTACGGCGGTTTTTTCCTATGGCACAATATTTACAATACCTATAGTGGTTTATCCACTGCAAATATGAGGTAGTTGTTAAATTCGAAAGGAGAGATGAACATGTTCCATCATACAATTGAAGTGGACAAGTCAATGAATGAAGCAGTATCAGCACTCGAAGCAAGCTTGAAAGATGAGAAATTTGGTGTCCTTTGGTCTCTGAATATGAAGGAAACATTAGCTGGTAAAGGTGTGGAGCTTGACGGTGACTATATCATCCTTGAAGTGTGCAATCCGCATGAAGCAAAGAGAGTACTTGAAAAGAATCCTATCGTGAGCTATTTTCTCCCTTGCAAAATTGTAGTATATAAAGATAATGGTACGACCAAGGTCGGCATGCCAAAGCCGACGGAACTGATTAAATTTGTGGAGAATGATGACCTGCAGGCCATTGCGGCAGACATCGAAAAAAGGCTGATTGGTGCAATTGACAAAATTAAATAATTTTAAACAACATGAAGTCCGGGAGTCTGTCCCGGGCTTTTTTACGTAAAAAAATAATAAAGATAAGCCCATTTTTGAAAATTGTATTGTCCTGCTGTTTAGGACAAATTTTTGCCGGGAACTTAAAGATTAATTAAAACGAAAAATTTCGGCCGATGAGCCGTTTATATAGATTTGGCGGCTGTCAGATTGGCAGCCGTTTTGATTTGTATTCGAGTTTATAGAGGAATAGAATGGAGTAAATAAGGAGGAGAATTCACGGTGAGCATTGTTGAGACGATTAAATTACATAATGGAGTGAAAATGCCGGCTTTTGGCCTTGGTGTATATAAAGTCGAGGAAGGTGGACAAATCGAAAAAACGATTCATACTGCGCTTGACCTTGGCTACCGGCTCATAGATACAGCTTCTTTTTACCAGAATGAAGAGGGTGTTGGTCAGGGCATCCGAAACAGCGGGATCCCAAGGGACGAGTTGTTTATCACAACGAAGGTCTGGAATTCGGAGCAGGGATATGAAAATACTTTTAAGGCCTTCGATGACAGCATGGAGAGATTAGGGCTGGATTATCTGGATCTATATCTCGTCCATTGGCCTGTAAAAGGAAAATACTTAGAAACGTGGCGCGCTCTTGAAGAATTGTATCGCCAAGGCAGGGTGAAGGCGATAGGTGTCAGCAATTTTAAAATACATCATTTGCAAGACCTTCTGAGCCATGCTGCTGAAAAACCGGTTATCAATCAGGTAGAACTTCATCCGTTGTTGTCCCAGGTTGAACTGAGGGACTTCTGTCAGCAAAATGAAATCAAAGTAGAAGCGTGGTCGCCACTATCCAGAGGGAGATTCCTTGAGGAACCTGTGATTGGTAAGATTGCTGCACAGCACGGCAAGACCCCTGCACAGGTCATTTTAAGATGGCACCTGCAGAATCAAATCATCCCAATTCCTAAATCAGTCACACCGTCAAGATTAAAAGAAAACGCAGATATATTTGATTTTCAGCTAAATCAAAAAGAGCTTGAAGAGATGAATGGACTTAATAAGGACCAGCGTTTTGGGGCCGATCCTGACCATATTGAATTTTGATGCAGGGAATATATATCTGTTTATGGAAGCTTTTTAAATGAAAATTTTTCACAATGACGGACTGAATATAAATCAGTCCGTTTTTTATTTTGCGAAATGGATACATTAAAAGAAAGAGAATACTGCGTGATAAATGTTGAAAACTAAAATATCACTTTGAAGGTTTTAAAATAATCTATGGGTGGTAATGTAGGTGTACAAGCAGAAAGCAACATGATTCAACATCTTAGAGCACTGCTTGTTAGACTGCAGAACCCCTTGGTTTAACACCATGGAAATTGAGGTAATATAAGGTTAGAGCAAGCTGTTTAGCTCCCGGGAAGCAATGAAAATCAGCATAGCTAATTTTACATCACTGCAGTTTGAACTCTTTAATAGGGTGTAAAACCCCTTAGCACTATTACTACTTGTAAAATACATCTACATTTTTAAGGAGGAATAACATTATGATGAGTTTTCTTTGGGCATTAATTATTGGTGGTATTATTGGGTGGTTAGCAGGATTAATTTTAGGTAGAGATATTCCTGGTGGAATTATCGGTAACATCATCGCTGGTTTCGTAGGTGCTTGGATTGGACAAGCAATCTTAGGAGATTGGGGACCAGTAGTTGCTGACTTTGCGATTGTCCCGGCATTGATTGGTGCGATTGCATTAGTATTCATCGTCAGCCTTGTAATGAAGAGCATGCGTAAAGCTGACTAATAGAGAAAAAATCCTTCCGGCTTCGGAAGGATTTTTTTTTGTGGATTTAAAGGCTAGGCTGAAAAATTTTAAATCTCATATGGATCAATATTAATAAATATCGGTGATTGGTCGATAAAAGGTGCGTGGCATATTATTTTTTCCTGTGTAAACGGATGGGTGAATTCCATTTTTACCGCATGCAGCGCTTGCCTGTGAAATGTATCGCTTCCGCCGTAGAGGCTGTCACCTGCCAGCGGATGTCCAATCGCGCTGAAATGTACCCGGATTTGATGGGTCCTGCCGGTATCCAGTATGCATTGGACAAGGGTCAGGTCTTTCTGTTTCATTTGATCTAGTACTTTAAAGTGGGTGCTGGCCTGCTGGCCTGTTTCCGAAACTCTTCTTCTTGTTGGATGATGACGGTCACGGCCTATTGGTTTATTGATAGTTCCTTTTTTCTGTCTGATGATCCCGTCAGCCAAAGCCAAATATGTCCTTTTAATGGCACGTTCCTCAAGCATTTTATCGAGAATAGCTGTGATAAGGGGGTTTTTGGCAAATAGCACTGCACCCGTCGTCTCCCGGTCGAGCCTATGTATATGACGGGGGCGGGTAATCTCTCCATTGGACTGCATATGGTAAGCAGCTTCGTTCGCCAGAGTGCCACCCTGGCCGCTCTCGTTTGGATGAGTATCCATTCCGGCAGGCTTATTGAATATGATGAGATGGTCATCCTCATAGATTATATCAACATTCAGGTATTCAGGGATGACGGTAACCTCTTCTTCAGTAAAAAGCTTCATGCTTAAGCGGTCGTTCTTTTTGAGCGGGAGTGTCCAATCAGGAACATTTCCGTTAATCAGCACGTTCTTGTCCATCCTTATATGATGGACCAATTTTTTCGGAGCTTTCCAAAAGTCCTTGAAAAGTGTTTCAAGAGTGAGCCTTTCCCATTCAGCGGGAATGACCAGTTCAAACCATTCGCCTTTTTTGTTCGTGTGAATCATAATTGTCTCCTGACTTGGTAATTTAGATTTATGAAAAATTCTTATATAAACTTGCTTGTATTTATTAGGAATCTGTCAACTTTTACCGCATGCATGGTCATAATTACCACCCAGAAAAATGGAATGGATATGTTATTCTAGGTATATATATTACGAATAGATTACAAAGGGTTAAAAAAGGTGGGTCGATCATTGAAAATTGTTTTTGCGTCTACTCCCGGACAAGAAGAGAAAGTAGTAGAACTGGCAAGGTATTTTTATACTGATATTTTTCCATTGTACTTTTCCGATGAAGACATTCATGAATTTGAAAGGCTTGAAGTATTACATACAAGACCCGAGCAGTTCGAGAGATTCAGTACACTTGGTGATGCTTTCCAGGTAATCACAAGCATGCAGACATTGATCTCTATTTTGGAGTCTGGCCATATTCCTGAAAAATATCAGTCGATGTTCCGAAAAAATGTACAGACATTGACAGATTACGGAATCTGTTTCCCATTTAATTACAGTCAGTTTTCTGACTCCAAGCATGTCCATCTAGATTATATCAGTACCTATACGAAAGCCGCCAATAGACTGTTGCTTTAAGAGCGAGAAACATTATAAGCAAATCTAAATGAAAACGCCTGCGAATCGCAGGCGTTTTGACGTTATTTTAAGGTATTCTCATTGAACCAAGTTTCGAAAGTCGCTTCTTCCTGGTAGCCAACAACTCTGTTGACTTCTTTTCCGTCCTTGTACTGTATAATTGTAGGTGTCGATTCGATACCATAATCCTTCCAGCCTTGTTCAAACTCTAAAAGGTTATATTGAACAAGATCAACACCCATATCCTTTGCTAGAGGTGCAACAATAGGAGTGGTACGAACGCAGTGAGGGCAGGTTGGACTGTGGAAATACACGGTAACATCCTCACCGTTTTCAATTTTTTTATCCAGCTCTTCAGGCAGGATGATATTTTGATAGTTCGGATCATCCAGCTGTTTGACGGTTTCAGGATGAAGAGTGTCCTTCCCGTAAGGATTTCCTTCAGCTTTTTCCTCATTTTGCGCTTTATTTAGAAAAAATAATGCTGCGAATAATCCAATGATAATTAATAGAAAAACAATGATCTTTTTCAATTTACGCTTCCTCCTTAGATTTCTTCCAGATCATCAGGCTTAAAGAAAAAATAATGATAAATGCAGTTAAAGCCAGGAATGGGATTGAGATAAAACCAAACCAATTGATATATTGGCCTGTACAAGGTACTCTCCCGCAAGTATCAGCATTGTCAGCCATGAATGGCACCTTTTGCAATGAATAATGATACAGTGATATCAATCCGCCGACAGCTGCCATAATCATGGTATAAAAGGAAATCTTATAATCTTTTTTGACAACAGCAATCCCCAGTATCAAGGCAAAAGGATACATCAGGATGCGCTGATACCAGCATAGCAGACAAGGCTCATACTGGCGGATTTCCGAGAAATACAAACTGCCGAACATGGCGATGATCGATGTAGCCCAGGCCGCAAATAAAAACGACTCCCTGGAATCTTTTTTCGTCTCTTTCAAGCTAATCTCCCCTAAGCTATGTAATCTCTATTTAAACATTTTATATAAAAGAAACACTTATCTCTCATTACATCTTAAGGAATGTAATAAAATATTTCAATTAACATTATGTGAAATAATTTTTCCCAATATAAAAGGAGAAGCTAATCAAAGAGTTATAACCGATCGATTTAGGGTAAAGGGATATAATGATGTTTTTTGAAGTTGTTCGTTTTTTACATAAGAAGTAATTAAAATAAGCAAATTTTTCTTATTGAAAGGATGCAGGATTATATGAGTGAATTGGATTTGTCCAAATTTGAAAAAAGAATGATTATCCGCAACACGAAGCAAGAGGATATCGATGAAATCATCAAAATGCAGAACAGTTGCTTTCCGGGAATGAACCCGTGGAAACGCGATCAGCTGGAGAGCCATCTTGAAATCTTTCCGGAAGGCCAATTTGTTGCAGAATATGATGGAAAAGTAGTTGGTTCCTGCTCAAGTCTGATAATAAACTTTGATGAATACGATGACCGCCACAGCTGGGACGACGTCACAGACGAAGGCTACATTACGAACCATAATCCAGAGGGGTATAACTTATATGGAATTGAAGTCATGACTCATCCTGAATTCAGGAGAATGAAGGTTGGCTACCGTTTGTATGAAGCAAGGAAGGATCTTGCAAGGCAAATGAACCTGAAAAGTATCATCATCGGCGGCAGGATCCCGAATTACCATTTACACGCGGAAGAAATGTCACCTCGTGAATATGTACGGCAGGTCGCATCGCATAAAATCTATGACCCGGTACTCTCATTCCAGCTGAGGAATGACTTCACGCTGATGAGGATCAATCCTAATTATTTGCCGGATGACCTCCAGTCCAATAAGTACGCGACATTAATGGAATGGAACAATGTTGACTACCAGCCAAAATCGAAGAGATTCTATAAAACCAGCAACCCAGTCCGGATTTGCGTTGTCCAGTATATGATGAGAAAAATCAAGTCATTTGAAGATTTGGCACGTCAGGTTGAATATTTTACGGATGTTGCTGCGGATGCTGGCTCAGATTTTGCGGTATTCCCTGAAATCTTCACAACACAGCTTATGTCCTTCATGGATGAGAAATCACCTTCTCTCGCTGTGCGCAAAGTGACTGAATACACAGAGCAATACATTGAACTTTTCACCGATTTGGCAGTCCGATACAATGTCAACATCATTGGCGGCTCGCATCTGGTAAAAGAAGAAGATGATGAGATTTATAATATTTCTTACCTTTTCCGTCGGGACGGCACAATCGACAAACAATACAAGCTTCATATTACGCCAAATGAGCGCAGATGGTGGGGTATCAGCCGCGGCGACGAATTAAAGGTATTCGATACAGACTGCGGCAAAATCGCGATTCAAATTTGTTATGATATCGAATTCCCAGAGCTTGCGAGGATTGCCACTGATATGGGAGCCAAAATCATTTTCACCCCGTTTTGCACGGAGGATCGCCAGGGATACTTGCGGGTCCGTTACTGCGCACAGGCAAGAGCGGTCGAGAACCAGGTATACACCGTTATTTCTGGTACAGTCGGCAACCTGCCGCAAACAGAAAATATGGATATCCAATATGCCCAGTCCGGGATATTCGCACCATCTGATTTCGAATTCGCAAGGGATGGGATTGTCGGTGAAACGAACCCGAATATCGAAATGGTCATGATCGGTGATGTCGACCTCGAAATCCTGCGCCGCCAGCGCCAGGACGGCACAGTCCGCCAGCTGAAAGACCGCAGGCACGATATTTATCGGATTCAATATAAGAAGTAGAAGCAGGATAATTTGCAGCACCTGGGGATAAAGAGAGCTGGATTCCCCGGGTGTTTTTCAGTGGAATTGGAATTGGCAGAGAGCCTACTCGTTAATCATTTCGACTTCTAACTTGCAAACAGGAAATCCCATCAACCGTTGAAAGAGGTCACTAATAAAGGCGGTTGGTGTCCTAAAATCTCAGAAACCAGAAAAAGAGGTCACCAATAGAGCCCATTGGAGCCCTAAAATCCTGGAAAACGGAAAAAGAGGTCACCAATAGAGCCCATTGGAGCCCTAAAATCCCAGAAACAAGAAAAAGAGGTCACCAATATGGGACGTAAATTCACAAATCACTGAAATGATATAAAAACAAATTACAAAAGTTATCAATCCGACTCTATCTTGTTTTATAATTAGCTGTAAGATTCAAATCTTATTTACTGGAGGTCATTTGATGGATTGGAAAAAGAAAGCCGAGAAATGGCTTGGTTTTACGGGATTGGACCCGGAGCTTAAAACTGAGCTTGACTCATTTAAAGAAGACGAGAAGCATTTAGAGGAAGTTTTTTATAAAAACCTGGAATTCGGGACTGGTGGCATGCGCGGAGAGATTGGCGCTGGAACCAATCGGATGAACTTATATACTGTACGCAAGGCATCAGCCGGCCTGGCAGCATACATAGAAGAACAAGGGAATGAAGCGAAGCAGCGTGGTGTAGCGATCGCTTATGATTCCCGCCATAAATCACCTGAATTTGCCATGGAAGCCGCAAAGACATTGGCAACACGCGGTATCCAGACATATGTTTTTGAAGAACTGCGACCTACGCCGGAGCTGTCATTCGCGGTGCGTCACCTGCATGCTTATTCTGGAATCGTCATTACTGCCAGCCATAACCCACCTGAATATAATGGCTATAAAGTATATGGTCCTGATGGCGGCCAGCTGCCTCCAGATAGCGCAGATGAAGTGATTTCGAAGGTGAACGAAATCGAGAATGAGCTATCAATCGAGGTAATGGACGAGCAAGAGTTGAAGGAAAAAGGCTTGATCAAGATGATTGGTTCTGAAGTGGACCGCGCTTATCTTGAGAAACTGATGACGATATCTGAAAATCCGACGCTGGCAGATGAAGCCGATGTAAAAGTGGTATTCACACCTTTGCATGGTACTGCCAATAGACCGGTCCGCGATATCCTGACAAACCTGAAATACCAGAATGTCAAAGTAGTAAAGGAACAGGAGCTTCCTGATCCTGAGTTTTCTACCGTAAAAAGCCCGAATCCAGAAGAGCATGCTGCATTTGAGCTGGCAATTCGTGAAGGAAAGAAAATCGATGCGGATGTGTTGATCGCAACAGATCCGGACGCTGACCGTCTTGGTATCGCTGTTAAAGATCCAGATGGGGAGTATGTTGTCCTGACAGGAAACCAGACGGGAGCGTTGCTGCTGCATTATATTCTGACGCAAAAGCAGGAGAAAGAAACTTTACCAGCCAATGGAGCAGTGTTCAAAACAATCGTTACATCCGAACTTGGCCGCAAAATCGCTTCGTCATTCGGAGTCGATACAATCGATGTACTGACTGGATTCAAGTTTATAGCTGAAAAAATTAAACAATATGAAGACTCAGGAGAATATAAATTCCTGTTTGGCTATGAAGAAAGCTATGGATACTTAATCGGCGACTTTGCCCGGGATAAAGATGCAGTCCAGGCGGCAATGCTAGCTGTCGAGGTTAGCGCATATTATAAAAAGAAGGGCATGTCTTTGTACGAAGCGCTTCTTAGTGTATTTGAAGAGTATGGTTACTACCAGGAAGGACTTCGTTCCCTTACTTTAAAAGGAAAAGAGGGTGCGGAATTAATTCAGAAGACACTTGGAGTCTTCCGCAAGGAGCCGCTTAAGCAACTTGGTGAATTGAAAGTAACGGCAGTGGAAGATTATCTAACAAGTGTAAGAGTGAATGAAAACAACGAGGAAGAAAAAATACAGCTTCCTTCTTCAAACGTCATCAAATATTATCTTGAGGATGGCACATGGATGTGCCTTCGCCCATCTGGGACTGAGCCAAAGATCAAGTTTTATTTTGGTGTGAACGACAAGAGCCTGGCTGAAAGCAAGCAGAAACTCCAAAAAGTCGAACAGGATTTCATGGAGGTAGTTGAAAAGAAAATGGATGCAGCAAAGAGCCTGTAAATCAACTAAGATAAACAGCTGAAAGGAAGTAATCACATTGTTAAAAGAACAAGTCGCAATCGTCACAGGTGCATCGAGAGGAATCGGCAAGGAAATCGCCGTGAAATTGGCTGAACAGGGAATGAAACTTGCGGTTGCAGGAAGCTCTGATGAAATCAACAAAACTGCGGAAGAGTTGAAACAGAAGGGTTTTTCTGATGTCATTGCGGTCCAGACTGATGTCAGCGATGAGCAGCAGGTGAAAAACCTCGTTGAAAAAACGGTTGAAGCATTCGGTCAGGTTGATGTACTTGTCAATAATGCCGGAATCGGTTTTTTCAAACTGGCCGAGGAAGTGACGGTTGAGGAATGGAAAAAGCTATTTGAAGTGAATGTCCAGGGGGTATTCCTTGGTGCGAAAGCCGTGCTGTCTCATATGAAGGAGCGTAAATCAGGCACGATTATCACTATATCCTCTGATGTTGGCAGATACACGATACCAAACGGAAGCGCTTATACTGCTTCGAAGTACGCTGTCCAAGGCTTCAGCGGGGCACTTGCGCAGGAAGTCAGGGAATACGGAATCCGTGTTGGTACCATTAATCCAGGAATGGTTGACACATATTTCGCAGACTCAGAACAGGGTCTGCCAGAAAAACATGATTGGCTTAAAGTAGAGGACATCGCGAACGCAGTTGTCTATATGGCATCTGCTCCTAAACATATGCTGATTGATGAAATCGTCATCCACCCGCTTGTCCAGAATTACCCGATTGCTTAATGCAGAGTCCGAAGAGGAATTCCCTCTTCGGATTTTTTTTTGCTTAGGAAATCATAAAATAAATTCGTTGTGGATAACTATAGGGGTTATCTTAATCCAGCTCCAGCGCCTAGCCCCTCGAGTCGCTTGTCTAGTTGCGGCTCCTAACTCCTCAAGACGTTTCGGTCCTGCCAATGAAGTCAAAGAGCGACTTCACTGTCAGGCCCTCCAACGCTTGTCGGAGCTGGGCAGTCGCCTCCGCTTTTCGATTTGTCTAGTGTCGCCTCCTAGAAACTCCGAAACTTCAACTCCGCCGGCAGAAGCAAAAAGCGCTTCTTTGGCGGAGTCTCCAGTTTCTGCGTTTCTGGACAGTCGGCTATACTTTTCGGTTTTGGTCCGCCCAATGAAGTCAAAGAACGACTTCACCGGTCGGCCCTCCAGCGCTTGTCGGGGCTGAACGAGGCGCTTGCGCTTTTTGTTCTATAAGAGACACCAAGTGGAGAACTACGACTTTTGAATGAGAGGGAAATCAGACTTTTTTCAAAAGCGGAATTTTCCGATTAGAGATATAATATATGAAATGGGGGGATTGGATGACCGGGGATAAAGCGAATTCAGATGTCGGGATTTTAAAGGAAATAGCTGAGCTATTGAACGAGGGCACAGAGCTTAATACTGTTCTGGCAGAGGTATTGAGAAGGCTGCTGCATATAACAGGACTTGAGACAGGCTGGATCTTTCTGATTGACACCCACGGCGACTACCAGCTGGCTGCAAAGGTTGAGTTGCCGCCTGCATTATCCATGGACAATTTCGCTCCAATGTGCGAGGGAGGCTGCTGGTGTGTCGACCGATATAATGATGGAAGATTAAATACAGCGACGAATATCTTTGAATGTAAAAGACTCGAGGATGCAATAAATAATAAAAGTGGCGAAACGAATGGTTTGACTCACCATGCGACTGTTCCGTTAAGAGCGGGAGATGAAAAGTTCGGAGTAATGAATGTAGGCTCACCACATAAAACCCACTTCAAAAAAGATGAACTCGCCTTGCTTGAGGCAATTGCATTCCAGATTGGGACGGCAATTAAAAGGATAAGGCTTGCCCAGCAGGAGCAGGAACTCGCGCTGGCAGCTGAGCGGAACCGCCTGGCAAGGGATTTGCATGATTCAGTGAACCAGCTCCTTTTTTCACTGAGTTTGACGGCAAGGGCGGGCACAGAAATGGCGAATACTCCTGAACTGAAAGAAACTTTTTCTTATATACAGGATTTGGCGCAGGAAGCTCAAGGAGAGATGAGGGCACTGATCTGGCAATTGCGCCCCCGTGGTCTTGAGAACGGGATCATCTGCGCGCTGTCGGGTTATGCGGAGATGCTGGACTTGCCACTTGAAACCAATGTAATTGGTGTTTCAAGCCTTCCAGGGAAAGTGGAAGAAGCTCTTTGGAGAATCGGTCAGGAAGCGCTTGCCAACTGCAAAAAACATTCTTTGGCCGAACTTGTTCACTTAACACTGGATACATCCAGTGGACTAGCAGAAATGACGATTCAGGATGATGGAACAGGCTTTAATTTTAATCCAGAAAAGGAACTTCCATCACTAGGTTTGAAAAGCATGCAAATGAGGGCTTTCTCGCTCGGGGGGAAGCTTCAAATTCTCAGTAAACCTGGTGAAGGAACAGTGATTACTGTAAGGATCCCGATATAACTCAAAGGGGGTAAAGGGGGATGGCAATAAAAATCTTGATTGCGGATGACCACCATGTCGTAAGAAGAGGGTTGGTTTTTTTCCTTAGGACACAGGAACAGATAGAGATTGTCGGGGAAGCAGGGAATGGAAAGGAAGCTGTTGAGCTTGCGAGGACATTGAAACCGGACATTATTTTAATGGATTTAATCATGCCGGTTATGAACGGGATTGAGGCAACGAAGATCATTAAGGCAGAGAACCCATTTATTAATATCATGATGCTGACCAGCTTTGCAGATCAGGAACATGTGATTCCAGCCATCGAGGCAGGTGCATCTGGCTATCAGCTTAAAGATATCCAGCCAGATGAACTGGTAAAAGCAATATTCAGGATCATGGATGGTGAAAATCAGCTGCATCCAAAAGCAACATCACTCGTTTTAAAGCATCTATCCGGCAATAGCCGCCATGAAAAGAAACTTCTTGATGAGCTTACAAGGCGTGAGCTGGAGGTGCTGAAAGAAATCGCCAGCGGCAAAAGCAATAAAGAGATTGCAGCATCATTGTATATTACGGAAAAAACAGTCAAAACGCATGTGTCCAATATCCTGGCAAAATTGGAATTGGCAGATCGGACTCAGGCAGCGCTATATGCTGTCAGGAATCGCCTCGTTGACCAGGAACCGCCCTCTGCTTGAGTTAGATCAACCATTAATTAACAATGGGAATCAGCATAATAATCAATAAACACGGCACCTTAATATAGGTGGCCGTGTTATTTTTTTGGTGGAATTCTCTTGTTAAATCGAGCCGGTTACAGCGGTTTCCAGGTAGTCATCGCCGGCGGCTTCATTTGCGTGGTCGATATATCTTAGCAGGGAATACAGGCGTTTTTCAATGACAGCATAATCTTTTTCAAAGTTGTAAGCGTGGAGAAAATGTTCAATCTTCTTGGCCAGGAACTGGTCTTCTGTCCTGACCATAAGGATGAGCAAGTTATCCCATTGGGACCGGTGCGTGTAATATAAAGCACGATCGTAATCCGTTTTAGTCATATCCAATCCTCCTTATGAGGAGTTGATAATATTATATGGAATTGCCGCAGGAACTTCCTCAGAAAATGTTGGACGAACTTGTTTACAGGGGTTTTCAAGTTTTACCTGTATAATTGGGCATTCCAATGAACTTGAGGTCACTACTTATTGAAGAAACAAAACAGTCAAAAAGGAGCGTATTATGAAAAAGTATTTTGTCGCTATGGTGGTATTGTTGTTCTTGTTACTTGGAATTTTAAAGGTAGATATTAGTGCGCAAAGGCCTGATTACGAAAAGTATGGAAGGATCGCTACTGCAGTGATTAAAGAGGATTTTCCTGGTGAAGCCATACAAGATTATAAGTATATGGGCCGGAAGCAAATAGATGATCGCCAGGTGCTTGATTCATTCCAGTACAAAGTCAGTGTGAATGGAAAACCGGTTATCATGACTGTGCAAATTACACATGATTTGAAAAATGACAGGCTGCTGAGCCTTACAGTTACCGAACAACCACAGCAGTAAAGTTTTTAACCTGTTCATCTTTCTCCTTTTTTTCTCATACATTGTTGTAAGAGGTGAAAGGGGGAGAGATGGTGTCGGAAGATCAAAAGTCACTGGAATATGCCATTTCTGAAATTACCGAAATCGCTAAAGGTTTTGGGCTGGACTTTTATCCGATGAGGTATGAAATATGTCCAGCAGAAATCATCTATACATTTGGTGCATATGGAATGCCTACGAGATTTTCCCATTGGAGCTTTGGGAAGCAATTTCATAAAATGAAGCTTCACTACGATTTAGGTCTTTCAAAAATATATGAACTGGTTATCAATTCAAATCCTTGTTATGCCTTCTTGTTGGATTCAAATTCGCTGATTCAGAACAAGTTAATTGTTGCCCATGTCCTTGCTCACTGTGATTTCTTTAAAAATAATGTTCGATTCCAAAATACCAAGCGTGATATGGTCGAGAGCATGGCAGCAACGGCAGAGAGAATCCGCAAATATGAAATCCAGCATGGAAAACAACAGGTTGAATCATTCCTTGATGCGGTATTAGCAATTGAAGAGCATATCGACCCTTCGTTGATGAGACCGAAGCTTGCGTGGTCAATGGAAGACGAGACCGAGGAAGAAGAACCAATGTCAGCAGCAACTCCATACGATGATCTTTGGAACCTTGATTCCAAAAAGACAGAGTCAAAAGATATTAATAAGAAAAAGAAATTTCCGCCCCGCCCTGAGAAAGATTTATTATTGTTCATTGAAAGTTATAGCCGGGAGCTGGAGGATTGGCAGCGGGATATACTGACCATGATGCGGGAGGAAATGCTTTATTTTTGGCCGCAGCTTGAGACAAAAATCATGAATGAAGGCTGGGCCTCTTACTGGCACCAGCGGATTCTTAGGGAGATGGACCTGACGAGCGGCGAATCAATCGAGTTTGCAAAATTGAATGCCGGGGTCGTTCAGCCATCCAAAACGGGAATCAATCCATATTATTTAGGAATCAAAATTTTTGAAGATATCGAAGAACGTTATAATAACCCGACTGAAGAAATGAAACGTCGTGGAGTAAAACCAGGGTCAGGCCGGGAAAAGATGTTTGAAGTTCGTGAAATCGAATCAGATATTTCATTTTTACGCAATTACTTAACTAAGGATTTAGTCATGCGTGAAGATATGTATCTTTTCCAAAAGCAGGGGCGGGAATACAAAGTCGTTGATAAAGCGTGGGAACAAGTCCGTGACCAGCTTGTCAGCATGAGAGTCAATGGCGGATTCCCATATTTGACCGTTACGGACGGCGATTACTTGAAGAATGGGGAGTTGTATATAACTCACGGGTTTGAGGGCATCGAGCTGGACATTAAATACCTGGAAAAAGTACTGCCGTATGTCCATCAGCTTTGGGGCAGGAAATGCCATATCGAGACGATCGTAGAGAACAGGACGATGCTGTACACCTATGATGGGAAAGGAATCCATCGCAAGTATTTATAAGGAAAACACAAAACCGCTGATTTTCAGCGGTTTAATTTTTTTATTATAGGAAAGTATAAAGTTCTCACCTCGAAAATGGTCCAGCTGCAGCGCCTAGCCCCTCGAGTCGCTTGTCTAGCTTCGGCTCATAACTCCTCGAGACGTTTCGGTCCTGCCAATGAAGTCAAAGAACGACTTCACTGTCAGGCCCTCCAGCACTTATCGGGGCTGATCAAGGCTCTTACGCTTTTCTGGTGTAAAAACCATAATAATAAGGTATTTAAATTAAAGACAAGCTTTATATTGAACCAATTTTGCAAATGAGTCATAATTATATATATGAACATATATTCATATATTAGAATAGGAGGGGAACACATATGGGTCATAATCATTCGCACGGCCACGGCCATGGCCACGGTCATAGCCACAGTCATACAAACAACAAAAAGGCATTATTCTGGGCTTTTCTTTTAATCGCCACTTTCATGGTTGTAGAGGTGATTGGCGGGGTACTCACAAACAGTCTTGCACTGCTTTCAGACGCAGGCCATATGCTGAGTGATGCGGCTGCACTTGGGTTGAGCTTATTCGCCATCAAGCTTGGTGAAAGAAAGGCTACACAATCAAAGACGTATGGCTACAAACGTTTTGAAATCATCGCAGCGGCGTTAAACGGCCTTACGTTAATTATCATTTCGATTTATATATTTGTAGAAGCATACCATCGGTTTACAGATCCTCCCGAAGTACAAAGCATGGGAATGCTGACGATTTCTGTTATTGGGTTAATTGTCAATATCATCGCAGCATGGATATTGATGAGTGGAGACAAAGATGAGAACTTGAATGTAAGAAGCGCTTTTCTTCACGTACTGGGAGATATGCTTGGATCGGTTGGGGCAATAACAGCTGCATTGCTGATATACTTTTTTGACTGGGGAATTGCAGATCCCATCGCAAGCGTCGCAGTTGCGATTCTGATTATCATCAGCGGCTGGAGAGTGACGAAGGAGAGCTTCCATGTTTTGATGGAAGGCACGCCTGAGCAGATTGACTTGGATGAAGTGAAAGAAGAAATAATGAGGATTCCCGAAGTGAAAGATGTGCATGATGTCCACGTTTGGTCGATTACTTCAGGTGTCTTAATGCTAAGCGGGCATATTGCCGTCGAAGGGGAAGGAGCACATGACCGAGTACTTCACAAAGCACAAAGACTGTTGCACGACCGCTTTGGCATTGACCATAGTACCCTTCAGGTAGAAGGGGAAGAGCATGGGTGCCCATGTGCGCATGGACCTTGCAATTGATGAATACCAGTGTCGAATTTAAGTCTTAAAAAACATGCCAGCCAATTTTGATGAGCGATGTCATCAATGATGGCTGGCATGTTCTATGCTTTGCTTTAATAGGTCAATGACGTGTTCGTCGTCATGCGTGTAATAAAGTGATGTACCCTCTCTCCTGAATTTGACGAGCCTGAGGTTTTTTAGAAAGCGCAATTGGTGTGAAACGGTTGATTGCAACAATGAGAGCTTCTCCGCTATTTCATTAACCGAATGTTCCCCCTGGAACAGAAGGTGGAGAATCCTGAGCCGTGTCGGATCTGAAAGTGCTTTGAAGGTCTGTGAAACGATGAATAAGGTTTCCTCATCAAGGTCCATTACAGGAGAGTTATTTTTATTATCTTCCAAGTTAATCAGCCTCCTGTTTTTATTATAACTTTTTCTTTTCTTTTACACAGTTATTTAGTTTCCAGTACTGTTCTGCTTTGGTTTTTTATGGGTTACCAGACCATCGTAATTGGTGATATAGAGTTCAATCTCTGGTTGAGTGTCCAGGCAATGAGCCTTCAAAAGCTGATAATAGTTCACCCTTTTCAATGGATCATAAGACAGCATAGGGTATTCATTATGCTCCCTAACATAGAGGTCTACTGCCTTCTGGACTTTATCAATCGTTAGTGCGAGATATTTTTCGTCTTCATCGAAAATATCATATGTTTCCTTTGACATGTAAAAGTTTCGTGATGGAATTCCTTTAAGGATTGGGGCAATTTGCTCAACATCAATGCTGTTATCTTCTTTAACGAGAATTGTGCGGTAGACGCCTTTCGGCAGCTGTTCCGAATAGATGCGTACTGCTTTTTTTATCTCCTCAACACTAGTCTCTATGATTGGCCAACCCTTTGGGGGATCCATTGGTATTTCATTAGACCTGTTAGCTAAAAGAAAATATAGGCCCAAGCCTCCAATGGAACCTAAAACCGTTCCGTATGGGAATAAAACGAACACAAGGTCAATCAGATAACCGATGATTGGCCATATTAAGGCAGCTGCGACTCTTATGCCAGGTGTTCGTGGGAAGGTATTTTTGATATTTCTTCTATCCATCCTAATCTCCTCCTTTCCAGGGCAGGAAGTACCCTTATTTTACTATCATCAAATAACATATGTGTAAAGCCATAAAAGCGGATTGAGGTTAAGGATTCTGTGGTATTGCCGATATAAAAGTAAGAGTCTGTATATTTTGAGAATGGCCCAACGTGGTGAGTGAAGCAGGAACCGGAGAGGGATTACAGAAAATGAGTTGCTTCTAGTTATATTATATAAAATCTACCGTTGAATTGGTAACGGATGGTTATGAAAATTGTGAAAATAATACTCAGAAACAAGTCAATTAGTGGCGAATATTGTATAATATTTAGAAAGCTTCAGTCTTTTTTCGAAAATTGTCATACATAGGCAGATCCATGAAAGCAAATAAACCAGACAGAAACGAGGGGCAGGATGGATATTCCCCATATGTACATATTCGACTTTAATAATATAGCTCTGACTGTCGTTTTTTTAATCATTTCATCAATAATGGCTGTAGAATTCAGCAGGCAAATCAAAAAAGCTATTGATAGAAAAAAACGTAAAATGGTCCTTTATTCACTTCTTTTGGCTCTTACATTTTTGCTGACCCATCTGTTTGTTATTATTTCCGCAGGGGTCCCATTTTCGACGAGCAATTTTTACTTATTTTTTCTGTTATTCTTTGGGATCTGTGGAGCTGGGTCCTATGCAGCGTTGAGCCTGGCACAAAGGGACATTGCGAACACAGCGCAGTATATATCCACCAGTCTGTTGATCGCAGCTAGCATCATGATGGCAGAGTATACTGCATTTTATATCATCTTCAGGGAAGCAATCGAGATTCAGCCAATATTATCGGTGATGGCATTTTTGATGATTTTGGTTACATCCTTCACGCTGATCAGATTTTTAATGCAGATTACAAACGAGGATATTTATGAGTTTATCAAAAGTTATAAATATACAGGGAGTGTCCTTGGGGGCATGGCTCTGGGTGGTATTCCTTATATCGTCTTGACTTCAATGATGGGGATTACGGATGGAAGCGGTGTCCATTCTTTCCTGGCACCGTTCATCTATATGGCCGCCGCAAATTTATTATTCATGCTCGTTCCTGACCTGTTTGGCGAAAAGCTCATCATGAAGAATGTCCAATCGCATTTATCTTTGTTCAGCCATAATCCTGATTCTGTGTTCAGGGTGGATTTGCAAGGATATATTTTAAGTGTCAATAAAGAGGCCGTTGAACTGACAGGTTACATGCCTAATGAATTAGTTGGACTGCATTTCATTGATCTAATAGGCGGCAGCGAGGAAGAAAAGAAAATCAGGAAATATTTCATGAAAGTACTTAGCGGCGAGACGAAATTGATTGAAACCACCCTTAAAAGGGCTGATTCGACATATGCGGACGTGAGGATCACAGCAGTCAGGATTATCGTGAAAAATAGAACAGTTGGTGTCTTTGGGATAGTCAGGGACATAACAGAACAGAAAAAAGCAGATAAGATGATTGAGTACCTGGCATATCACGATGAACTTACTGATTTGCCAAATAGACGGAACTTAGAGAAAGTAATGGCTTCACTATTTATAAAGGATGAAGCATTTTCGTTAATTTATCTTGATTTTGACAGGTTTAAAAGGATCAATGATACTTTCGGACATTCGTTTGGTGATAAAATCTTGATGCAAATAGGCAAAAAGCTTGCAGAAGTTGTGCCGGAGGAATGTCTTGTTGCAAGAATTGGCGGAGATGAATTCGCAATTCTTGTTACTGGAGGAAATGAGCCAGACAAGATTGCCAATGGGATTGTCCGAGAATTCCAGTCACCGCTTTTTGCGGAGGGCATGGAATTCCTGATCACAGCAAGTATTGGAATCTCGAAGTATCCTGAAGATACAGATAACCTTGAATTATTGCTGAAATACGCTGACATGGCGATGTATAAGGCAAAAGAAAACGGTGCAAACCACTATCAGTTTTTTGACCAGAGCATGGTGGATCAGAACGTGAATAAGTTTGAGCTTGAGAATGATTTGCGTAACGCTATAAATAGTAAAGCTCTCACCGTCTTTTACCAGCCTAAATACAATGCAACAACAAATGAAATAACAGGAGCTGAAGCACTTGCTAGATGGAAACATCCTCGCCATGGAATGATTCCTCCTGGTGTATTCATCCCGATTGCCGAGGAGGCGAACTTAATCGTACCCCTCGAGAGATTAATCATAAGGCAGGTGTTCAATCAGCTTGTCATATGGAAGGAGCGGGGATTCGATGTTCCTCGTACTTCAATCAATATCTCGATTATCCACTTTTACCAGGAGGATTTCGTGAAGTTCATGCAGCATACCCTTAAGGAGTACAATCTTTATGGTGAATTGATAGAAATCGAAGTGACTGAGAGTATCATGATCAAGAAGGAAGACAGTATCAACTCACAGCTCCAGGAATTAAGGGAAATTGGAATTGAAGTAAGCATTGATGACTTTGGAACAGGATACAGTTCTTTGAGCTATTTAAGTAAACTATCAGTCGATCGGTTGAAAATTGACCAAAGTTTCATTTCACACTCCCAGGAGAACCGGGAAATCATATCAACGATTGTCTCAATGGCAACGAACCTGAAGTTAAAGGTCATTGCCGAGGGTGTTGAAACGGCATCCCAAATCGACCTGTTAAAATCACTTGGCTGTCAAGAAGTCCAGGGCTATTTCTACTCGCCCCCTTTGCCATCAAATGAATATGAAATAATGATGAACAAGGAGCTCCAGGAGAGCTGACGCCTTTTTTGACTGGACGTGCAGATTATGTTATTATTCCTTTTATAAAAAGTCCTCTAGGGTTCCGCAGCGCTTTTGCTGGACTGGTCCGAGAGAGGGCGCACAGGAATACCTGTGTACACGGAGGGACAAAAACCCGGGAGATATCCATTGATATCTTCCGGGTTTTTTTAGTCTTGCTCAAGCACATACAGGGCCTGCGCTTTTATCACGGAAGGAGTTAAGGATTATGGCTTGGTTTTATTTAGTAATAGCTGGTATATTTGAAATCGTTTGGGCGATTGGCCTAAAGTATACAGAAGGATTCACCAAAGCTGTACCATCATTGGTCACTCTGGCAGGGATGGCAATAAGCTTTTATTTTTTGTCTATGGCAGTCAAAACCTTGCCAATTGGTACTGCATATGCAATCTGGACAGGAATAGGAGCTGCAGGCGCAGTCATTCTCGGGATTGTCCTGTTTGGAGAGCCGCGCAATCTTCTAAGGCTGATGTTCGTAGCCTTCATTCTGGTTGGGATCATCGGCCTTAAGGCAACGTCCGGAAACAATTAGTCATATTTCAAAGCAGACTCATAAATGATTGCAGTCTGCTTTTTGATTTTCTATTTGCAAAATTACCCAAGTTATATTATGATGCGGATATATACCTTTTAATACTAGGTAGGTGATAGGATGTTTAACCGTGAACTGTTAAAAGGAAGCACATCGCTGGTGCTGCTTCAGCTGTTGAATGAACGGGATATGTATGGTTACGAACTTGTGAAAGAACTGGATAAGCGCAGTGATCATAGTCTTCAGGTAAAAGAAGGGACCTTGTATCCAGCCCTGCATAAACTTGAAAAGCAGGAATACATTGAATTTTACTGGCAGGAGCAGGAAAAAGGACCGGCGAGGAAATATTATCGGATCACTGAAGAAGGAAGAGAAGTCCTCATAGAGAAGACAGAAGAGTGGCAGCAATTCGTCAATGTCATGAACAAAGTAATCAGGAGAACGAAAAATGATCCAGTTAAAGACTGACTTCCTCAACGAGCTTGGCAGGCATCTCGGGAAGCATAATGACAAAGAACAAATTTTAGCTGAATATGACAACCATATCTCAGAAATGCTTGAAGAGTTCAATGACAGTGAAAGAGAAGAGTCGGATATTATCATTGAATTTTATGCAAGATTGGGGACTCCGGAAGAGATTGCAGATAGCTGGAGGGAAGAACTATCAGCGACACCAATGAAGACTCAATGGATTTTCATTTTGGCCAACCTGATTTTCTTCGCTGGAGGAACCATCCTGACTCTGGTACATAATCTTTTTGATTTCCCTTTCATTGACATGGCATGGAAAAGCCTCACATCGATACCTGCTGTGATCATTTTGCTATATCTCTTTTTTTGGGCATTGCTTGGATATGAGATAGGCAAAGGCTTTGGCCATAAAGGGAGAAGATTGATGAAAAAGACTTTTATCCTCTCTATATTGCCGAACGTCATTCTTATGAACCTGACTTTGTTCAGGCTAATACCGCATGACTGGTTCCAGCCGCTGCTTAGCCCGATATTCATAATTATTTGTATTCTTTTTACGGCGCTATTGTATCCAATTTGCTGGATTGGATATAGATGGGGGAAAAAAGCTTCCATCTAATTTTTTTGGTCTAATACATAGAAATTCTATGTATATAGAATAACAAAGCGTTTTTTTTAACTATATACCTAGTTATTCTAGGTGAAGGGAGAGATTGAAAATGGATTATAAACTGAAAAAAGAAGACTGGATATTTTTCCTGATCTGTATTGCTTTAGGCATTTTGGCGGAAAGGTCATTTTTGAATGGCATAATAGGATTGTCGTATCCTGTTTTTATTACTTGCTTTTATGGGGTGTTTTTCTGGAGATACCGTTCATTCTCCTTCACGAATAAAAAGCTGGGACTACTGTTGATTGCTTCAATTTGGCTGCTGTCACTCAGCTTTTTCCTGAACTCGAATATGATTTTATATTTGCTGAACATCCTGGTGATTCCAGTGATGGTTCTCATACAACTTGTGCTTGTCACCTATCCCGTTGAGAACCAATGGCATAGATGGCCATTCGTCCAAAAGATCTTTTTGACAGTAGGAACTGCGATTGCCTATGTGTTCAGGTTCATTATGTATGCTCCAAGAATGGCTGTCAGGGGACTTGAAGAAAGAAAGAGTGCGACGATTCGAAAAGTGTTTATCGGCGTGGCTATTTCATTCCCGCTTTTGTTTGTCATCGTCAACCTGCTTGTTTCTGCTGACCAGCAGTTTGGAAACCTCTTAGGTACAATTCCGCGCTGGCTTTTGGCGTTGAAGATAGAAGAAGAGGTCTTGCGAACAATCGCAATCACCATTTATACGTTGGTGATCTTTGGATTATTGCAGGTGCTAAGAACCAGGCAGACTCTTCCTGCTGAACCGCAAACGCAAAATGAAAAAATGGCATGGGATAGCGTGATCAGTCTAACAGTGCTGACTTTATTAAATATTGTTTACCTGCTATTCGTGGTAGTCCAGTTCCAATATTTCTTCAGTGAAACATTGAAAGAAGGATATACGTATGCTGAATTTGCGCGCAGAGGATTCTTTGAACTGCTTTTTGTCACTTTGCTGAATTTACTGATCATCTCAACAATTGTTACTTATGTTGAAAAAAGTGCTAAATTTTTGACGCTGGTTATTCGCGGCCTTCTTTCACTACTCGTTTTTTTCAGCGGAGTCATGCTATATTCAGCTTTTATCCGTCTGTTCATGTATGAAGAGGCGTACGGATTTACCTTTGCCAGGGTGCTGGCCCATTCCTTCATGATCTTCCTGCTTGTGATATTATGCTACTCCTTGATGAGGATATGGATGGATAGGCTTTCGCTTGTACGCTTTTATATTATATCCGCTATCATTTTCTATACTTTGGTCAACACAATCCAACTTGACCGATTTGTCGTCGAACGCAATTTGGAGCGTTACTCAGAAACCGGAAAAATAGATATTCACTATCTGAATTCGTTGTCCTATGAAGGAGTGGAGGGGCTGATGGAGCTTTATGAAATTAATCCGGAGCACCCAGGCCTTTCAGATTTGTTGCTGCAAAGGAAGCAAGATCTGCAGTATTCAGAAGAAAGCTGGAATTCAATAAATATGTCCAGAGGAAGCGCTGAAAAAGCGTTGAGGGACCTAGAGCTGAAGTAACGATGAAATGTGGCAGAAATGCAAACAAATAACCTTTTTGTTACCAGTTTTGTAACATATCGATGTGGTTAATGATGATAAAATAACCTTAAGCCAAATAAAGGGGAGCCATGCAATATGGAAGGATTATCTGAAATCATTCATCTCTTAAAAGGTATCGAGAGTTCCATTGACTCATTGAATAAAAGAACCGAAAATATAGAAAAAAGGCTCGACCGTCTTGAGAAAGTCGATAGTATTGAACATCGCGTAACATCAAACCAGATCGATATTACAGATATTAAAGACGCACTTGAAAGAATGGAAGAAGCTCAAAGCGCGAAAATCGAAAACATGTTAAAAGATATAATAAGCAAGGCAGAAATGAAAAATAATTCAGAATTCAACACGATCCACAAACGCCTGGATTCACATTTGCTAAAACTGGGCAGAGTTGAGGAAGAAATCCTGATGGTCCAGCAGGAAAAATAGTTTATTGGGAGATTGCGATATAGCAGTCTCTTTTTTTATACCTAAATATCAAATCATCCACAAAAATTTCATAATCTCACAATCCCTTTTATCATCAGGGTCTGACGCTTTTCAGAATCGAATTTGTTCAGTCGTTCACAAAATATTACACTTTGCGGGACTAAGACGAAGTATTCGAGAGTTATCATTAAGGTGTAATCATACATTGCCTTTATTAGGCAGATTAATAGAGTTTATTTTACTTCGAGGTGAGTATTTTGAGATACGATTTAGTTCTTCTCCATGCGCCAAGTGTATACGATTTCCGGAAAAATGCGCTGTTGGCTGGTCCAATCAGTGACGTCGTTCCATCCTCTCCAGTATTCGAAATGTATCCTATTGGCCTGACGAGCATTGCGGAATATTTAGAACGCCAGGGTTTGCGCGTTAAAATCATCAACATCGCGAATCGAATGCTGATGGATGAAAATTTTGATGTGGAAAAGAAGTTGAAAAAGATCAAGACACGGGCTTTTGGTATTGACCTTCACTGGCTCCCGCACGCTCATGGAAGTATTGAACTGGCGAAAATTGTGAAAAATCTTCATCCTGAAACTCCTATGGTTTTTGGCGGTTTATCAGCAACTTATTACCATAAAGAGCTAATTGAATATCCATTTATTGACTATGTTATGCGGGGCGATTCAACTGAAAAATTAATGCTCCTTTTGATCAACAATTTGAAAAATGGAACTCATCATCTGGGTGGGATCCCAAACCTTACTTGGAAGGACGGGGACACTCCAGTATACAACCCGCTAAGCCATGTTCCTGACAGCCTGGATGAATTTGATATTCCCGGTTACCGTTATACAATCAAGTCAGTCTTCAAATATAAAAACTTCCTGGATCCACTGCCATACAACGGCTGGCTTCAATACCCTAATACGGCGATCCTCACGGCAAAGGGATGTACCCAGGGATGCTTGATTTGCGGAGGCTCGAAACAATCGTACAAGGATAACTGTAACCGTAAAGTTCTGGCTAAACGCTCGCCTGCGAAACTAGTTGAAGACATTCTTTTCATCCAGCGCTTCAGCAGGGCACCGATTTTCATCCTTCATGATATACGCCAGGCGGGTAAGGAGTATGTCGATGAATTTTTTGAGAGGCTCGGCAAGATCAATCTTAAGAATGAGTTGGTATTTGAATTATTTCAATATGCAAACGAAGAGTTTTTCGCAAAAATCGAGAAGGTTGTACCGAAATACAGCGTTGAATTGACCTTGGAAACACATGATGAGAAGATTCGCCGTTATAACGGCAAGTTCAACTGTACAAATGCAAAAGTGATTGAAACGCTTCAATCTGCATTGAAGCATAGCTGCAAGAAAATTGATATATTTTTCATGGTTGGCATACCGCATCAAGATTATCAAAGCGCCCTTGATAATGTCGGTTTTTGTGAGAAGATTCACAATGAATGCGGTGAGGATAAACGACTATCCTATTTTGTCGCCCCGCTTGCTCCATTCCTGGATCCTGCTAGCCCGGCGTTTGAAGACCCTGCAAAATATGGCTATAAGAAATTCTGCCATACAATTGAAGACCATAGAAAGGCAATCACCCAGCCATCATGGAAATACATGCTCAGCTTTGAAACTGATTATATGAGCAGGGATGAAATTGTGAGGTCAACTTATGAATCTGCCAGAAGCCTTAATGCCTTTAAACTTAAGTACGGCCTTGTAGACAAAAAGACACATGATGAGGTGAATGAGAAAATCACCAAGTCACTTGAATATATAGAAAAAATCGATGAAATCGTTGCTCTGCCTGAACAGGAAAAAAAACAGCAACTGGCTCTGCTCAGCAAGGAAATGGAAGAAGTGAACAAATACAGCATTTGCGGGAAGCATGAATTGAAATGGGAAGTGAAGAAGCATTATGCTGATGTCTTTTCGCTGACGGCAATCGGAATCGAGTTGTTGGTAGAGGATATTTTGATCAACGCTAAACAGAAATGGAATGCCTATAACAAAAGAGTTGGAGAAGCCTCTAAAAGCAGGACGTAAATTTTAGAAATGAGCCCATCAGGAGATATTCTTGATGGGTTTTTTAGCGATCCCTTACTCTAATCCTATCAGCTAAATTTAAATAGATGTTTAAAGAAGACAGAAATGTGAAAAATGTAAAGGACAAATAACCGATAGAAGAAAATAGCAAAGCGGGTGGAGAAATGTCATCAATGATTGAATTTTTTAAAAGAGGAAATAAATCTTCAGGGATTGCTGCGCTTGGGAATACCTTTCTTGCAATCATCAAAGGGGTAGCTGCTGGTATCAGTGGAAGCGGTACGATGCTCGCGACAACGCTTCATTCGGTTGCGGATGCATTGAATCAATTTTTTGTTTTCATCGGCAGTGCTATTTCTGAAAAAGAAGCAACCAAACGCTTCCCGACTGGATTTGGACGGGTTGTAAACTTGTTCGTACTTGTGGCGGTCATCATCATTTCGATAATGGCATACGAAACAGTCCTCAAAGGGTGGGAGCTGGTCCAGCATCCGAAAGCTTCATCCAATTTGTGGCTTAATGTCATTATCATGGCAATTGCGGTACTTGTTGATGGAGGAATTCTGGTTAAGGCCATGAAAGAGATTGCTCATGAAACAAGAAGCGATGCTAAGGGCTTTGGTATAGTCGCAAATGCATTTAAGAATGTTAGCCTTGCAGCACCGCCGACAAGACTGGTTTTCTATGAAGATTTAATTGCAACATTTGGAGCGCTCCTAGCATTGGCTTCAATCGTCCTTGCCCATGTAACAGGATTTTATTTGCTTGATGGTATTGGAACCTTGCTGATTGGCATCCTGCTGATCGGGATTGCTTTGAAGATTGGGTATGAGAATACGGTAGGTCTCATTGGTGTTGCAGCACCTAAAGTAGTTGAGGACCGTATAGCTAATCTCATCCTGTCAGATCCAGATGTCATTGATATCAATACATTAAGGATTGTCCAGGAGGGCAGGCAGTACCATGTTGAAAGCTATCTGGAACTCCGCAAAGGGCTGACACTGGCTGATGCAGATGACATCAAGTTCAGGGTCAGGGATAACGTACTAAAGGACCCGGACGTTGATGATGTTATTATGGGAATCATCGAAGCAGACGACGTCCAAACTTGGAAAGTATAAATGCAAAAAAACAGGCAGAGTTTGGTATCTGCCTGTTTTTTCGTAAATTCGTAGATTAGTGTCAAGCTTCTTCGCCTAGCCTATTTTCATCCCAAAGATTGGTTCCTCGAATATCTTACGTGAACGTTAGCTTTGAGCGGCTCGAGTCACTTGTCGGGCTGACCAAGTTGCCTCAGGATTTCTATGAAACTACCTCAGTCTTGTTCATAAAAAAACTATCTGCTGTCTTTTCGATTTCAGGTTGTTTCGTTACTTCGATATATTTGATGTGATGCTCTTCCATTTCGGTGATTTTGAAAAGGTAAGACCCGAAGCTGACGACGTCGCCTTGCTTGACTTCGTAATTTTCGGTAAGCATCCAGCCGCCGATTGTATCGACATCTTCATCGTTGATATCAAGTGCCAGAAGTTCATTCACCTCACTGACAAGCAGTTTGGCATCGATGATATAATGGCTTTCTTGGATTTTGCGTATCATAGGCACTTCATCCATATCGAACTCGTCACGAATTTCTCCTACAATTTCTTCAAGGATATCTTCTACTGTTACGAGTCCGGAAGTTCCGCCATATTCGTCCATCAAGATTGCCATGTGAATGCGTTCTTTTTGCATTTTTACCAGCAAGTCATGGATTGGAATGCTGTCGATGACTCGGATGATTGGGCGAATATATGAATCTAGCGCTTTTTTGCTCCGTCCTTGTTCATTGATGAGGTCAGTCATTACTTCTTTTATATTGACTAATCCGACAATATGGTCCTTGTCTCCGTCAATGACAGGGTATCGTGTGAATTTCTCTTCCTTTACAATCTGGAGAAAACTCTCCAGTGAATCCTCTTTTGACAACGAAATAATTTCCGTGCGGGGCACCATGATTTCTTTGGCGATCCGGTTGTCAAATTCGAAAATTTTATTTACATACTTAAACTCTGACTGGTTGATTTCACCACTTTTAAAGCTCTCAGACAGGATAATGCGAAGTTCTTCCTCAGAATGGGCCAAATCCTGTTCAGAGGCAGGTTTAAGGCCTACAAGACCAACAGCAAGACGGGCAGATCCGTTCAACAGCCAGATGAATGGATACATGATCTTGTAAAAAAGGATCAGTGGACCAGCTGTATTCAGCGACACCCATTCCGCTTTTTGGATCGCTAATGTCTTTGGGGCCAACTCCCCGACTACGACATGCAGGAATGTGATCGTCGCAAACGCAATCCCCACTGACAAGACATGTCCAAAGGATTCGGGAATATCCAGGCTGGTGAATAGCGGTTTTAGCAGATCGGCAATCGCCGGCTCTCCAAGCCAGCCAATACCAAGAGCGGTGACCGTAATCCCCAGCTGGCAAGCAGAAAGGTACTCATCCAGATTGGAAATGACTCTTTTTGCGAGCACAGCTTTTTTGCTGCCTTCCTCTATTAATTGGTCGATTCTGGAACTCCTCACTTTAACAATCGCAAATTCTGAAACGACGAAAAATGCCGTTAAAGCAATTAAAATGGCTATCCAAACCAAGTTAAATATGTCCAAATAAGTTCCCTTAGCCCGCTGGTGTGCGGGTAAGGAGTCACCTCCCAGTAAACTCAAAATTAAGCCTGGATTTGCAGGCTTCAATTTAAATGATTAAATTCATCAAGAAATAATAACGGCCCGTTCCGAGCGGCTGGTCCAGCCAGGGCCAACAACCTGTTATGCTGTTCCTACCGCTTTTGCAGCTGTTAAATTCTTGATACGATAGATTGCCCCATCATACCACCTCAGCTTTATCATTTAAATTTTATTATACCATATAGAGAATAATTGAGGGGAACATTAATACGTTTTGATATCAATGTATGAAACGGACACATAAAGTATGAAGTTTATGTTTAATTATATTGGAAAATTCAGATTTTAACAAATTAGTGCTTTTCCTAAACTTAAGAAAAATTTCCCAATGTAAATAAAACCCTTTTTCTGTGTATTTTTAACATTTTGAATTGAAATAAGTTTAAATATTCAGTAAAATTTTACAAAAGGGAGGATGTCTATGAGTATTCTTATATCCACTTTGGAAACAAGGTTACAAAAAGTCGAAAAGACGACTGAGAAAATTTGGGTTGAACCATCCATGGATTTTATATGCAAAAGGACTCCGGATGGTCTTATTAAGTATGTTTCGCCATCTGTTCGTTCCATGCTCGGTTATGAGCCATCTGATTTAGTCGGAAGACTGTACACTTTATTTGTCCATGCAGAAGATTATAATAGGATTTTGAATACTACCATCCCTGTAACTGAGGATGTATGCAATCTAACTTATCGTATTAAGCGAAAAGATGGAGTGTATATTTGGGTGAACTCACAAATCTCAGTTGTTCGCCATCCCGAAACAAATGCCCCATTTGAACTGTTTTCAGTTACAAGTGATGTTTCTGCAAAAATCAAAGCAGAGCATTTTATCCTTGAGTATGAAAAATTGAATGTTGTTGGCCAGCTGGCCGCAGGTATTGCGCACGAAATCAAGAACCCTTTGACAAGCCTGAAGGGGTTTATCCAGCTTATGAAGTCTGGACAAGAATTGAATCACAATTATTTAGCGATCATGGAAGAGGAAATAAAGCGGATGGAGTCTGTCTCAAAAGAGCTGATGCTCATGGCAAAGCCACATAAATCTGACTTTAAGCCCTTTGATATGAATGATTTGATTGATCATGCCATCACTTTGCTGATGGCTGAGGCAGCAAAGAAGTGCGTTGAAATAACGAAAGAATCCACATTGAGTGACGGAATGTTTCTTTGTGATGGGAATAAGATCAAACAGGTATTAATCAATATGCTGATGAATGCGATTGATGCGATGGATATGCCAGGAGAAATCACGATTGCAGTTTTCAAATCCAAAGAGGATTTGACCATTTCCATCACTGATACTGGTAAAGGAATTCCTGCGGAGGATTTGGACAAGATCGGCAAGCCTTTTTTTACGACAAAGGCGAATGGGAACGGACTGGGTTTGATGATCTGCTATAAAATAGTCGAAGAACACCAAGGCACAATCCATGTAGGCTCAAGTTGTAAAGAAACAACATTCACCATCAAGCTGCCGATCCACTGATTTTCTTAACAGCGTTAAAAGGGATGAACAGTACGTCTTCTATGCCACTCTCTTGAAAGGAGGCCGTATACAACCAAATCATGAAATCTTCCATTTAAATATTCTCCATCACGGATGACCCCTTCCTCGATAAAGCCAAGCTTCCTGGGAATTGCCTTGCTTGAATGATTGTCCTTGCCGCACCTTATCTCAATGCGGTTAAGTCCAATCTCATAAAAAGCATGGTTTATCAATGTTTTCACCGCTCTGATGGTAATGCCTCTTCCTTGCAGTTTCTCAGACAGGTAATAGCCGATGCTGGCCTGCGAGTTACTCGGATCAATTGCATGCAGACTGATACTGCCTGCAAGGACTCCTCTGTATCGGATGCCAAAATGAGTGCTGCTTCCTTCCAGATGATTTCTCTGCCACAATTGTATGACTGAAAAAAATTGTCCTGGTGATTGAATGCCGTCAATCCAGGGAAGCCATTTCCGTAAAAAGCGGCGGTTAGAATCCACAAGCCAGAACAACTCTTCAGCTTCACGCGGCTCAAATATTCGAAGCTCAAGTTCAGAATCAACTTTTATAACAGACATAAAGTCCTCCTTAATCTTTATTCTGATGGAAGTATTGACCAATTAACCCGCCGTGGTTTAAATCGGGCAAAAGAGGGAATAAAGCCTTACATTGTTTTTTTATCTTTTTTTCTGGGAGGAGACTATGAAATTAACGACTAAGATTTTGATTGGCCTTGGACTTGGAGCGATGACCGGGCTGATCCTCAACATTTTTTCACCCGAATTATTCACTGTTTTAGATAAATTCCTGTTCACGCCTCTTGGCAAGATATTCATCAATTTAATCAGTATGCTTGTCGTACCGATTGTCTTGTTTTCAATCATTCTCGGAACAGCGGGGTTAGGTGATCCGAAAAAGCTTGGGAGGATTGGAGTAAAGACTGTTGGCTTCTTTTTAGGGACCACGGCGATTGCCATTTCCATTGGCCTTGCTCTTGCCTATCTTATCAAGCCAGGGTTGATGGGCGAATTTGACACAGGCAGTGCTGAATTCAAAGCTGAGGAAGCACCGCCAGTTGGTGAAACCTTTTTAAATCTTATTCCGGCAAACCCGTTTGAAGCACTGACAACCGGGAATATGCTGCAGGTAATTGTTTTGGCCATATTCATCGGAATTGCATTAACGGCACTTGGTGACAAAACAAAAGGGATTCTGAATCTGGTCCAACAAGGAAATGAGATCATGATGTATCTGGTAGGACTTGTCATGAAATTTGCTCCGTACGGAACCTTTGGGTTGATCGCAACAGCAATCGGAAGCCAGGGAATCGATGCCATCAAGGCGATGGGAGTATACATGCTTGTCGTTGTACTGGCCCTAGTTGTCCATGCGTTCATCACCTATGGATCAAGCGTATATTTCATTGGTAAGAAAAATCCATTCTGGTTCTTCAAACAATTCTCCCCGGCGATGGGGGTAGCCTTCAGTACTTCGAGCAGTAATGCAACACTGCCTGTATCTATGGAAACAGCACAGAAGAACCTCCGTGTCCCTGAATCAGTCAGCAGCTTCGTTCAGCCTCTTGGAGCGACGATCAACATGGATGGAACTGCAATCATGCAGGGGGTAGCTACTGTCTTCATCGCCCAGGTATATGGTGCCGACCTCACAATGGCCGAGCTTTTGACTGTCGTCTTGACTGCCGTGCTTGCAAGCATAGGGACAGCAGGGGTTCCAGGCGTTGGTTTGATCATGTTGGCCATGGTACTGCAGTCTGTAGGTCTGCCTGTTGAAGGAATTGGCCTGATCCTCGGTATCGACCGACTGCTTGATATGGCTCGCACCGCTGTCAACATTACAGGAGACGCGGCTTGTGCGGTAATTGTTGCTGAGTCTGAAAAAAAACATGTATTGCGTCCGGAGAAGAGCAAAGTAAGAAATGTAGCGGAAGACCACTCACTTGAATCTTTTAAATAAAGAAGGAAAGACCCCGCCATGGCAGGCGGGGTCTCTTTGTTCTGATAATCTCTTAAATTTCAATTCTTGTTAATGGCAGCAGCATGATGAAAGACGTTTTGTCAGGTTCTGATGAACAGGCGAGTATGCCTTTATGCTTTTCGATGATTTCACGGCAGACGAACAATCCAAGTCCCGTTCCAAGTGTTTTGGTGGTAACGAAAGGTTCAAAAATCGTTTTTAACAAATGGTCAGGAATGACTGGACCATTATTTGAAATCTCTATTTTGATATGGGTATCATTCACGAAAAATCCTTTTATCTGGATTTGCGGATCATCACGATACTGGCTCAGTACATCAATCGCATTGAAGATGATATTGATGAGGACCTGCCTGATTTCATCTGCATAGCCGAATAATTCCATATCGTCGGCTACCTCCTTGATAATCCGGACATTCGTGTCAAGGATGCTGGGGTACAGGAAATTTAACACTTCTTCAATCATTTTATTCAACGAGAAGACAGTCTTTTCTTTTCCAATGAGTTCTTTTTTTGATAGCAGCAAGAATTGCGAAATCCGGAAATTCAGTTGTTCTAGCTCGCTTGAGATAATATCAAGATACTTCATATCTTGATGTTCAGATCTCAAGAGCTGGATGAAGCCCTGAATGGAAGTCAACGGATTGCGGAATTCATGGATGAAGCTGGAAGTCATCTGGCCGAGCAATGTCAGCCTGTCTTTATGTGTTGAATCGATAAATTGGTTTTTTTCCTCGATGATCTTGTTTTTCTGTTCATTATAATAAGATACAGCGTAATACAAAAAGGTATCGAAACAGTAATTGATTGAGTTGATGGCCTCTTGCATTTCTGTCCATTCCATATTCATTTTATGAAGGTGTTTATATAGAACCGAGCGTCCAGAATTAACATTATAAACAAAATCGCCAATGTTAATATCAGCTCGTACACGTTCTTCTCCAACCATGAAAGCAAGCTCCTGAATATGTTCTTCCAATTCATCACTTGTCTTTGAAAATACCGAAAGAATGACTGCATACATTCTCTCAGCGTTCTTGCTTATTTTCTCTTTATATGGATCATCTTCAGAGACGATTATTTTTTCTGTCCAGTCGGCAATGAGGTTTTCTTTTTCACTAGTCAGGAAGCTAAGCAATCGGTTATCCGTAATTGGCAGCATTTCATTAAGTCCCCCAGTTTTTCATTTCGGTATTAAAGATTCGAGGAAAACCCTGAAAACCCTTTGTCGAATAATAAGAACATGAGTGGAATCGCGTCGAATAGCTAAAATTGTGACAAAAGACCGATATTTTTAGCAATACTGGCTGAGATTTGTCTAATTTGATTCGACACGTATAGGAAAAGTTATCTGTATGACTTGTGATAATATTTAAGAAGTAGTATATTCATAGTGTAGAAACTAAATAATAACCACAAGGGGAGCTGCGTAAAGCAGCTGAGAGTGAGCGGCCGAGTTCTTACCCTTTGAACCTGTTAGTTAATGCTAGCGAAGGAATGTGGATGCGATAGGAAAGCAATCTTGGGAATCCTATATCGATCCCTCGATTGCTTTTTTTGTTTCTGAAGCAGAAAAGGCGTGTTAGAAACGGACCTCATTCTTAAAAGAAGGAGGAACAAGACATGAAACAAAAACAAACTCTCTTTTTAGTGGAAATTGCCGTATTTTCCGCACTGGCTTATTTGCTTGATTTATTTTCAGGATTCATTTTCTCAAGGATCTGGCCGCAGGGCGGTTCAGTATCGATTGCGATGGTGCCTGTATTCCTGATGGCATTCCGCTGGGGTATCAAGGGCGGAGCAATCACTGGCCTGCTTCTTGGATTATTGCAATTCATTCTCGGTTTTTCGCAAATATACCATCCTCTACAGGGATTCATCGATTATTTGGTAGCCTTTACCGTCCTTGGAATTGCGGGTATTTTTGCCAGACAGATTAAGGACAGCATCCAAAATGGCGATAAGAAAAAATGGATTGGTTTTATCATTGCTGGTACTTTCATTGGCAGCTTGCTTCGCTTTATCGCCCATTTCTTTTCCGGCTGGATCTTTTTTGGAGTGTGGGCGCCAGAAGGACAGCCAGCATGGCTTTATTCAATTATATATAACGGTACCTACATGATTCCGAGCATGATTTTGAGCGCCATTATCATCATTCTTGTCATCGGAAACGCTCCGGCTAGGATGGTTAAATCTACACAAGTCAGCAATAAAATATGATGTGAAGGAGAGCTGAAACAGCTCTCCTGTTTTTATGTCCAATAATTACCCTTATAGGTATATAATGTAGATAAAGTGCATACTGGTGAAAATATTGTCCATTATATGGAGTTTGCATAAAATACACGTTTGTAGCTGAGTTATAGTGATTTAAGTCACAGTGGAAGTCGAGCTAAACTGATTAAATAAAGATAATCATTCTCATTTAGAAAAAATAGGTGTAAAAAGTGAAGAGCTAGCAACATAATTTCTCATAAAAACTAACAAACTTGAAAAAGGTGATGGCTATGCTAGGAAAATTAAAGACTGGTGAAAAGGGCCGGATCATGAATATAGCTGGTGCTGACAAATTTGTCAGAAGAAGATTGCTTGATTTGGGAATTTCGGAAGGCTCAGAAGTGTGCGTGAAATGCATCCTGCCTTTTGGAGGCCCAGTCATGGTTGAATCATGCGGACAATGCATCGGAATCCGCCGCAAAGAAGCACTAAGGATCGAAGTGGAGCGGGTATAATGAATATTGCGCTGATTGGCAATCCTAACACGGGAAAAACTTCATTGTTTAATAACTTAACAGGTTCCTATGAATATGTAGGCAACTGGAGCGGTGTAACCGTCGAAAAGAAAGTAGGTCTTTTTAAAAATGGCAAGGATCAGCTTATCGACCTGCCTGGGGTTTATACTCTCAATCCCCTATCTAAAGATGAAGGGGTCGTTACGAATTTCTTCCTGAATGAACCATTCGAAAAACTTCTGAATATCCTGGATGCTTCCCAGCTAAGGCGAAACCTTCACCTTACTTTGCAGCTATTGGAGTACGGTGCACCGGTCATTATTGGCTTGAACATGCTGGATGTGGCAAAAAACAGGGGCATTCAGATTGATATTCATAAACTGTCTGAATCCCTGGGAGTGACCGTAGCACCTGTTGTTGCCAGGACAGGAAAAGGTTGTAACGAGCTTTCGGAGCTAGTGACTGATGGAACTGTTGGAACAGGAAAGAACAATCACGTTTATTATGGAAAAGCGATTGAAGCGGGAATATTGGAACTCGAGAATAAACTGGCCGGAAAGACACAACATCCAGTTCGCTGGCTCGCTCTTCAGCTGTTCGAAGGCAATCCATATGTAAAAAGCTACCTGGCGACAATTTTGCCGATCGATGAAATAGAAAGGTTAATCAACTTAGTTACTGTTTCCCAACAGAAAAATACAGACAGTAAGCAAGCACTCGACCAAGTGATCCACCGGAAGCGAAGTGAAGCGATCGATAAAATAGTATCTGCCGCTACTAAAAGTCTGGATAATAACAAGGTGCCGTTGACTGAAAAAGTTGACATGATCGTGACAAATAAGTTTCTCGGAATCCCGATATTTTTAGTCCTTATGTATATCATGTTCATGCTTACCTTTGACTGGCTTGGCTTCCCGCTTTCAGACGCATTGGATGCATTTTTGTCCGGACCATTAACATCGGGGATTACAGCAGCATTGGCTGCGGTAGGTGCTTCAACATTCATAAAAGACCTTATTCTTGATGGAATTGTTGCCGGGGTAGGGGGAGTCCTCGTTTTCGTACCGCAAATCTTCATTTTGTTCTTTTTCATTTCCTTGCTCGAGGATTCGGGTTATATGGCACGTGTCGCGCTTGTAATGGACCGCTTGATGGAATCAGTCGGATTGAACGGAAAAGCGTTCATCCCGATGATGATTGGCTTCGGCTGTAATGTACCAGGAATCATGGCAGCAAGGACCATTGAGACGCCAAAGGAAAGACTGATGACCATCCTGTTGACGCCACTTATGTCATGTTCAGCCCGATTGCCCGTATACGCCTTGTTTGTCGGAGCGTTTTTTGTGGAGCAGAAGGCAGTAATCGTTTTGAGCTTATATGTATTAGGAGTAGTGATTGCACTTATTCTGGCTAAAGTATTCTCGAAAACTCTTTTGAAGGGTGAAACTTCGGTATTCGTCATCGAGCTTCCGCCATACAGGCTGCCACAGGCAAGAGCGCTTTGGAGAAGCACATGGGATAAGGGAAAGGGATTTGTAAAGAAGGCTGGAACCTTCATTTTCGCAGGGTCCGTCCTGATCTGGCTGCTCGCCTACGCCGGCCCGGAAGGCGTGAATGTCAGCATGGATGACAGCTATTTAGCGCTTCTTGGGGGTATTTTCGCACCGTTATTTGCTCCTATAGGCTTTGGGACTTGGCAGGCAAGTGCATCACTTTTTACCGGTTTCCTGGCAAAAGAAGCTATTATTTCAACTATGAATATCATTTATTTTGTTCCTGATGAAGCAAGTTTGCAAGGTTTGCTAGCAGCCCATTATACACCACTTGCTGCATACAGTTTCATGGCATTCATATTGTTATATATTCCGTGTCTTGCAACGGTCGCAACCATTTACAAGGAAACTGCTTCAAAACGTTGGACTGCTTTTTCAATCACTTATGCACTGGTTATCGCATATGTTTTGTCTCTGGTTATTTATCAGGGCGGTAGGTTGGTAGGATTAACCTAAGCCTGGAAGGAGGAAGGATCTATGATCGCAAACATCTTAATCGGCGGTGCTATATTCGGATATGCCGGCTGGGCCTTCTACCGGTTCATCAAGAAGTCGAAGGAAGGGAAATGCGCTGCCTGCTCCATCCAAAGCTCATGTTCAAGCAACTGCAGCATCAGCCAGGAAAAACAGATAAAATAATCAGAGGGAATGCAGTTAGCTGCATTCCTTTTTCTATAAGGCTATTGAAAGGGTATATATTTTAGTTCTGATGATTGTAGTAAGCTTATCGCCTGGAACGGAAATTCACTATTCTTTTTTAACAAAGTAAAAATTAATGTTTTGAATTCAGATTAATTCCGTGTAAAATTACACTAAAAGAACTTAAAGGAATGAAGCGGATGACAAGGGATGAAATTATTAGCAGGGTCTCGGAAAAAGTAAGGGTATTGCGGGCAGAAGTTGGTTATACACAGGATAAAATGGCTGATATCATTGGGATTTCCAAAAAGACTCTTGTCCAGATTGAAAAGGGAAGGGCTCAAGCTGGCTGGTCGACAGTCGTGGCTATTTGTGCCCTGTTCAGGGAAACTGAGACAATCCAGTTTTTGTTCGGAAATGAGCCACTTGAGGTCCTTGAAACTATCGCCCATGAGGGTACAGATTACCGAAAAGAGAAAACATTGGGCGGAAAAGTCTGGTGGAGGGAAGTAGACAGGAATGGAGGATTTGTCATGCAGCAAAATATCCTTAGCCAGCATTACAGGATTTTGGATCAAGATGACTTTCGCATATTCAGCAGCTTTGAAGAAACCGAAACAAGGGAGCGGCTTGAAGAAATTGCTGCTGAAGCTTTGAAGGGATAAGCAAGCAGATCGCTGAAAAGAAAGTATATATTGAAAAACATTAAACAGCCGGGCGGCATCAATAAACCATTCTGTTTTAGGATGGATATCATTTAATGACAATAAAAATGGCGTGTAAACTGACATCAGTTTTGACACGCCATTTTTCTAATTTAATGTATTTTCGGCTCCAAAATATAATGGTTCTTATTCAACAAAGCACCCGTTTATTCCACACCATAAAAGAACGGACCCTAGTGAAGGGATCATCATGGGCTGATAAATAAGCGGAGAAACTTCCCTTATTTAGAAAATGGCACGGAAAACAGCTTAAATAGACGGAAGATTTCCGCCTATTTACTTGAAAAACATAAAAAATTGGCAATCGTGCTTGCTTAACCGGAAAACCTCCGCTTATTTACCCCTCACCGAGCTATTCTCTACAGTTTAACCGGATATTCTCCGTTTATTTCTAGGATTGTTTGTTACTCAATTAAGGTTAAGTCTTCCCTTGTTTTAGAAAAAATCAATCTTCCGCTAACTGCTCCCTTCGTTGAAGAAACAAATAAAGTAAAATTCCATGTTCATCGTTATACTGGCTATACTTGAATGTAATGTTCGTAGAAAGAAACCCTTAAATTGACTTCCGAACTGGCCATAAAATTGACAGTGTAAATGACCGTCATTATTCCTTGTACAACAAACATTGTCAATGGCATTTACTATCATTTTGCAGGTGTTAATTTGTAATGAAACGGCTTATAAATGCTGGCACAATAGGAAAAATGGCGTGGTCAATTTCCACGCCATTTACTGTGTCAATTTCGCCACAGGCACCTCAAAACGGAACGGTTTACGGCATCCACCCGGCTGTTTTTGGCTTTTATTTCGCAATCAGTACATGGCAATGAGCGTTATTTGCTACCTTTTGACTAACGCCACCAAGAATTTTACGCTTGATACCTTCATTTCCAGATTGGCCTATTATGATTAAATCAGCATCTACATCCTTGGCAAATTCTAAAATACTTTCCGCTGGACTTCCATCCAGGGTTGAGTATTCGATATCCATATTAAGAGCATCCAGCTCGGCCTTTGCGTTGTTAAATGCTTTTTCAGAGCTGTGGGTAATGATCGAGTGCTCTGATTTATCGAGTGCACCTTGTTCCAGAGCAAGTGGAGGCACCTGGACTACATCTGCAGGAAAGTTGTTAATGGGCAGATGCTCAATGGGACGCTCGGTGGATTCAACCAATTCGCTTTTGACTTCTTCCTCATATACATGGCCAATATACAATTTTATGCCTTCTTTATCTCTAGTGACCTCCTTTGCCAATTGCAGAGCTTTCTTGCTGCCTGTTGAATCATCGTAAGCGAGAACCACTTTTTTTATTCCAGCCATAAAGATCAACCTCCAAGATTAGTACGTATTACTATTCAATACCCATTTTTAAAATAAAACTAACCGACCTAATAATTTCCATATACCCTCAAAATTCTTCAAAAACTGGCGAATCTTGTTGTAAGGTTTTTAAAAAATTTGAATAGGAGTGGTCGGTATGGAATTACATTCTCAAAAGCCGATTCATCCGACAATACGGAAATGCATGCAGCACCTTGATATCATAAAAGCGGATGATAAAACCAAGCAAATCGTCTATATGTATATGGAATCACTTCTTCGGGAAAGAGATATGCTAGTTACCAACAAGCAGGAACCAATAGAATCACAGATTCATAACTAGCAAGAACCATCGAAGCTTATTCCAAAGAACTACCGCAGATGCCCGAAAATCTTGCGGTTTTTTTGTTGTTTTGTTTGAAGTGATGCCAGATTCGGACAAAAGATGGTTTCTAGCAGGGAGGTTTTGTCTGAAGTGAAGCCAGGTTCGGACAAAACAACGCCTCAAGCAAGAGAAATTGTCCGAAGTCATGCCGTGTTCGGACAAAACTATAGCTCCAACAAGCGTTTTTGTCTTACCGGGGCTGACCAAGGCGCTTACGATTTCCTTGCTTATATGTCTTTTTTCCTCATAATTAGCCAATTTGTGTTAATCCCTTTTGAAAATGGGTAAAAGAAAGTGTCATATTTCTAAACTATTTTTAAAAGGTTGGGGTGCTCAGTGAGCAAAAATTCAATAGCAACACGTTTTCTAAGAGGATGGAAAAGGCTTCATATGAACCAGGTGCTGGTTTTGTCTGTTTCGACAGCGGTACTGGCATTTTTGAGTTTTTTCCATGTATATTCTGAGGGGGCCGACATCAGCGCATTGAATGATGATATGGCACAATCAACCGTCATCTACGATGCTAATGGTGAGGTCGCCAGCAAGATCTCAGCGTTAAAAAATGAGGGAATCAAGATTGAAGATGTCCCGGACCATGTGAAGAATGCTGTAATTGCCATAGAGGATCACCGTTTTTATGAACATGATGGTGTAGACCTTGTCGGTATTTCGCGGGCATTTGTGCAAAACGTCAAGGCAGGAAGTATTGTTGAAGGTGGAAGTACGATTACACAGCAACTGACAAAAAATGCTTTGCTTTCGAGCGAAAAGACATATAAAAGAAAGCTCGAAGAATTTTTCATGGCGAGGGAAATCGAGAAGCAATATTCCAAAGATGATATCATGCAAATGTACTTGAACCGGATTTATTTCGGTAATGGTTCATGGGGAATTAAAAGGGCTGCTATGGGTTACTTTGGTAAGGACGTTAAAGATCTTTCCATCAGCGAAGCAGCAATGCTCGCAGGCTTGATCAAGGCACCATCTTCATTGGATCCCAATAAAAATTATGATGAAGCAGTGGAGAGAAGAAATCTTGTTCTCCAAATGATGAATACCCATGGTTTTATTAAGGAAGAGGAGTATAAAAAGGCGGTTGCAGAAGAGATTGTCCTTAATGAAAAAGGCGGAGATCCGCTCCGCGGCAAGTATCCATATTATGTTGATCATGTCATTGATGAAGCAATCAAGAAATATGGCCTGACACAGGAAGAAGTTTTGACAGGTGGATTGCAAATTTATACCGAACTTGATGTGACGATGCAATCAGCTGTGGAAGCGACTTACGCGAAAGATGATCTTTTTCCAAAAGGCACTGAAAAGCAAATCGTCCAAAGTGGCGCTGTACTGGTCGACCCAAAAACAGGCGGGATTCGTGCTCTTGTAGGTGGCCGCGGTGAGCATGTATTCAGGGGATATAATCGCGCAACACAGCTAAAAGCGCAGCCTGGCTCAACGATGAAGCCGCTTGCCGCATTTGCACCAGCGCTTGAAGAAGGCTGGGGCGTTACAGACATGCTTAAGGACGAAGAGATGGAATTCAAAGATTATAAGCCTCAAAACTACAATGATAAATATAAAGGCGAGGTCCCTATGTATGAAGCATTGAGAGATTCATTGAACGTGCCTGCTGTATGGATGCTGGATGAAATAGGGATTGTTAAAGGCATGGAATCTGTAAAGAATTTTGGCATTAATCTTGATCCTAAAAACGACCGTAATCTTGGCCTGGCACTGGGAGGCTTATCAAAAGGCGTATCTCCGGTAACAATGGCTGAAGCATATTCAGCATTTGCCAATAATGGCGAACGCCATGAAACGCATGCAATCACCAAGATTGTTGATAAAGAAGGCAACACCATTGTTGAATATAAAGGGAAGAAGAGCAAGGCTGTTTCAAAAGAGACTGCTGAAAAAATGACGACGATGCTTCTTGGTGTCGTCCAGGAAGGTACAGGGAAAGGTGCGCAAATTCCGGGAAGGGAATTAGCGGGCAAGACCGGCTCAACACAGGTTCCGATTGAAGGCGTCAAAGGAACGAAAGACCAGTGGTTTGTAGGATATACGCCACAGCTTGTAGGCGCTGTATGGGTTGGTTATGACAAGACAGATCAGGAACACTTTTTAACCACTACCAGCAGTGAAGGAGCCGCCTTGGTCTTCAAGGACTTTATGATGGAAGCATTGAAAAATACAAAGGCACAATCCTTCAATGTCCCTCCACTTTCAAAATATATCGAGGAACACAAGAGGCAGCAGCGCGCCAAGTCTGTAAAAGAGCTCGAATCAAGGATTAAAAAGGAAGCAGAAAAACTAAAGAAGCAATGGGAAGAGGCAAAAAAGAAGCTGAAAGAGAAGAAAGAAAAGCCGAAAGAAGAAGAAAAAAAGAAAGAGAAAAAGGAAACAAATACTGACTCTGCCGCAGCGTCATCGAATTCTGGCAGCAATGACACCAGTGATAATAACGATACCGGTGGATCCAATGACTCTGGTGATGACGGAAATGGCGGAGATGAAGGTGATACCGGAGATGAAGGTGATACCGGAGATGAAGGTGATACCGGAGATGAAGGAGATACCGAAGGCGAAGGGGATGCCGGTGGAGAAGGAGATACCGGAGGCGAAGGAGATTCCGGAGACACCGGAGAATCTGAAAACGACGGCTCCGAGGATGAAGAAAAAGAAGATGATAGCAATAACTGATGCTAAACAGCACGGGGGATATGTCTCCTGTGCTGTTTTTATTTGTGAATAAGAAAGTATATATTTTTTTCACTTAGATTAGTGTCTAGCTCCAGCGCCTAGCCCCTCGAGTCGCTTGTCTAGCTGCGGCTCCTAACTCCTCGAGACGCTTCGGTCCTGCCAATGAAGTCAAAGAACGACTTCACTGTCAGGCCCTCCAGCGCTTGTCGGAGTTGGACAGTCGCCTACGCATTTCGAATTCGGTCCGCCCAATGAAGTCAAAGAGCGACTTCACCGATCGGCCCTCTGTGGCACACGAGGTGCTAATCCGCCAGCCACAGGACGTGGCGCTTTTAGGCGGACAGCGCTTGTCGGGGCTGACCAAAGCGCTGGCGCTTTTCTTTGTAGGGTTTTAATTAATTTCGACATCATTCCAAGTATCTAGCAGAAATCAGAGGATGTGCTTCAACAAGATTCCCGGAGTGAACATAAAAAAGACCTGCTTGTGTGCAGGTCTTTACTAGAATCAAATTATATTAAGCTTAAAAGAAAACCGATCACGACGACTGCGCCGATGATCATAAGAATTGTTCTTACCATGAAACTTCACCTCAGTCATTATTTTATCTATTATTGGGACTATATTTGGAATGATTCGGTAGACTCGATAAGTTGCTTGCGTTTTACGCGAAGGACAGAAGCTTCATTTGTTAGAAGCCTGGTCAGTTGGTTTAATTTCGGTTCTACATCTGTACCTTCCATAATAATTTTTAAAGTTGTATTTGGTTCAACCGTAAGAAGGAAAGAAACAAGCTTTGACAATGAAGTTGCTTCAACAGCTTTCTGACGGCTGTATAAATAAGTAGTACCATCCAACTTTTTCGCAGCCTGATAGATTTCAAGCATTTTCTTCATAGTGAATCTTTTCTGAACCATAACATTAGATGACATGATCTCTTTCATTTATATTTAACTCCTTTAATGAATCATTTTTATTAGGTTAATAGAATATTACCCCGTTAACTTGGTTCGAAAACCTTTAGCGGTTAAATTGGGCGATGTTGGCATGCTAACCAGCTAGAAAGGCTCTTAAAGCCAATGTAGTTCTAGAGGGTAGAGCCACTCCGTCTCAGGATGGAGATAGAAACGGTCAGGAGAAAGTTTATTGTGACCATAAAATTAAGCTAAGATGAGGGTATTAAAAGAGATGCGAGGAGTAGACAATTATGAAAAAATTTGCGGAGATTTTCAGGAATAGGAGTTTCACGAAGTTATTTTTAGCCAACTTCACTTCCCAAATGGGCAGCACAATCGGATTGACAGCCTTCATGTTTTTCTTGTTGAACCGTTTCAGCTCACAGCCCGCCTATGCGACTATAACCGAGCTGATGTATTCTGTACCAATGCTTGCGGTGTTTTTCCTGATCGGGGTATTTGCTGACAGGATGGACCGGCAAAAAATCGCCATTTATTGTGACTGGATTAGTGCGGGGTTATCTCTCGCATTGATTGCCGCAATCTATATTGGCTGGATGCCGTTGGTCTTTGCTGTTCTGTTTTTTAGAAGCGCGGTTCAAAAGTTCTTTTTCCCGGCTGAGCATGGAATGGTCCAGGGAATCTTGAAAAAAGAGGACTACACAACTGCGGCTGGTTTGAATCAGCTCGTGATGAGCCTGTTCATGCTGTTTGGCAATGGACTCGGGGTACTCGCATATTGGTCGATTGGTATTTATGGCGCTATTTTAGTTGACACTTTATCGTTCATCATCAGTGCATTGCTCATTCAGAAGACTGATGTTTCGAAGGAGGCGCGGCTGCCAAATGGCTCTCATACACTAAAGGATTTGAACATTAAAATGGTCTTCAAAGATTTTAAATACGGTTTTAAGTATGTCATGAGCAGTAAATTGTTGTTCACTCTGATCATCGGTTTTTTCATCTTTGGAATCGTAAATGGCGGCTTCTCCGTCATGCCGATTTTCATCCTGAAATATAAGCTGGCTCCAGATACGTATGAACAATACTCGATTGTCATTGGCTTCGTGTTTGGAATCGGGGTGTTGATTGGCAGCTTTATTGCGTCATTGCTTTCACAAAAAGTGAAGCTCTACCACCTGATTTCTGTAGGTTTGATCATATCTGGCAGCTTTACTGCTCTCGCATCTCTGCCAAACAACATTATTCTATTCCTGGGAATCCTGTTTATCTCTGCACTGGCGTTACCGCTTATAAATGTAGGGATTGGAGGGTGGCTTCCTAGCATTATAGATCCGAAAATGATGGGCAGGGTGCAGGGACTGATCAGCCCGCTTAACATGCTGTCTCATTCATTGACTCTTGCGTTCATTGCGTACAGCTTTCCGGCTCTGCTTACAATTGAAATGCTATATTGGATTGTCGGAGGCTGTCTGGCCATCGTTGGATTGTTTTACATGATGGTTCTGCCAAAGCTTGCGGAAGAGAGTGAGTCCGCTGTAAAAGAAGCGGCAGTCGAACAGGGAATATAGGGAAAGTCCTTACTGGGCTTTCTTTTTTTCATAATAAATAATGAATGAGCATTAATTTTTTTCGAAAATTTTTGAACGATTCTTTACTTCACGCGTCTTATGAATAAATAATCAAATAAGAGATAATTTTTTGGGGTGGCGGGGAAAGAGAGGCATGCTTTGATGGATGAGAAAGAGTTAATCGATAGCGCTAAAAAGGGCGACCACCGTTCGTTTGCTATGCTGTTCAGGAGTCATTATCCCCTGCTGGTAAAATACCTGATGAAAATAACGATGAATCCTGATGTCGCAGAGGAAATAGCACAAGCAACGATGGCTAAATGTGTGGAGAAAATACATTTATTCAATGGGAAATCAAAATTCTCATCATGGCTGATCAGCATAGCCACAAATATGTATATTGATCAGCACCGCAAAAAAAAGCGCGAGCGGGAATGGCAAGAAGGAGAAGCAGCCTCACGCAAGCTGCAGTGGCAAATGGAATCGAAGAATGAGGAATGGACAGATGCGCTCGCCGCATTATCCAGGCTGACTGATGAGATGCGTATTCCTCTTATTCTTAAGCATTATTATGGGTATTCGTATGATGAGATTGGTGAAATTCTGAATATCGCCGCTGGTACCGCGAAGTCTAGAGTCCACCATGGACTTCTAGCCGTTAGAAGGGAGCTGAAAGTAGATGAAAAACCAAAAGGGAATCTCGTCAAGCGATGAACAAATGGATAAGGAGTTTTTTGAAACCATCAGCGCCATCAATAATGGACTAGACAAACTGGATTCCATGGACAACTTTGTCCCGGATGATAAATGGTTCAAGGAAATGGTTCTGAATCAGCAGCGGCTTCAAAAGAAAAAATACCGCCGCGAATTAGCGTGGTTCATATTGAGTGCCATGCTGATTTTAAGCGGAGTGGTCTTCACTATGCTGGAGCTCCCGATGCTCTTCTTTATGCTGCAGGCTGCAACGGTCGCGATTACAGTATTCTATAGTTTTAAAGGAGTGCAAAAGCAGGTGGACAGCCAATGAACCAGGAACTGTCACCTGTTATGCTGGCCGTGGTTGTTGTGATTCTTTTGGTGCAGAGCATTTTTCTTTTTACAAATGCCAGGAAACATGGCCATAATTATTGGCTCTGGGGAATCCTGGGTTTGATCCAGGCACCAATGCCGCTGCTATTTTATCTGATGTTTGTCCGAAAAATATGGCGCAGCAAGTCAGCTGAAAAGTAAAATGATGAAAAATATCGAAAAGTTAGAATTGACATTGTGACTGTTAAGGTGATAACCTTACAAAGGAATGGAAAATATAACTAAAAGGAGGGTTACGGATATGAACATTGTAAAAAACGCAAGATACGCTCAACTAAATACACGTAACCCATCCTTTTACCATAACTGATTTTTAATCAAGTTGCTCTGTGACTGAAAAGGCATGGGTTGCGCATCTGCGTGACGTATGCCTTTTTTCTGTCTTTATCGATTGATTCAAGACATATCGCATGCCGCGGTATGTCTTTTTTCATTACTTAGGAAATTAAAAATTTATTTAGTTGTGGAGAACTACAGGTAGTTTTCTTAATCCAGCTCCAGCGCCTAGCCCCTCGAGTCGCTTCGGTCCGCCCAATGAAGTCAAAGAACGACTTCACCGGTCGGCCCTCCAGCGCTAGTCGGGGCTGAACGAGGCGCTTGCGCTTTTTGTTCTGTTCAGAGAATATCCATTCAAAATAAATGAGGAGGAATTCGAAATGAGTAAATCAAATGTAAGGAAAATGGTAAAAAAGGAATATCTCGAAAGCGGATAGTCAGGTTTTTACACAGAGAGAGGAGTGATTTTTCATGTTATCAGTTTTATCAAAGTTAAGCTGGTTTTTTAAAGAAAACTGGAAGAGGTACAGTGTAGCTATCTCGTTACTGATATTTGTCGGCATTCTTGATGTACTGCCGCCGAAAATCGTTGGAATGGCAATCGACGCAATCCAGATTGGTTCCATGAACCAGGAGTTAATTCTAAAGTATATTGGCGGCCTCGTGCTGATTACAGTGGTCTCGTATTTCATCACTTACATTTGGATGTATCAATTATTCGGCGGGGCCTTCCTCATTGAACGGAAACTCAGGACCCGCTTCATGAAGCATTTGCTGAAAATGACACCGACGTTCTTTGAAAGGAACCGTACAGGTGACTTGATGGCCAGGGCGACGAATGATTTAAAAGCAATATCCATCACGGCTGGTTTCGGAGTACTGACACTTGTCGATTCGAGTATCTTCATGCTGACGATCTTGTTCACGATGGGATTTTTCATTAGCTGGGAGCTGACACTTGTATCGATTATCCCGCTGCCAATCATGGCATATTTAGTTAACATATATGGCAAAAAGATTCATTCTAAATTCACTTCCGCTCAGGATGCATTCGGCGAGCTGAATGACAGGGTGCTTGAATCGGTATCAGGAGTGCGAGTCATTCGTGCTTATGTACAGGAGAAATCAGATGAATCAAGGTTTCATGACTTGACTGAAGATGTCTACCGTAAAAATGTAGAAGTCGCGAAAATCGATTCTTTGTTTGAACCAACGATTAAAATCCTTGTTGGTATGAGCTATCTGATTGGCCTAGGATATGGAGCATATCTTGTTTTCCAGCAAAAGCTGACGCTTGGAGAGCTGGTCAGCTTCAATGTATACCTGGGAATGCTGATTTGGCCGATGTTCGCAATCGGTGAACTGATCAATGTCATGCAGCGAGGCAATGCGTCTCTTGACCGCCTGAATGAGACATTATCATACAGAGAAGATGTTGCCGATCCAGTGAAACCAGTGGAGGGCAATGATCCGGAGTATTTACAGATGTCCGAGTTCACATTCAAATATCCGTCATCCAATGTGAACAATCTCGATAATATCAAGCTCCACTTGAACCGTGGTGAAACGCTGGGAATCGTCGGGAAGACGGGAAGCGGTAAGACAACGCTGATCAAACAGCTGTTGAGGGAATATCCTGAAGGCAGTGGAAACCTGCTAGTATCAGGAGTGCCGATCCAGGAGCACAGTCTGAGGCAGACTCGGGGCTGGATGGGGTATGTTCCGCAGGAGAACATCCTTTTCTCCCGTTCAGTTAAGGAAAATATTCTGTTCGGAAACCCGATGGCTTCCGAAAAAGATTTGCAGGATATCATCGATTTGGCTGCTTTTCGCAAAGACCTGGAGATGCTGCCGGAAGGTCTGGAAACACTTGTCGGTGAAAAAGGGGTCGCACTATCTGGCGGCCAGAAACAGCGTATTTCGATTGCACGTGCTTTGATCAAGGATCCGGAAATCCTTATACTCGATGATTCACTTTCAGCAGTCGATGCAAAAACAGAGAAAAAAATCATTGATAATATCCGCAAAGAGCGGAATGCGAAAACAACGATCATCACAACTCACAGAATGTCTGCGGTTGAACATGCCGACCATATCGTTGTGCTTGAGGATGGAAAAATAATCGAGGAAGGCACGCACGAAAAATTGATGGCTGATCAAGGCTGGTATTACGAGCAGTATATCAAGCAGCAGGCAGCAACAGTCGAAGAGGAGGTGCACTCCGTATGAGTACAGGAAAAAGACTGTTCAAATATGCGTTAAATTATAAGAAAATAATCCTGATTGCCCTGGCGATGCTGACTGTCGCTGTTGTCGCAGACCTCGCAGGACCATTCATCGCCAAGCGGATGATTGATAACCACATTTTAGGTATTGAATCTGTCTGGCACAAGACAGAAGCTGGCGATGGTGCAGTGCAATATAATGGCAGCTTTTACACAAAAGATGGCGAAGCCGAAAACGCAGATTCTGCCCGGATTTTACAGGTCGGCAGGAATTTTGTGTTTGTGGATGCAGATGTCGAATTCGACGGGAATCGCAGCTATGAGGATGGGTTATTAACAATCAGCAAAGGGTCAAAAGCTGCGCAATATGAAGCTGAGGTATTGTCCGGCGATGATTTGATGAATTTTTACAAACCAGAAATACCAAATATTATTAAGCTGCTTTCCTTTTATTTCGGATTGCTGGTCATTGCGTCCATTTTCCAATATGGCCAGAGGTTCTATTTGCAAAAGTCAGCGAACCGGATTATCCAGAAGCTCCGGGAAGATGTCTTCAGACAGATTCAGCGGCTGCCAATTCAGTATTTTGATAATCTTCCTGCGGGGAAGGTCGTTGCGAGGATCACGAATGATACAGAGGCGATACGCGAATTGTACGTTACGGTCCTGTCAACTTTCTTTACAAGTTTCATCTATATTACCGGCATCTATATTGCCTTGTTCATCCTGAATGCGAACCTTGCAGCGATTTGTTTACTGTTATTGCCAATCCTTTATGTTTGGGCAAAACTGTACCGCAAGTACGCATCAAAATACAATCATGTGATCCGCTCTCGTGTAAGTGATATTAATGGCATGATCAATGAATCCATACAGGGCATGAGCATCATCCAGGCCTTCAGCCGTGAAAAAGAAACACAGCAGGAATTCGAGACGTTGAACAAGGAGCATTTCACTTATCAAAATAAATTGTTGAGTTTGAATTCCTCTACATCCCATAATCTTGTGGGGGTGTTAAGAAATATCGTCTTCGTGGCGTTCATCTGGTATTTTGGCGGCGAGGCCCTTCAGCCATCATCCGCCATTTCACTCGGAATGCTTTACGCGTTCGTCGATTATATTAACCGTCTGTTCAACCCTGTCCAGGGGATCGTCAACCAGCTGGCTAACCTTGAGCAGGCTCTGGTTGCCGGAGAGCGGGTGTTCAATCTTATGGATGAGGAAGGAATCGACGTAAGCGAGAAAGGGATTCCCCGCTACAAAGGAAATGTTCTTTTCGACCATGTATCCTTCGGCTATAAAGAAGGTGAATATGTGCTTAAGGATCTTTGCTTTGAAGCAAAACAGGGTGAAACAGTCGCACTAGTTGGCCATACGGGATCAGGCAAAAGCTCGATCATGAACCTGCTGTTCAGGTTCTATGATCCGCAGGAAGGGAAAATTCTGATTGACGGCATGGATATTACCGAAATGCCGAGACAGACGTTGCGGAAGCATATGGGCATCGTCCTACAGGATCCATTCCTTTTTACAGGCACAATAGCCTCCAATGTAAGCCTTGATCATCCTGATATCACCAGGGATATGGTTGAGAAAGCGTTGGCCAGCGTTGGGGCAGACACAGTCCTGAAAAACCTTGAAAAAGGGTATGATGAGCCGGTGATTGAAAAGGGCAGTACACTATCAAGCGGGCAGCGGCAGCTGGTTTCTTTTGCCAGAGCCTTGGCCTTCGATCCAGCCATCCTGATTTTGGATGAAGCGACATCGAGCATTGATACCGAGACAGAAGCAATTATCCAGGAAGCGATGGATGTCCTTAAGGAAGGCAGGACGACCTTCATCATCGCCCACAGGTTATCGACCATCCGTAATGCTGACCAGATTCTTGTGCTGGACCGCGGGCGGATTGTTGAAAAAGGAACCCATGATCAGCTGATGGAGCTTAAAGGTAAATATTTTCAAATGTACCAGCTGCAGCTTGGCAATAAAGTGAAAGCAGGTTAAAGGAATCCGCACCCAATCTTGAAGGGTGCGGATTTTTTTATATTCGATTATCCAATTTATGGACGAAGGTGCAATTATAGCTTATGTTGGTGCAATTATTACCTTTCACGGTGCAATCACCGGCTATGTTGGTGCAATTGTTACCCTTCACCGTGCAATTACCGGCTATGTTAGTGCAATGATCAATTTAACTTGTCTGCTTTCTAGTCTACATCCAATTATGACCTTTCACTGTGCAATTATTGTTTTTTTATGCAATAAACATCCTTATTGGTGGAAACATCAACTGCCCAAGTGGCTTTCCTGATTTTAGCTCCATTTAACGAAGAAGTTGTTAAAAGACTAGACTCTGTGCAAAATCCTTACATCAGAAAACGTAAACAACACCAGGAACAGAAGAGGCATATGCATATGAGAAACGTCACTTTTAATCCTGTTTCTGTCACAGAATGTTACGAAACCCTCTCGTTGCATTTAGGCTTACTGTGGTAATTTAATAATAACCACATAAAAATTCAGGAGGTTGTCAAGATGGCGGAGTTCGCAGTAACCTTAAGCATCGCAAGCATCATGATCCTGGGCTATTATATAGGCTATGCAATTTATAAGGCATAACCTGGAGCGAAAATAGAAATAATGAAAAGCGGGAGCAGCAATCATGACTGCTTCCGCTTTTTTGGCGTTATATGCACTTTTCTGTAATTTCTTTTTAAGAACAGTTATCCTAAGGGCGAAAATGTTTTAAATGTTTTGATAAGTTAATAATTAGATTGAGGAGGGATTGTGTTGTCAGATTATCGGATTGAAAGAGATACAATAGGCGAAATTAAAGTCCCGTCAGATAAGTACTGGGGTGCGCAAACACAGCGTAGCAAACAAAATTTCAAGATAGGCTCAGAAAGAATGCCAATTGATGTGATTTATGCATTCGCGGAGGTTAAGAAGGCTGCAGCTAGTGTGAATGCCGCTTCTGGAAAGTTGCCAGATGCAAAAGCGAAGGCGATCATGGCAGCCTGCGATGAAATCCTTGCAGGTAAATTTGATACACATTTTCCGTTAGTCGTTTGGCAGACGGGAAGCGGAACTCAATCCAATATGAACGTGAATGAAGTGGTAGCAAGAAGGGCGAGTGAACTGCTCGCAAATGATGGGACAGATGAAAAAGTCCACCCAAATGATGATGTGAATATGTCGCAGAGCTCGAACGATACATTCCCGACGGCGATGCATATAGCTGCAGTGAAAAAAGTGACAGGGGAAGTATTGCCTGCACTGAAGCTTTTCAAAGAAACATTGAAGAAAAAAGAAGAAGAATTCAATGACATCATCAAAATAGGAAGAACCCATCTCCAGGATGCGACACCATTGACATTGGGACAGGAAATTAGCGGCTGGAGAGCCATGCTTGAGAAAAATGAGCTGATGATTAAGGATGGACTGAAATATGTCCGGGATTTAGCAATTGGCGGGACGGCTGTAGGTACAGGAATAAATGCCGCAAAGGATTTTGGTGACAAGGTTGCGAAGCAGCTTGTTGAACAAACGGGCGAGACATTCCATTCAGCCCCAAATAAATTTCATGCTCTGACCTCCCATGACGAAATCGTGTTCCTTCATGGAGCATTAAAAGGACTCGCAGCAGACTTAATGAAAATTGCCAATGATGTCCGATGGCTTGCCAGCGGCCCGAGAAGTGGGATCGGTGAACTTTCTATACCGGCGAATGAACCTGGAAGTTCAATCATGCCTGGTAAGGTTAATCCAACACAAAGCGAAGCTCTGACAATGGTAGCGACACAGGTGTTTGGAAATGATGCAACCATAGGATTTGCAGCAAGCCAGGGGAATTTTGAGCTGAATGTTTTTAAACCGGTTATCATTTATAACTTCCTGCAGAGCGCAAGGCTGTTGGCAGACGGAATGAGATCCTTTAATGATAACTGTGCAGAAGGTCTCGAGGCGAACCTTGATGTGATTGCTGGCCATGTTGAGCGGTCATTAATGCTTGTAACAGCTTTGAATCCACACATTGGCTATGAAAAAGCAGCGGAAATCGCCAAGCTCGCTTTTAGAGAAAATACAACCTTGAAAGAAGCGGCGGTTAAAACAGGCTACTTAACGTCAGAGCAATATGACAAGTGGGTTAAGCCTGAAAAGATGATTTAAAAGAATGTTTCCCTCGTATTGACGTAATTGGTGAAGGGAAGTTCCAGTTAAGCAGTTGCTTGAAAGAGCTAGAGCGACAAATTAAAGGCCCCCTTTGAGAAGGGGGCCTAGCCATTCTATTTAATTTTATTGTTAATTACAATTTAGCGTGCAGAACCGCCAAGTTGTTGCTCAGCCATTTGAACTAGTCTCTTAGTGATTTCTCCACCAACAGATCCGTTAGCACGAGAAGTAGTTTCCCCACCAAGTTGTACGCCAAATTCTGTAGCGATTTCGTACTTCATTTGATCAAGAGCTTGTTGAACACCAGGAACTAATAATTGATTAGAGTTGTTACTGCTAGCCATTAATATTTCCTCCTTTGTGTTTTTCAAAGTTGTATTTGGGTTAGTATTGGAATTGAACCAATCATGGCTTTAGCCACGCCACCTGGTTTAACCCGTGTTGGGATATTGGCTGGGCTAGCCGGAATTGCACCGGCGCGCGTTACAGCTGCCTTCTAAGGCTTAACCCAATGATTTGTTGCGCTTGTTGTTGCTCCGTTGTTTTTTTGTTGCTGTTTTATTAATAACTAGTATGTTTTGTTTTGAGAAGTTTATGCGCCAAGTGATTTAGGTAATTAATTCCAAAACAATCATCCTACATAACCATATCTAATCAACGCAAACTATCGTTATCAGTAAAGCAGAAAGGATTGAAGAGAATGGGGATGTGCCCGGTTTGCAATGGCTTCAAGTCGATCAGTCCGTCATGTCCAAACTGCAGCTGCAGCATGGAGAACAATGGACGGGAAGCAGACTTTTACGATGATTACAGCCCTTATATGCCAATCGATCAAATGAAGCTTGAAGATGGGTATCCAACTGATTTAGCGGAAGGGGAATGCCCGCATATTTTCAAATGTCCAAATTGCGGGTCAAGCCAAGTTTTTTTAATCAAAGAATGAGGTTTTCGTAGTTCAGGAATAATGAGTAATAGAAAAAAGCAACCGAAGACGGTTGCTTTTTTTATCCTCCAAAATTAAGGGCGGATTCTCTTTTCTGTTTCAGCATCAAAGAAGTGAACTTTATTCATATCGAATGCCAATTCAATTACCTGGCCTGGTGATACATCTGTACGTGAATCTACACGTGCTACAAAGTCCTGGCCCTCGAATTGAGAGTAGATCATTGTTTCGGCACCAGTCAATTCGGAAACTTCAACAGTTGCCTTGATAGTAGCGCCTTGTGAAGCATCGATGAATACTGGCTCATCGTGAAGATCTTCTGGTCTAACGCCAAGGATGATTTCCTTGCCGACATAACCTTGAGAGCGAAGAACTTTCATTTTGCCTTCTGGAATAGCGATAGAAGAATTGCCGTTTGTGAATTTTCCTTCTTCAAGCTTGCCAGTAAAGAAGTTCATGGAAGGTGATCCGATAAATCCGCCGACAAAAACGTTTTCAGGATTTTCGTAAACTTCTTTAGGAGCTCCGACCTGCTGGATGATTCCATCCTTCATGACTACAAGGCGAGTTGCCATTGTCATCGCTTCAGTCTGGTCATGCGTTACGTAAATAGTCGTTGTATCCAGACGACGGTGAAGCTTTGCAATTTCTGCACGCATTTGTACACGAAGCTTTGCGTCAAGGTTTGATAAAGGTTCATCCATCAAGAATACCTTAGCATCACGGACAATTGCACGTCCCAATGCAACACGCTGGCGCTGTCCACCAGAAAGTGCTTTTGGTTTACGGTCTAAGTAAGGCTCAAGACCAAGGATCTTAGCAGCTTCTTTCACGCGGCGGTCGATTTCATCCTTCGGGAACTTGCGAAGCTTCAATCCGAATGCCATGTTATCGTAAACAGTCATGTGCGGATAAAGTGCATAGTTCTGGAAAACCATTGCGATATCACGATCTTTTGGAGGTACATCGTTAACGCGCTTTCCATCGATATAGAAATCGCCTTTAGAAATCTCTTCAAGTCCAGCAATCATACGAAGTGTAGTAGATTTACCGCAGCCTGAAGGGCCAACGAATACGATGAATTCTTTATCCTGGATATGAAGGTTGAAATCTTCTACAGCTGTTACTTTATTGTCATAAATTTTATAAATATTGTCTAATTTTAACTCGGCCATTTTTTAAAGCCTCCCTGAATGTTTGTCTACAAAAACAGTTTAGCGGAAATGACCTGAAATAATCATCGGCAGGATGCACAAAAATCATGTAAGCCCTTTTATGCAATTTGTTTAATGATAATGATTCAGCGCATTCCTTCATAAATACTGGCAAGGTAAACTACAACGGCTGCATCAAAATCCTTTAAGCTGACGCCGGTCTTCTCCATGAACTTGTCCAATCTGTATTGAAGAGTATTGCGATGGACATAAAGTTTTTTGGCCGAAAGAGAGGCGTTTGAATTGCTTTCAAGGAATACTTTTATCGTCGCCATTAACTCTTTATCCTCTTCAAATGCCTCAAGGATGGTACTTCCAAGAATTTCCTTAAGGTAATATGGTAAATGTGTCGCTAACAGCATCGGGAAAGCTTTTTCGAAGGTGTATACAGCATCACGGGTGGTATGTGCAGTCAATTCCTCGAATACCTTTTTTTCTTTTCTGAAAAAGTCAGGGAGCTGCATAGAAACCTTCTGGAATTTGCCGATATAAAAGGAAATCCTTACATAGAAGTCACTCTCGAGTGTTGAGGCAATGGAAAAAAGATCATCAACGTTTTCCGGCACTTCCTTTTTTTCTTCAATAATGATTCCGTACGAATCCTTTACCCAGATGGTGGTATGGTCAGGGAAGAACCCTTTTAAAGCTTCATGGATTTCCTCTGATTCGATATTACTTGACTGCAGCTTGAACTGAATAAAACGGACTTCGTCGACCGCTGCGGCTGGCAGAGCACCATCATGGAAAAGAAATTGATTCCAGGAATGCGCTGTCCCAGTTAGATGTGTATTATTTTCCAGCTCGACAAATTCAAACAAGTTTTTCATTAGTTCAAGCTGGCTTTCAGATATTTTATTTTTGGGAATACCAATCCACAAAGGAGTTTGATCTGCCTCTTTAAACCAGTAGTAATCAGGTGATGAAGGGAGTGGCACATATTCATGCGTGACAGAATCAGGGAAATAAGATAATATTTTATTAATCATATAAGTATCCTCAGATTTAAATTTGATAAAAGCTGACATATCTTTTATTATAACAGGTGTAGCTTTTAAATGTTAATTCACGCGAAGAGCTGTCAACTGGTAGAAAAAAGGAAAAAATACTGGTATAATAGATACAATACGGGGTACCGTAAGAGAGAGGTGTAGGAAATGGAATACACAACAGAAATGAAAAATCGTTTGAAGCGATTAGAAGGCCAGGTACGCGGAGTCATTCGCATGATGGAAGAAGAAAATCACTGCAAGGATGTTGTTACCCAATTATCAGCTGTCCGTTCCGCAGTAGACCGCGCGATTGGTTTTATCGTCGCTAAGAACCTTGAATCTTGCATCACTGAAGCAGCTCAGGAAGGCAAAGATGCCGACGAAGCGATAAAAGAAGCAGTAAATATGATTGTAAAAAGCAGATAAGACACCAGCATCCTTTTAGGATGTGGTGTCTTTTTTTCTGCTTTATTCGTTAGGCGGGTCTTCTGGATAAAATTCATGGCTTTCCTCAATATTGGCTGAACTGTCCAATCTATGTACAGTACCGCCGGCCATGCCTTCATTGATCATCCTGTCAACATCGACGTAAACTTCGTCCCGTCCCTCATATTGCAAGTCCTTAGTGAATTTCTTGCTCTTTTTTTGTTTCATGATATCCTCCTTCAACGTTTTTAAGCTTAGAATTCCGGAAAAGGAGAAGAAACATACACCTTATTTGTCATATACATGGAAGAGCATCAGCTCGTGGATTTGTTCTTTCAACGGATGGATATGCTCGTCGGATGGCTCCTCAGAGGTCCACTCAATATCCCCGTTTTGATGATAGATTCCCGTAAACTTCTGCTTTTTAAAATAAAATGAAAAATGCCAGCCGGGCATATCCTTATTTTCAAATAATGATTTGAATTGAAAATGAGTAATCAATCTGATTCCCCCTGTGAAAATGTCTTTTTTATTATTATATAGTATTCAAGCAAGAAGAAGTGCAGATAAACCCTTGTTTATATAAAGGAGAAGTACAGAGGAACAAAAAAGGAGCCGCGTATCATTGCGGCCCGCTAAATGCTGTACATTTGAATTTCCATTAAAATCCTGATTTCCTGAAAAATAAATCGACAAGAGCGGAGATCCTTTTTTCCTCAATCTTGGGTTCGTCGAAGCTCATTGGTTTTGAGTTGACTTCATAAATGACATAATGGCCTTTTTCGGTGATTCCTGCATCAAGGGAGAATTCTCCGAAATAGCCTAACTCTTCAGTAAGCAGCTGTCCAATTTCTTTTACAGCCCAGTCGAAAAATCGGTCATGTCTGTCATTCCTGACATTAATATAGGGGAGCATGATCCCTCCGTTTGGCAGGTGGGTAGTCAGGTCCTGCTTCTGGGATTGGCGGATGCCGATTCCAGTCACTTCGTACCCATCCGGTCCGTCATGGGCATGGACGCGGAAGTCAAATCGTTTGCCATCGATGGCTGTTGGAGTGACTTCTTTCTGGGCAATGTACTCGTATCTTAAGAGCTGCCTGGATTTAACCTTCCAGAATTCCTTTATGCCAGGATAAAGATGGCGATGTGAATGGCTTTCGAACTCAATTTGCCCGTTCTTTTGCCGCAGGCGGAAAATCCCGATACCCTTAGAGGATGAAGCAGGCTTCAGGTAGATACCTTCATGTTTATCGAGGAAAGCGGCTAACTGGATCATCGATTTCACAGCAATGCTTTCAGGCATTAGCTTTCTTAATTGTGGATGCCTGGCAAATAGTGAGTATAACTTGTTTTTATTGATAAAGGCAGGATTGAAAAATGGGATTCCGAGCGCATTCAGGTAGTTCACGGCATCTTTAAAGGCTGGCTGCTGCTCTGCTTTCCGGAAGGGGACACGATTGAAAACAAGATGAGGCAGAGGTGTTCTCACAGGAATCCATTTTCGAGCATCAGGCAAAAATACGAACCCGGTGAGTCCATCTTTGACGATGGTTTCAGGAGGAAAGACGACAATCAATCCATTTCGGTTCAGCATCTCTGTCTGAAGTGCCTGAAACAATGAACCATTGCCGGAAAGGGACATATTCTTCCTCATTGAGGTCATGATTCCAACCAGCGGTCCGATATTTTCCTGCTTGATTTTCAATACAAACTGTTTGCTGTTCTCCGGGATTATCTCTGAAGAAGCGGCAGGTACGATGATTCTATTAAAGCCAAAGCTGAATTTTTCGCCAGCTTTGGCTTCATGTGTCCATTCCCTCGATTCAGCATTATAGCGGAGGATCATTTGAAAATATCCTCAGGGGCCGTAATGGCTTTTTCTGCTAAAAAAATGCCGAAGGATAGAGACAGTTTTCTTGTAAGCAAATCAAAATTCTTTAGCTTTGGATGCTTGAAAATCGACCGTCCTGGCTTTGAATTGGCTTCAAAGAGCCAAACCTTTCCCGTTTTATCGATTCCTAAGTCAAAGCCGATCTCGCCGATGATACCCTCCATATTCTTTTCCAAAATGGAACTTAACAGCAGAGATGCTTCAGAAAGTTTCTTCTCACAAAGCTCTCTCTCGGTTCTGTCTTCAAACAATTCATCAAGGGATTTTACGACTCCGCCGTTGTTTACATGAGTGGTCACGCTGCCATGGCCGGCAATTTTTGCAGCGATTGCCGCTACTTGCCACTGTCCGTATTCATCTTTATTTGTATGGACCCTGAAATCAATGAGTCTTTTTTCGGATCTAAGCAGGCTTATACCCTGCTGAACGATCATCTGGGAAAGATTTCGCTTGTAAAAAACCTTCTTCATTAACTTTTCAAGGCTTTCAAACCTAGTTAACTTATTAATGCCCTCCTGGTCGCGGTAACGGCAATAATAATAGCCATTGTGCTTATCATACAAAATTTGGTGGATTCCCAGTCCAAGACTTCCGTTAGCAGGTTTGACATAGACGTTTCCATAGTTTGAAAGCATTCTTTCAATTACGGAAAAAGAAGAAAATTGATGTGTTTCAGGCAGATACTCTACGGCCCGTTCATCCTGCTGCAAACGCTCAAATACATCCAGCTTGCTGAAAAAGCCTGGATTATACCAGGGAATCAAGTAATCGGTCTGCATCCTGGATTTCAAGCTGAGAAGTTCAGATTTTCTTTCGGTGCGCCTGTTAGGAAGACGGTCGTATACAACATTGGGGAAGGGCACCTTAATTTTCATCCATCCTCCATCGACAAAGAAATAACCCTCAATCAATCCTTGGTCCCAGTCGATGTGCTCTTCGCCAAAGACGAAGGGAAGGGCACCTACAGATTTATTGACCGAAAGCAGTTTGGCAAAGAACATGGACCTCTCACCAATCGGTCTCAATGGAAAAGGTGTGAATCCAGATGTCAGAATGCCTATCAGAGGCCCGATAAACAAGGTATGCTGATCGATAAAAATATGCAATGAAGTTGATAAATCTGGCATCGAAAGTTCCTTCTGCACATCATTACTCAGGACTATCACATTTCTTCCCTTGGGATGAGGAGCACATGTAACATCAACCACCTTGTTGCCAAAAGCGATTTTATGGATTTCCTTGTTATGTGTCAGATCAGCAGGTACAAAGACTAGTTGCTTGGAGTGTGAGATGACTTCAACAGGATATTTTTTTCTCATAAGTGCTGTTCCTCTCTTTCTGGCAGAATTTCCGAAAGGACTCTGGCGTATTCAAGGGGTGCATTATATAGCACCTCTTTTAAGTCCGGATTTGTGGAAGCAATGACTTTTCTGCCGGGCTTTGAATTTGTATCAAGCACCCACAGGGCATGGTCCTTTGATACACCAATATCTACGCCCAGCTCAAAAAGCCGGGGAAAAGAAGCTTCAAGGATACCGGGCAGCTTTGAAAGAATTTCCTCTAATTCGTGTAAAATGAATCTTTTTGAACGGAAATTCAGTGAATTGGTATACTCTTCAAAAGGCAGGATTTCTCCGCCGGCACGTAAGTTCGAAAGGATTCCATCCTTGCTGCCACGGCGGATTCCCTTGCCGCGAACAATCCACTTTTCCTCATGATCCTTTTGCAGGAGCACTCTTATGTCAAAAGGACAATTTTCCGTATCGGACAGTTCCAGGTAAGGCTGCATCATATACTCTTTCTTACTTAACAGGCTGTCGAGCCAATCCTCTGTCTCAGAGGTGGAATGGAAAGTTTTTGTGGATAGCCTGCCCCCAGGATCAGCTGAGATTTCAAACTCTCCACCTGATTTTTCAATTTTATAAATCCCTGCGCCGCCAGAACCGGAGATCGGTTTCAAGACTGCCTTTTTCATAACCTCCAGCTGGGCAACAACATCTTTTCCGCTGCCGATAAGAATCGTTTTCGGGATGTATGGAGACAGGGAGGAATTCGACAGAACCTCGTATATGGCCCATTTATTTGGCAAGCCATTTCCAAGGAAGGTAATATCATCTTTTTTCTTGAGCCATTTCACAATCGCCATCGCCTGCTTCGATAAAGGATCATTTGTATAAAAACAACGGTCATAAACGATCATGGGGAGCGGAAATTCGGACTTAACCCAGCAGCCTTTCTTGTGGTCGAATTTCTCTCCCGATACCAATTGTGTTACGGGATGGATTTTAGCAGGTGAGAACCGAAAGCAGGTGAACATGTTTGGATTCGCCCTCCTGGCAATCTCGGTAAAATATGTTAGTTCACTTTTAAAGGAAAGTGACATCATTCCGAATGTAATCATTTGCATTACTCCTTTTGTGCAGGGATAAGAAAGTATAATTCTCATTTATAGAATTGTTCAGCTGCAGCGCTTGACGGGGCTGACCAGGCGCTTGCGCATTTCAGTTTATAGTTGGCAAAGTCCATAGCAATGGTCGATGATGGCTTTTGTCGAGGGCCTGATTTTCGTGCCGCGCTCTTCAAAATTCTTGGAAGGCTTCGAGTTGGCTTCGATCAGCCACAGGTTACCTTTAATATCAATCCCAATATCAATTCCCAGCTCGGCTGTGAGTCCTTCCGCATTTCTGCTGATGACTTCTGCGATTTCCAGGGCAAGCTCTTTCATTAGTGCCAACTGATGCCTCGCTTGTTCCTTTCCGAAAATCAATGCGAGAGTATGCCCCGGTTTCATGACCTCACCTCCGCGGGCTATATTGGATACGAAAAACTGTTCTGCGGAAACCCTGGCGACGATGGAGGTAACCTTCCAGAATTGCTGAGCGTTTTTATGACAGAGGACCCTGAAGTCCATCCTTCTGCCATTTAACTCTGATAGCTGTACACCTTGTTGAATGATGCATAGCCGTTTTCCAACTATCGGATTGATGGCACGGGCCAGTTCTGTTACATGTTTGAAGGCCGGAAGATCCTTGGCCGGCATCGAGGATAATGATGCATTGATCATCGAGTCACTTTTGGCTACCTGGATAATATTCCGTCCCTGGCTGCCATGAACAGGTTTGATGTATAGCTCATCATGCTTTTCGAGCATGGTTTCGAGCTGAGTCCCCGAATATAGATGTGTTTCAGGTATGAACGAATGCAAGTGGTCTTCTTTCAATAAAGATTCATGAATCTCCCACTTTGAAAGAAATCTGTGATTAAATATCTTTATTCCCAGAGCTTCCAATTTATTTAAAAATCCCTTAAATCCTTTGCTGATTTCGGTCCTTCGGGATGAAACCCGGTTGTAGATTACAGCGGGAAAGGGAAAGAGTCCTTTTTTCCAGTCATCTGCATTTTCATCGTATGAATAGCCCTCGACTCCTTCGTCAGAAAAGCCTTTGAGTGAAAAAACATAAAAGCTTCCGCCTAGTTCTGAAATTCCCTGGTGAAGCTCTTCGCAAAAGGAATGTACTTTTCCGAAGTCAGGACCATGATCTTCTTTTATTTCAGTCAGTAAAGCGATGACGGGATTGTTGGGTAAGCTTTTCGATTTTGCTGGCGTCATAGCTTCTCCTCATTTTCTTTAAGGGTGAATAAGAAAACTCGCTACTGTAAAATAGGCAAACACACATATTGCATTCTATGAATAGTAGTTGGTATTGGTGATTTTCAAAGGAGTTAGATTGCTGCTAACCCGAACTTTTGGCATTCAGCAACATAGTTTGTTATAGTGGTGTGGAGCGTTTAACGTAGAAGGAGTGATTTGAATGGCAGTAAATCTTTACGATTCAGCCTACGAATTGGAAAAAGCAATCAGAAACAGTGCGGAATACACAGAATTAAAAAAACTTTATGATGCTGTAAACAGCGATGAATCAGCAAAAAGAATGTTTGAAAGCTTCCGCAATATCCAGATGCAGCTTCAGGAAAAGCAAATGACTGGGCAGGAAATTACCCAGGAAGAAGTAGAACAGGCGCAAAAGACAGTGGCACTTGTCCAGCAGCATGAGTTAATCTCAAAGTTGATGGAAGCAGAGCAAAGAATGAGCATGGTTATTGGCGAACTTAACCAGGTAATCATGAAGCCTCTTGAAGAGCTTTACGGAAATCCGAACCAGCAGCAATAATAGAATGACAGAACTCCCGCCGATGTGCGGGAGTTTTTTGTTGTACAGAAAAGAGGGGAATTTGTCAGTCAGCAAGATTATGAGGACATAAATCAGTGGAAAAAAGTAAAAACTGTCCGTCATCAATGCCACTTTTTGGAGGCAAGGCTCGTTCATTTTTACCCTGACAACTGGATCACGCATGCAAGCTAAATCAAAATCCTGCCCATGTTCTATTCTCTCGGTTTCTATCATACAAGTTAAATAAGGACAAAAACACCGAGAAATGGGGGCATAATTATGATTTACCGTCTTCTTGCGCTTAACGTGGATGGAACGATTCTCCAATCAAATGGAAGGCTCCATAAATCCACAAGGGATGCGATTGAGTACGTTCAGCAAAAAGGAGTTTACGTGACTCTAGTAACTTCTAGAAGCTTTCCATCTGCCAAAAAAGTGGCTAAAGCGCTGAAAATAAATTCTTTGCTGGTTACTCACCTAGGATCCTATATTTCTCATGACCTTCGCAGTGACCCGGTCTTTGAAAAACGGATTCCCGAGGATGTAACCTTTCAGCTAGTCAGATTCCTTGAAAGCTTCCCTTGCCAAATCCGGCTTGTGCATGAAAAGTTTTCATTGGCAAACAAGTATAAATTAAACCATAACCTGTTGGCAAAAACCGTATTCACATCAGGCGATCCGATTTTTTACTCACAGCAATTCACGGATTCTATCAGTGAAACTCTGGTCAATGAGCCAGTCTCTCCACCTAAAATTGAAGTCTATTTCGAGTACGAAGAAGATTTGAAGGATGCACAGCAGGCGGTCAATGGGATGTTCTCAGAAGTGTCCATGTCCAAGCTGAATGATTACAGGCTGGATATCATGCCTGAGGGTGTCTCAAAACTGAATGGTCTAATCCAATTAGGTGAACACCTGGGCATACAGTTGAAAGAAATGGTCGCAATTGGCGATGGTCATGATGACATAGAAATGATTGAAGCCTGCGGACTTGGCGTCGCCATGGGGAATGCTTCAGTAGAAGTAAAAAAGGCTTCGGATTGGGTAACCCGATCGAATAATCAGCACGGTGTCAGCTATATGGTCAAGGAACATTTCCGCAAACAACAGCCAATTGAATTCCTGAGAAAAATGAATATTATTAAAATGTAAAATAGGGGCATGCCTGTAATTGATCGCAGGCATGCTTTTGCTGTGTTTGGGAATATATTTGGTTTTTTAGGAAAATATCAAAGGATTTCAGGAATATATAAGATTTTTTGGAAAATAAGTGCTGGTTAAGGAATATATGAGTTTTTTAAGGAAAATGAATGGGATGTCTATAATACTTCAATTAGTACTAACCGAAAACTGGTAGCTTTTGCACTGTCTTGACCTTTGAATCATACTTCTATTACACTTATTGAAGCATGTTTAATTGAAAAAGGTGAATCTCATGAGAATTAATATAAATGGAATACAAGATGACAGATTACAGCGTCCTTTAGGGTTAATCGCTAATTTATTCTTTGAAGAATCAGAAGTCACATTAAGCGAGACAGCTGAGGAATTTGATGCGGTAATTGATTTCGATGTTCAAAATGTGGACGGAGAGTTTTTTGTAAAAGCAGCTTTGGCGGCAGATGGCGAGAGTTTTACAGCAGAAGCCAACAAAGGAATTCCAGCCGGCTTAAGCGATAAAGAAGAATTCAAATTGCTCAAAACAGTCATTTCAAGGGCTTATTTAAAAGTGCTTCAGGACTGGACAGGAATGATCCAGAAGTGGGGCATACTCACCGGAGTCCGTCCTACCAAGCTTTTGCATAAAAAGCTCCGTGAAGGAATGAAACAGGATGATGCCCATAAAGAGCTGAAGGAACAGTATTTGATATCAGATGAAAAAATACAGCTCATGCAGCAAATCGTTGATCGTCAGCTGGCTGTCCTGCCTGACTTGTATGATCTGCAAAATGGTGTCAGCATTTATATTGGCATCCCGTTTTGCCCGACGAAGTGTGCATACTGCACATTCCCAGCTTATGCTATCAACGGCCGGCAGGGGTCAGTGGATTCTTTCCTAGGCGGGCTTCACTACGAAATCCGCCAAATCGGGGACTGGCTGAAAAAGAATGATATCAAGATTACTACGGTCTATTATGGAGGCGGCACACCAACCTCGATTACCGCTGAAGAAATGGATATGCTGTATGAAGAGGTTCAACAGTCCTTCCCGGATGTTGAGAATATCAGGGAAGTGACCGTCGAAGCAGGCCGGCCGGACACAATTACACCTGAAAAGCTGGAAGTGCTGAAAAAGTGGAATATCGACCGGATCAGCATCAATCCGCAATCATATATCCAGGAAACATTGAAGGCGATCGGTCGTCACCATACAGTGGAAGAAACGGTTGAAAAATTCCACCTGGCCCGCGAATTGGGTATGAACAATATTAATATGGATTTGATTATTGGCCTCCCTGGGGAAGGAACGAATGAATTTGCCCATACCCTTGCGGAAACAGAAAAATTGATGCCGGAATCTTTGACGGTCCACACTCTTTCTTTTAAAAGAGCGTCAGAAATGACAAGAAATAAACAGAAATACAAAGTAGCTGGCCGGGATGAGATTGAAAGAATGATGGATATGGCTGAAACATGGACGAAGGAGCATGACTATGTTCCGTATTATCTGTACAGGCAGAAGAACATTTTAGGTAACCTGGAGAATGTGGGCTATGCTTTCCCGGAACAGGAGAGTCTTTATAATATTATCATCATGGAAGAACAGCAGACCATCATCGGCCTTGGATGCGGAGCATCTAGCAAGTTCATTGATCCCGAAACAGGTGTCATCACGCAATTCTCGAATCCAAAGGATCCAAAGTCATATAACGACAGCTTTGAAGAATACGCCAGTAAAAAGATCGAAATCCTCGATTCTTTGTTTAAAAAAGCTACAATCTAATGGTGAAAAGCTCCCGAAGATGAATCTCGGGAGCTTTTCGCTTCGAATTAAAGTTTTATTCCGCAATATAGAGTTACCAATTTCATGCTAATAACTAGTAATTCCGCGAAAATAGCAGGTATTTCCACGAAAACAGCTTCTGATTCCGCGAAATGGAAAAACCATACAATTGTTTACCGCGAAAATCTGTCCATTCTTTAAAAAATCCAAATAGTGAGAAAAAAGGTTTTTAAATATAACTTCTCCCTATATAATGAAATTATAAGGATAAATGGAGGGGATGAAGGTGGCAATTGAGTTTTCAACGAACACTGTAAAGTTAGATATTAATGGACGTGTTGCCGTTCTCGAGTTGAACAGGCCTGAAGCACTGAATGCCCTTGATGTGGAAATGATTAAGGGAATTACGATGAACCTGAAGGAAATCTGCAAGTCGGATGAGATTGATATCGTGGTAATTAAAGGAGCTGGTCGTGCCTTTTCTGCCGGCGGGGATATTAAAACGATGCTTTCAAACTCAAATGAAAGCGATTTCTACCATGTGATGGACGATATTCACGATATGATTGTGACGCTGTACAGCATGCCGAAGGTGACAATCTCAGCAGTAACAGGTGCTGCTGCAGGCCTGGGCTTCAGCCTTGCCCTCGCGACAGATTACATAATCGCTGAGCCATCAAGCAAGATTGCGATGAACTTCATTGGCATCGGCTTGATTCCGGATGGGGGAGGCCACTTTTTCATGGAGGAGCGCCTTGGGGAGACGAAGGCGAAGCAGCTGATTTGGGAAGGAAAGACGCTTTCTGCCAATGAAGCGCTGACACTGGGACTTATTGACCAGGTACCAACAGGAGATTTTACAGAAGCAATTGAAGGAAAACTGCAAGAATGGCTGAACAAACCGGTTCAGGCTATGATAAAAACAAAGAAAATCCTTGCTGAGAAAAACAGGCCTTCACTATTGAAAATTCTTGAACTGGAAAAATACGGTCAATTTAAAATGAGGCAGACAGAGGACCATCAGGAGGGCATCAATGCTTTCCTTGAAAAGAGGAAACCGCAATTCAAAGGTAAGTAAACAAAAAAAGCAAAGAGGGCTGACCTCTTTGCTTTTTCTTACGGATGAAAAAGAACCAATTTTCCTCTAGGTGATGTACAGCGGTGCGTCTTGTCACTGAGGTTTTTTTCTTCAAGCATTTTTGCGCCGATTTCTTTTGCCTCTTCATCATTGCCGGCCTGGAAAGATTCGTCGATCAGTTTTTCCCCATTAGGTTCAAAGGCTGTCAGTTTGTAAGTATCCATCACAACTTCCCCTTTTTATAAAATTCAGACTGTTACTATTATTTTTGCATAACTTTTTTAAATATGCAAAATAAAAAATATATTTAAAATATGAAACTATTTCCCTATTAAATTCGTAGTTACTTATTGGAAAAGGAGGAAGATGAATATGGTCTTACAGCTTGAACAAGTTACAAAGAGATTTAGCAATTTCACAGCAGTGAATCAGCTTTCACTCAATATACCAGAAAAAGAAATGTTCGGATTCCTTGGTGCAAATGGCGCCGGGAAGACAACGACCTTCCGGATGATCCTTGGTCTTCTTGATGTCTCAGATGGAAGGATTACGTGGGATGGAAAGCCAATAAATTATGAAACGAGCAGTATCATCGGTTACCTGCCTGAGGAAAGGGGACTTTACCCAAAGCTTAAGGTTCGCGAGCAAATCGTCTATCTTGCAAGGCTAAGGGGAATGCAAAAACAGGCTGCCCTCAAGGAGCTTGATTACTGGCTTAATCGCTTCAAGGTGCCAGAGTATGCGGATAAAAAAGTTGAAGAGCTTTCAAAGGGTAACCAGCAAAAAATCCAATTCATTGCCGCCGTCATCCATAAGCCAAGGCTGTTGATCCTTGATGAACCTTTTAGCGGACTGGATCCGGTGAATGTGGAGCAATTAAAGGAAGCTGTCCTCGAACTCAAAAATGCGGGTACTACTATTGTATTTGCAAGCCACAGGATGGAGCATGTAGAAGAAATGTGTGAGCATATTTGCATCATGCACAAAGGAAGCCCAGTAGTCCATGGGTCATTGAGAGAAATCAAAAGATCTTTTGGTAAAAAGAATCTGGTTATCCATGCGGATTTTGATACTTCATTTCTAAAGGATTTTCCCGGCGTTACAAAAGCTAAAATGACGGCAGAGGGAATCCACCTGCAAATCACGGGTGAGCAGGTTGCCGAAGACATCTTAAAAGAGATCGTTGGCAAAGGATTTATCCGCAAGTTTGTTCTTGAAGAACCAAGCCTCAATGATATCTTTATAGAAAAGGTGGGTGCTTCATATGAATAATTTCTTCATAATCCTAATCCATACATACATGAGCAAGTTGAAAACAAAATCCTTCTTAGTTACAACAATCCTTACCGTAGGAATTATGCTGGCGCTTACAAATATGACAAACATCATCGACTTTTTCAATAAAGGTGACGAGACCGATAAAATCGCTGTCATAGACAACACAGGCCAGCTTTTTGAGCCGCTGAATGAGCAAATGAAGATGGTCAACGAAGAGCTTGTCCTGGAAAAGTTTGATGGAAATGAAGAAGTTGCCACGAAAGCAGTCGAGGAAGGAAAATATAAAGGTTTACTCGAGTTAAGCCTGAACGATGAAGAGCTTCCGGCAGCTTCCTACAAAGCGATGAGCATTGCGGATTCTGCTATTCCTGGAGACCTGCAGGCGGCATTACAGCAGATTAAGACGGCGATGGCATCCACTCAAATCAATATCGCTCCAGATCAATTGGAAAAACTTTATGCTCCAGTTGAATTCGAAAAATCTGCTCTAGAAGAAGATGCCAAGACGGAAGAGGAACTGAATCAGGCACGAGGATTGGTTTATGTTCTTCTTTTCATCATTTACTTTGCGGTCATCATGTACGCCAACATGATTGCTATGGAAGTTGCGACTGAAAAATCATCAAGAGTAATGGAAATCATGATCTCAAGCGTATCACCTATCAAGCAAATGTTTGCGAAGATTCTCGGAATCGGGCTGTTAAGTTTGACTCAGCTAGCTGTACTATTGCTGGTAGGGTACTTCTCGGTCAAACAGAATCTCGAAAATATGGAAGGTGGATTCTTCGAGTTCTTCGGTTTTGGGAATATCGCAGGCAGCACAATAGCATATGCAGTAATATTCTTCGTATTAGGGTACTTCCTGTACGCGACTATGGCTGCCTTCCTAGGCTCGCTTGTCAGCCGGATTGAAGATGTCCAGCAAATGATTACACCAATGACGATGCTCGTTGTCGCTGGTTTCATGATGGCAATGTTCGGGCTTGGTCAGCCAGAAGCGCCATTCGTAAAATATACATCCTTTATTCCGTTTTTCTCTCCGATGTTAATGTTCCTGCGTGTAGGGATGCTGAACATTCCTTTCTGGGAAATTGCCTTATCAATCGGTATCCTTGTTGCTACAATTGCCTTCTTGGCTGTATTTGGTGCCAGAGTCTACCGAGGTGGAGTCCTGATGTACGGAAAATCAAATTCATTCAAAGATATCAAAAAAGCACTGCAGCTAACGAAAAACGAATAATGGTAAAAGCCGTAATCTTCGGATTGCGGCTTTTTACAGGGATTTCGAAATGTTTAGTGGAATATTTATTAAAGATCACGTTGCAGCTGCCCGAGATGGAGCATCATCCAGAATTTTAACCACAAGATTAACCATTTTAATAGAAGGAGAGTGTTAGTGTTGAGGCAGATTATTGCTATGGGCGGCGGGGGTTTTTCGATGGAGCCGGAGAATCCTCTGTTGGATTTATATATCCTGGGACAGTCGGAAAAGCAGACACCAAAGGTTTGCTTCGTCCCGACTGCCAGCGGGGATGCTGACAATTATATTGCGAGATTCTATACAGCTTTTGAAAAACATGAATGTATACCTTCACATCTTTCATTATTTAGTCCGCCGACAAGGGACTTAGAAGCATATGTTATGGATAAAGATATTATTTATGTTGGGGGAGGAAATACAAAGAACTTGCTAGCTCTTTGGAAGGAATGGGGACTTGATATCATCCTCCGAAAAGCCTGGCAGCGGGGCAAAATAATGGCTGGAGTGAGCGCTGGCTCGATCTGCTGGTTTGAGGAAGGGCTAACCGATTCTTTTGGCAGCGGACTTGAACCGCTAAAAGCCCTTGGGTTCCTGAAAGGGAGCAATTGCCCCCATTATGATGGAGAAGAGGATCGCCAGCCTGCTTATAAGAGACTGGTAGGTTCGAGCAGGATTTTAGGCGGATTTGCTGCTGATGATGGCGCTGCATTGCATTATATCGATGAAGAACTAGTTAAGGCGGTCAGCTCACGGCCTGAAGCAAAAGCTTATCATGTATGCAAGACAGAAGGAAAATTGCGGGAAACAGTAGTAGAAACCATGTATCTCGGATATAGTGGAACTGCAGTTTAGATGAGAGCTGCAGTTTTTTTGATTATATTGATAGAACGTGCATTCGTATTTTGACCATGTTAAAATAAAAGAAAATAGGACGGGAAAGGAATAACCAAATGAAACAGGTGAAGTTTTTACATACTGCCGACCTTCATCTTGATAGTCCGATGGTTGGTCTGAGGCATTTGCCAAAAGCCATTTTTCACAGGTTACAGGAGAGTACTTTTACAGCCTTGAAAAATATCACGGATGCTGCGATCAAACATGAAGTTGATTTTGTCGCCATTGCAGGTGATCTATACGATGCTGAGGACCGGAGCATTCGGGCTCAGGCTGTTCTTCGCAATGAAATGGAGAGGCTCGCTGACAAAGGGATTAAGGTATATGGTATTCACGGAAACCATGACCATCTTGGTGCAAAATCTGTGACGATTGATTTTCCGGATAATGTTCACTTTTTCTCAGAACAGGTGGAAAAGGCTGATTTTACAAAGCATGATGGCACTCTTGTCCATTTGTACGGTTTCAGCTATCCTGAGCGGCATGTAATGGAGCGATGGGTCGAGAAGTATAAAAAGATTGATGGTGCAGATTTTCACGTTGGTTTGCTTCATGGTCATTTTGAGGGAGTGAGTGATCATGGAAAATACGCACCCTTTAGGTTATCCGAGCTTATTGATAAAGACTATGATTATTGGGCACTTGGCCACATTCATAAGAGGGGGTTTTTATCACAGCAGCCTTATGTTGTCTATCCTGGCAATCCCCAGGGACGAAACAGGAAGGAACTCGGAGAAAAAGGATCGTATATTGTTAAGTTGACAGAAGCAGGATCAGAGGTTTCTTTTATTGAAACAGCTGATGTGATATGGGACGAAACAGTTATTGACGCGAAGGACTCGTTAAGCTTCAATGCCACTTATGAAAAATGCCTGGCCGTCATTGATGGGAAAAGAAGAGAAGGGAAAGGGGTCCTGCTGGATATCCGGATTGATAACCTGGATTCGGGTCAGACAGATGTGATTGAAAAAGTCGCCAGTGGTGAACTCCTTGAACTTCTGCAGGAAGCTGAAAAGGATGAGGAGTCCTTTGTCTGGGTGCACAGGCTCAAATTTACTGAAAACATTGCTGTCGACCGCGCTGAATTGATTAAGCAAAGCGATTTTTATGAGGAGTTATTCAACTCTATTGAGCAGTACGATGATTTAAAAGACTCACTGTCTCCATTATTCCAGCACAGCCAGGCTAGAAGGCATTTAGGCCTGCTGTCGGAAAGTGAAAAAGAACAGCTGATTGAGGATGCCGAAAGGATTCTGCTTCAACTGCTGCTGAAAAATTAATGAAAGGAGGCAGCATGATGAAACTTATTGAACTGCATATATACGGATATGGCAAGCTCGAGGATTATGTGATTAAACCTGTAGGGCATTTGCAGATTTTCTATGGGGAAAACGAAGCGGGAAAGTCGACGATTATGTCATTCATCCATAGTATCCTGTTCGGCTTTCCGGCTAAGCAAAGTGCCGAAATCCGCTATGAGCCAAAGAAAAATTCAAAGTATGGCGGCAAAATAAAAGCCTTTTTTCCTGACACGGGAGTGGCTGTCATTGAGAGAGTGAAAGGCAAGGCTGCCGGTGATGTGACTGTATCACTTGAGGACGGGACGATTGGCGGAGAAGAGTTACTAAAGGATCTCTTGAAAAGAATGGATAAAAGTATTTTCCAGGCTATTTTTTCATTCAACGTCCATGGGTTGCAAAATATCCATGCAATGAAGGGAGAAGAGCTTGGCAGGTACTTGTTCTCTGCCGGAACGCTTGGTACAGATAAGCTCTTTAATACGGAGAGTTTTCTTATAAAAGAAATGGAGCAGCGTTTTAAGCCAAGTGGGAAGAGGCCGTTATTGAATGAAAAGTTGAAAGAGTTGAAGGAAGTCCAAACCTCATTGAAGATCGCAGAACAGCAGAACGAAAAATATTCGGAGCTGATAAAATCGAAAGATGAGTTGACTAAGAAAATTGCTGAGTTGCAGAACGAGATTGCAATGCTGGAGCAAAAAGGGCTTATGCTTCGTGAATACAAGCGGAATGAGAAGCTTGTCATAGAAGCAGCAACAATTGATGGGAAAATCAAAGAACATGATCTGTCATTTTTTCCTGAGGATGGTCTAAACCGACTTGAGAAATTGGACGAGCAGCTTAAAATCATCCATGCAAGATTATTAAGGATAAAAGAAAAGAAGGTATATCTCCTGAAAGAATTGGAAAAAGGCAGGCCAAATTCTGAATTGCTCGGAATGGAAACAGAAATTGAAGCCCGGATTGACAATCTGCCTTTATACGATCAACTAAAGCAGGAAAAACGACTTCTTGAATCAAAACTTGAGGAAATAACAGAAGAAATAAGTCAGTTAAATGACAAGCTTCATACAGAATTCAATGAAGAAAATATCCATGAAATCAACACAAGTATTTTTATTAAGGAACAGGCCGAAAACATTCAGCAGACAGAGCAAAGATTAAAGGATAAAAAGCTGGAGTTGGAGGCTGACTTTGAAGAGGAGAAAAAGGTACTAGCACAACTTGAGGCAAGGGCTGAAGGTACAAAAGGTGAACTTCTTGATGAAGGAAAGCGAAATCAATTAGTGAAAGAAATGGATCTTTTGGCGAATAGAGAGAGAATCCAGTCCGAATTAAATTATGTCTCAGACCAGATTGGAGCGGTCAAATCAAGGGAAGAAAGTGAAAAAAACAAACGAAAAAAGCAACATAAGAAAGAGTATAATCAATTACTCCTCCTCGGTGGTACTTTTCTCATTGTGTTTCTTTGGGGAATCACAAATGGCACATGGTTACTTGCTGGAATCGGAATAGCAGGATTGTTGTTTTTGTTGGCTGCGCGCTATAAGTCAAGTGAGAAAATGCCAGTGGAGGATCAAACCCTATCCAAGTTGCTGGAGCGGGAAAGAGAGCTGAAAGAGGCGTTAAACAGCCAGCCGGAAGGCAGTGCTTTTACAATCAAAAATCTGCTTGCCAGGGACGAGGAGGCGAGGCTGCGCCATCGTGAACTGCTCATCAAAATCGAGCAGCAGCATGATCGTTTTGAAAAAGTTGTCCAGCAATTTGAAGCATGGGAAACAGATATTGCTGGTGTAAGGCGGAAAAGGGCAGAATTAATGAAGCAATTTGGTCTAACGGAAACTGCAGGCACGATCAAAGTTATGGATGCCTATCAATTAATAGATACTCAGAAGCAATATTTCCGTGAGAGGAAGAGAATAAAAGAAAGCATAAAGAAAGTAACTGGATCTATAATGGAATTGGAAAATAGCCTGAAAATGCTTGCTGAACGATTTCTTCATAATAGCAATCTTGCTCCGGTGGAGGCGGCTAGTCTGCTGAAGAGGAGATTGCGTGAAGAAATTAACCAGAAGTCGAGGTTTCACGAACTGACCGTGAAACTAGAGGAAGTTGAAGAAGAACATTCATCACTTCTGAAGGAAGAATTAGTGATCAGTCAAGAAAAGGAAGGGTTACTTGGTCTGGCAAGAACTCAAGATGAGGATGAATTCAGGCAGAAAGCGAAGAATACTGCATTGGTGAAAAACTGGAGTGCAAGGCTGGAGGATATAAATTATCAGCTGCTTGCTTCTGGATTGACCGATGGGGATCGTGACAAGATTCTTACAGGAGTTTCGCTTGAGGAACAAATTGAGGAAAATGATTTGAGGCTAGAACAAAGTAAAAGGGAATTAACCACACAGTTTGATGTAATCGCCGATGTAAAGCATAAGATGAAGGTACTTGAAGAAGGCGGTATATATAGTGAGTTGCTCCATAAATATAAGCAGCTTCAGCATGAGTTTGCAGAAGATGCGAAGGATTGGGCAAAGTTTGCTGTAGCCAAGGATTTGCTATCGAGGACAATAGACCGTTATAAGGATGAGCGCTTGCCGAGAATGCTGGCCAAAGCCGAGAACTTCCTGTCGATTTTGACTGATGGAAGGTATGTGAGAATCATTCCTCAACTTTCAGGAAGCGGTTTTCTAATTGAAAGAAATGATCATATGTTATTTGAAGCGAATGAACTTAGCCAGGCAACTGCCGAACAAGTCTATGTATCCATCAGGCTGGCCCTTGCGGCCGGACATTATGATCGTTATCCATTCCCGATTATCATCGATGACAGCTTTGTCAATTTTGATTATAAAAGGACTGCCAGGATTATTAAGCTGCTAAGGGAAATGAGCAACAAGAATCAAATTCTCATTTTTACATGCCATCGTCATCTGCTGGACTATTTTACGGAAAATGAAATTCTCAATCTGCAAGAAAAAAGTACAAATATAGTTTAATAATGCCATGGTTTGAGAATCAGAGACAATAGACTCTGTATGTTATACTGTTGCAGAGAGGAGAGGGCGGTTAACTATGAATAAAGGAATTTTGAATCACGAAACAGGGGACCAGGTAGAATTATTTTTATTGATCAAGCATTCGTCAAAAGGGATTGCCAGCAATGGGAAGCCGTTTTTGACATTGATCCTCCAGGACCAGAGCGGGGAAATCGAAGCAAAGCTTTGGGATGTATCTGACGAAGATGAAAGTACTTACTCTGCTGAGAGCATTGTAAAAGTACAGGGAGATATTCAGAATTACCGAGGACGGAACCAGTTGAAGATCAGGCAAATCAGGCCTGCTTCGCCAGCTGACTCTGTGAAACTATCTGATTTTCTTGAGACAGCCCCTGTCAGCCAGGATGAAATGAGCAGTAAGCTCACCCAATATATTTTCGAAATGAAGAATCCTAATATCCAAAGGGTTACAAGGCATTTATTGAAGAAGCATATGAGTGCATTCATGGAATATCCTGCAGCCACTAAAAATCATCATGAATTTGTTTCAGGACTTGCGTATCACGTTGTCTCCATGCTGGACCTTGCGAAATCAATCGCAACGCTATATCCAAGCCTTGATAAGGACCTTTTGTATGCTGGGGTCATCCTTCATGATTTAGGAAAAGTCTTTGAGCTATCCGGTCCGATTTCAACAACTTACACGGTTGAAGGGAATTTGCTCGGACATATATCCATCATGGTCAATGAAATTGGCAAGGCAGCCGATGAACTAGGAATCAGCGGTGAGGAAGTAGTCATTCTTCAGCATATGGTATTGTCCCACCACGGGAAAGCGGAGTGGGGCAGCCCGAAACCGCCGATGATTAAAGAGGCTGAAATTCTGCATTACATCGATAATCTTGATGCAAAAATGAATATGCTCGACCGTGCGCTTGCCAGGGTTAAACCAGGCGAGTTCTCCGAAAGAGTATTTGCACTTGATAACCGGTCCTTTTATAAGCCTGTATTCCATAAGTAATAAGCAAAATGGCCTCACTCCAATTCTATGGAGTGGGTCTTTTTTGTTTTTTTATCTTTTTGATCACCTGAGACATATTTAAGAATAAACCTCATATTAATACAGTAAGAGTTCAATTTGGACAACCTTTTTAATGGAGGGTATGAAGAAATGTCAATTCCAATCTGGGTAATAGCAGTCGCAGCAGGGATCGTATTCAGTGCCTTCATGGCAGTGAAAACAGGTAAAGAAGAACGAAAAGAAGAAATGGAAAGCATTGAACGTGAAGGCGAGCTTTACATGAAACGACTTGAGCGGGAAAAGGAACGACGCGAACATTCGGCAGAAGCATAAAAAAACACTGGTCTCCAGACATGGAGCCAGTGTTTTTTACTATATCGGATTTTATCTTATTGTGGCTGTGTTTGTGCTTCTGCTTCTGGGAATTCAGCAGCGCCTTTAAGGTCTTTATCCTTGATTTTTACATTAGCAGCATCAAGTTCACGTTTTAGAACCTCTTGAATCTTGTTAGAATCTAGCTGAGCAAGCTTCAACTCATACTCAAGCTCGTCCTTCATTTTTTCGTAAGATTCTTTTTCTTTCTTTTCAGTTACCTTGATGATGTGGAAGCCGTGCTGTGATTTTACAGGTTCGCTGATTTTATTTACTTCAAGAGCGTAAGCCGCCTCCTCGAATTCAGGAACCATTTTTCCAGGTCCGAAGAAACCAAGGTCTCCGCCTTGTGCAGCTGATCCAGGATCCTGTGAGTATTCCTTCGCTAAATCTTCAAATTTTGCGCCTTCATCAAGCTTTTTCTTCACTTCCTGTGCAGTCTTCTCATCTTCTACAAGGATATGGCTTGCTTTGATTTCTGGCTTGTACTCTTCGTAACGCTTCTTAACTTCTTCTTCGCTGACCTTTACATCTTTAAGCGCAGCTTTTTCCATTAGAAGCTGGTCTTTAAGGACTTCTTTTAATTCTTCCTCGTCTTTAAGCTGGTTCTGCTGCAGGACTAGCTCGAAGTTCTCTCCAAGCTCTTCCTTAAGCTCGGCCACTTTCTCCTCAACCTCTTTATCTGTCACTTCATAATTTTCCGCAAGAACCTTTTGGTAAAGCAATTCTTGAAGTGCTTGCTCTCCATACTTTTCCTTCATGGATTGGTAAAGCTCTTCTTTAGTAATGTTGCCTGCTTTCGACTCAACGATGACTTCTGAAGAATCAGCATTATCGTTGCTGCATGCACCTAGTCCCATTACTCCGGCTGCAACCGTGAGGGAAATTATCATTTTTTTCATGGTGAACATCTCCTAAACAGAAAATTCTAGTGGCCGTTTTTAATCCACAAATTCTACTATAACATAATTTCAATATTCTACAAAAAATAACTAATGGATACTTATGCTTATTTATTGAGATGGGCGGATATCTATACCGTTTGTTCGAAGGTGCATAGGATGGAGAGAAGAGAAAAAAAGGAGGTAGTTGATAATGGGCCACTATAATTCAGGCTTTGCGTTAATCGTAGTCCTGTTTATCTTGCTGATCGTTGTAGGTGCAGCATACCTGTAATCAACAAAATGCAAGCAATGCAGGATAGTTGCCTATGCGGAAACGACATTACTTGAATAAGATATCATAACCACTTTGGAAGGAGGTGTTAATATGGGTGCAGGATACGGCGGCGGCTTTGCGTTAATTGTCGTGTTATTCATTCTGTTAATCATCGTGGGTGCAGCTTGGCTTTAATCTCTGAGTGAAAAGAGTATGGGGGACAATTGGCCCCCATATTCCTAAACAATGATGTTAAGGCAAGTTCTTAAAGCAGAAAGGAGGAACCTCAATGTCTGGAGGAGGCTGTGGATACGGCGGCGGCTTTGCATTGCTCGTTGTCTTGTTCATTCTGTTAATCATCATCGGTGCATCTTGGCTGTAAGCAGCGATGGGGCAATGCTTTCTGCATGCCTTAATCATTAATACTGAGTCTGATGATAAAAAGCGGTGAGGGAGACCTCACCGCTTAATTTATATTAACCGTATTTTATTTTTTCTACTCTGAGAAATGAGCTTTGATCGGCTGGAGACGCTTATCCAGTTGCATCTCCTGGCCGCACACTTCGATTTGGGTATTGCCAATGAAGTCAAAAAACTGTTTCATATCAAGTCCTCTGAGGCACAGGGCACTCAGCCCCAACAGCCAGGACAAGGATAGCTACAAAGCGATTCATGGCACGACCAAATGGGGTAGCCTGTGTGAGGACAAGGTACTTATGTCAGCAAAGCATGCCGGACTGTCCGAGGCATATACACTTTTCTATGTAGTCACGTATACAAAATTTCAACGAAAGATGAAATTAGCAAGATTGTAACTAAAATATTGATCGTCCTGAAAATTTTCGCATGTTTGTCTTCAGGTATTTCCTTCTGGATGCAGAGGGAATCTGTAAGCTTATTTATATAGAAAAGAATGAAAGCAGCAAAAAGAACAAACACGAACAAAATGGAGATCATCGAAGAATCCCTCCTTAGCAATCTTTTTATCTTAAATACAATAACAAATATTTTAAGAAAAAGATAGTTATTTAATAAAGGCATATTCCTAGTATTTTGTGCAGGAGGGTTGAAAGGAAGATAACTGAAAATCAAGATTTGCTAAATTGTGAGATACTTTGGAATGTGAGGGAATGAGCAAATCATAGGAAGAACAAAAAGCGGAGGGGTTTATGTTCATTCATCCGCTTTATAAGATGATTTCAGCTGGACTCCAGCCAAAAACTGCAGCCAGAGGAAGTGGACAAGTTTGTAAATCCCAGGGGTTATCCTTCCTCTATTATTGGAGTGGCATCATACAAAAAGTATCAAGCATACTCCTTTTCGGCTGGATCTATTTTTTTAAGCGTACCGTCCTGGTCAGAAAACTTGCTGTCGATATTCGAAAAAGACTTCTCGAATATTTCCATAAAGTCATCGCCATAAATATTACGGACAATTGCCATGATTTCAATGATGTCCGGAAACTTTCCATATAGTTCCTTCAGTGGCATGGCTCCTGAAAAAACGGCATTAGTATCTGGCTCATAGTTTTCCATCAAAGCGAGCAATATACCTTCGCCTTCTTCCGTAAGCTGGATATACGTATTTCTCTTGTCGCTTTCCTTCTTGGAAAACTTCAAATAACCACGTTCCTCAAGCTTTTTGGAAAAGTTGAAAGCAGTGGAAACATGCATTACACCAAATTTTGCCACATCTGAAATCGAAGCTCCATTCAAATGGTAAGCAATCCATAAAATATGGTGCTCATTGATATTCAGGTCGAATGGTTTGATCCATTGCTGCCAGTCCTTCTCAACAGACTTCCAAAGGGCCTTACTCAACTGGGCAATTCTCTGGCTAAATATCATTGCTTCTTTCATAGAATAATTTTTATCTCCCATTCTCATAATCACCTACTTTATTGTTTCTATTTTCATTATGCCAATAAAACAAAAATTAATAAAGATATAAATTTACAAAATTTTTTGAATTTGTTAAATTCCATCTAAAGTCGGGTGTTTTTTTATGAAATTTTTTAATTGTAATAACAAAAACGCCATTTGCATAATATATCTTTCTTGATAAAAAAAGAAAATCCTTCCCACCAAAAAAATTTTACTTAGGGGGAAGGATTGTTCCTGATTACTTTTCTTTAGAATTCACTGCGGCCAATTCAGTTTCCAAGTCCTTAATTGAATCTTCGAGCTCCATTACATCTTCCTGAAGGCTCTTCTTGTTTTCCTCCGTTTCAAGCTTCCATTCAAAGATAGCTGTCTTTACATCGGTGATAAATGTTTGGATAGAATCCTTTCCCTCTTTGGAAGCGGTTGCCACTGTATTTTTCAATTCCACAGCTGAATCCTTAATATCCTTGATGGATCCGATATATTCATTCTTATTAGCCAGAAGAGTTCTTCTCGTCTCATATCCTGACTTTGGTGCTGCAAGCAAAGTTGCAACTCCTGCGACGACACCGCCAATAACCATTCCTGTTAAAACATTTTTCGCTTTCATGCTTTGACCACCTCATCAATTTTTCTGTATATGTTCTTCAAATGTAATCCAATTCCTCTTTTCTTCTATATTTAATTTCCTATTCTCGCACAAATAAACGTTATTAGCTTCATAGCCTTAAATTAACAGGCATAAAATATAGTAAGGCCATGTTCAGGAAAGAGAGGAGGGAGTGGGGATTTTTACAAGTGTGGTATTTCTCATCAGCGTTGCTTTCTTTGTGGGGGCCGTCCATCATCTCCTTGCGTTAAAGAAGCCGGGTATGTATCCTCCGAAGGCGCTTCTGCGAAAGAGAGCAGGGACGCTGGCAGGGGGAGGAGCAATTTTTTTATTGGTCGGGATTATCTTTTACACATTCCAATAGACAAAACAAAGCCCCTGTCCGTAATAGACAGGGGCAGATATTTTTAATGGATTTCAGCGAGCTTTGCTCTTTTAAAAATATTCGTTGCCACAGGATAAAGAATGCCCATGAAAACAGCGTTAAATGCTGCTGCTGGAAGGACAACCGCTGCGAATAATGCGGTGAATGGTCCTGGCAGCCCAATTAGGAAATAGGCAGAACCGAGGAAAACGACTCCTGAAATTATGGTTCCAATCGCTGTAAGGGCAGCTGCAGTATAAATCGAAAACTTGAAATTTTTCAGCGCCAGCAGGATTCCGAAAAAGACAAACGCAGTAACAGGCTTATCAATGATGTTCGGAACAAGGCCTCCTGGGAAAGTAGTAGTCAATCCAGAAATCAGTCCAGTTACGGCTCCAACCAATAGTACACTCTTCTTGTCAGGAAACAGGATAATTCCAAGGAACATCATCGTCAGCATCATATCAGGCTTCATCCCAAGGAAAAAACCGGGTACGACCACATGCAAGACGGCTCCCATCCCCACCAAAAGTGACAATGCAACAAGATTCTTCGTATTCATTTCTCATCTCTCCTCTGCTATTCTAGCTAACTAGTACTCCTCCTGCAGTGCTCTCTGTGCCTGCAGCGAAAAGCTTTCTCCAATTATAGCATATATTTTAATTGAGTAAAGGGTTAATATTCTGTTAATTTCTGCCCCTGAATGAATTCATAAAGTCAGCAAGTTTCTCAACGTTTTCAAGTGGAACGGCGTTATAGATCGAGGCTCGGCAGCCGCCGACAGACCTGTGGCCGGCAAGCCCTATAAAGCCGGATTCCTCCGCCTCATGAAGGAAGGATGAAGTCAGATTATCGTCATCGAGTGTAAAGGTGATATTCATCAATGAGCGGCTCTTTTCTTCAGCGTGCCCTGTATAGAACCCGCCACTGCTGTCTATCGCATCATAAAGCAATGCCGCCTTCTGCTTGTTCAGCTGTTCAAGCTGTTTTACCCCGCCCAGCTCTTCGGCCCATTGAAGAACCAGCATCAGAAAATAAATCGATAAAGTAGGGGGAGTGTTATAAAGCGATTGTGAATCAGCATGGACCCGATAATTGAGCATAGAAGGGAGCCCTGGCCTAGAGTGTCTTAGCAAATCTTTATGGATAATGACGACTGTGACACCGGATGGGCCCAGGTTTTTCTGCGCACCGGCATAAATGAGTTCATATGATGATAGATTTAGAGGCCGGCTGAGAATGTCACTGGACATGTCAGCAACAAGCGGAACTGACAGACGCTCAGGAATAGAATGCCACTGGGTTCCGAAAATCGTATTGTTCGTCGTGATGTGGAGGTAGGAAGATTCAGCTGGAATATCGATTTCAGAAGTACTGGGGATAAATCTATAGTTGGCATTCTTGGAAGATGCGGCTATAACGGCATTTCCAACTTTTTGAGCTTCCTTTAGCGCTTTCTCAGACCATGTTCCGGTCAAGACATAGCTCGCAGTCGATCCTTCCACAAGCAGGTTCATTGGAACCATTGAGAACTGCAGGCTCGCACCACCCTGGAGAAACAGAATCTCATAATCATCAGGAATGTCGAGCAGCCTAATGAGCAGATTTTTTGTCCGTTCATTTATTTCTTCGAATTCATTGCTGCGATGGCTAAGCTCCATTACACCCATGCCAGTACCCTGATAATTCATCATTTCTTTTTTCGCTTTCGCTAATACGGCCTCAGGCAATGCAGCCGGGCCAGCGTTAAAATTGAGAGCACGTTTCAAGTAAATCCCCCCGAATTTAAAATACAGTCATTCGTTAATGTGCTAAAGTTAACTCTATGCTATCAGAAAAAGAGGAGAAATTCTAATGTTTTCAGAAAAGTTTTAAAAATATGGAGCGTCATTTCGAACATTATTATGGCCCGAAATAATACGGCGGCTTGATTCTTATCTTTAAAAAAATTCTATAAGTCCAAAATGGTGTGGAAGCAGAGAAAAGGTCACATAGAAAGATTCTATAAGCCCAAAATGGAGTGGAAGCAGCAAAAAGGTCACATTGAAAAATTCTATAAGCCCAAAATCGTTTGAAATCAGCCAAAAGGTCACATAGAAAGATTCTATAAGCCCAAAATGGAGTGGAAGCAGCAAAAAGGTCACATTGAAAAATTCTATAAGCCCAAAATCGTTTGAAATCAGCCAAAAGGTCACATAGAAAGGTTCTATAAGCCCAAAATGGTATGGAATCAGAGAAAAGGTCACATAGAAAGATTCTATAAGCCCAAAATCGTTTGAAATCAGCCAAAAGGTCACATAGAAAGATTCTATAAGCCCAAAATGGAGTGGAAGCAGCAAAAAGGTCACATAGAAAAATTCTATAAGCCCAAAATGGTGTGGAATCAGAGAAAAGGTCACATAGAAAGATTCTATAAGCCCAAATTGGTGTGGAAGCAGAGAAAAGGTCACATAGGGAAAAATCCGTACTATATGTAAAAACAAAAAAACTCCCGCAATGCGGAAGTCTAAATCTTGCTATTGATTTCTGCGGCGATTTTTTGGTAGTCGTCGGATGAATATTGGTCCTGGTGGGTTTTCCACACAGCGCCGAAGCCATCACCATTGCCATAGCGCGGAATCAAATGCATGTGGAAGTGGAAGACTGATTGGCCAGCTGCTTCGCCGTTATTCTGAAGCACATTCAGCCCGATAGGATCATATGCAGCCTTGATTGCATTAGCGACTTTTGGGACTGCCTTGAATACATTAGCCGCAATCTCGTCAGTGAGCTCGTAGATATTTTCTTTATGTACCTTCGGGATGACAAGTGTATGTCCTTTTGTTACCTGGCTGATATCAAGAAATGCAAGTACGTTCTCATCTTCATACACCTTTGCTGATGGGATCTCACCGTTAATAATTTTGCAAAAAATGCAATCACTCATTTCTTCCACCCTTTCGTTCGTGAGTTTCGCTTTTGTCCAGTGCACCAGGACTCTGCGCTTTTTTATGGTATTTTATCACATTTTGCCAATATGAATAAAGAAAGAAGGACAGGATCCGCTTGGAATCCTGTCCCTGAAGGGGGAACTAATTACTGTTCATTGACGTTCTTCAGCAGGTTTACCTTTGATAAACACCTCATTTTCAATTCATTTGAATTATAAAAATGATGGGTTATTCAGTACCTGGTTCAATCGGACCATCCCCTGTCTGCTTTAGTCGGTTTTCACAACTTATAAAGCGGGAAGTGATCTGCGACACACACCTCATTTCAAAATGTGGAGTGATATTACTGAACGGCTGGGTTAACATTTACGTAGCGCAATGCAACCATCCCCTTGTATGAACGTTGAAATCAGTGTGCTTATAAATCGAATAATATGTCTTTAACAGACACCTCATTTCGAATTATTGCTTGTTGCCCCTTCAAAAATTATGATGCCCCGATTATTGGGTTATATGCAAAAAAAGATTTATCAAAAGGTGAAGCTTTTCCTATATGAGTTGGATTTGTTAAAATAACGGTACAGAATACGAACTGGAAGGGCGTTGTTCATGTCATTATTGGAAATTAACCAAGTAACCGGTGGATATACAAGGAATCCGGTTTTGAAAAATGTGAGTTTCACCGTTAATAAAAATGAAATCGTTGGTTTGATTGGCCTGAACGGTGCTGGAAAAAGTACGACGATCAAGCATGTAATCGGCTTGATGGAACCTCATAAGGGTGATATTAAGATTAATGGCAGAACTTTTTTGGAAGGCAAGGAGGAATACAGGAAGCAGTTCACCTTTGTGCCTGAAACCCCTATTCTTTATGATGAATTGACACTAGAAGAGCATTTGCGGCTGACAGCCATGGCCTATGGCCTTGAGGAAAAGGAATATGAGCAGCGAATAGATGCTTTATTAAAGGAATTCAGGATGAGCAAAAGGCTGAAGTGGTTCCCTGCGCATTTTTCAAAAGGGATGAAGCAAAAGGTGATGATCATGTGCGCATTTTTGGTACAACCTTCACTTTACATCGTCGATGAACCATTTGTCGGTCTTGATCCCCTTGGGATTCAATCTTTGTTGGATCTGATGGACAAGATGAAGGGAAATGGGGCTGGCATTTTGATGTCGACGCATATCCTCGCAACGGCCGAACGTTATTGCGATCGTTTTGTCATTCTTCATAATGGAGAGGTCAGGGCACATGGGACGCTTGAAGAGTTGAGGGAGCAGTTCAAGATGCCTGGCGCAACACTGGATGATTTGTATATCCAACTGACAAAGGAAGAAGACTATGTTTAATCCGCAGCACTTATGGAAGGAGCGTTTCGGTACTTTTGCCAAGGAAACCGGAAGCTACCTGCGATACATTTTTAACGGCCATTTAGTGATTGTCGTCCTATTTTTATTGGGAACAGCGGCTTTTTACTATCAAGAGTGGATTGAAACGCTGCAGCCGGACTTCCCGGCAGCGTGGATCATCGCCTTGGTTCTTGCTGCTGTTCTTACATATAGTCCGATCCAAACATTTTTGACAGAGGCGGACAAAATTTTTCTATTGCCACTCGAAACCAGATTGGATGATTATTTCAGAAAATCGATCACATTCAGCCTGAGCCTGCAGTCATATGTATTGTTGCTTGTACTTGCTGTACTGATGCCGCTCCATGTAAAAATACATGGTGCAGACTTCAAATCGTTCTTCATCCTTTTAATCGCATTCATTCTGGTAAAATGGATCAATATATTGATTCGCTGGAATGTACAGTATTTTATCGAGAAAAACGTAAAATTGACGGATAGCATCATTCGTTACTTTATCAATGTCGTTCTTTTGTATTTTATCTTTTCAGGAGCTCAGCTGTTTTTTGCAGCCGTTCCAGCTGTTGTCTTAATCATTCTGTTTTTTTACTATAAAAAACAGACCAAGGATAAAGGCTTGAAGTGGGAGCAGTTGATCGAGGACGAAGAAAGACGGATGAATGCCTTTTACCGTGTGGCCAATATGTTTACCGATGTTCCAAAGCTGCGAGACCGCACGAAAAGAAGAAAATGGCTTGATTGGCTAGTTAACATCATTCCATACAAGCAGGACCTGGCCTTCAGCCATCTTTACTTAAGGACCTTCGCAAGATCCGGGGATTATTTTGGCTTGCTTGTCCGCCTTACATTGATAGGAGGAGCAGCCCTTTATTTCCTATCATATGGACCGGGACAAATTTTGCTTGCTTTGCTTTTCATGTATTTGACAGGGTTCCAGCTTTTGCCGTTATGGAACCATCACCAAAACAAGCTATGGGTCGGTCTGTATCCTATACCGGAGAATGCCAGAAAGAAATCCTTTACGAGCTTGCTATTGGGAATCATGATTTTTCAGGCAACTATTTTTGCAGGGACAGTTTTCATTAAAGGAGAACTGATATTAGGAGCGATCGTATTAGCTTCCGGAAGCGCATTTTCACTGTTCTTTGTTTATTTTTACAGTAATAGCAAGCTTAAATCCTGATCTGGAAATCCTTTTCGTAATCGCTTCCAGCTTTTATGAAAAGGATTTTTTTGAATCGTTTTTGTTTTTGGAACGTAATAGTAAAAACAAGGGGTGAAAACATTGAATGAATATGAATTGAAGGCTTATGAAGAGGTTCTCACCTGGAAGCGGAAGCTGAATAAACGTTCAAGCCTTTTGGCGCGTGCTTCAAAGAAAGCGCAGACGAAAGTGAATCAGTTGATTCCAGACAGAGTCCATCAATTCTTGACGGAAAGTATTAAGAACATGGTCAAGGCAACTCTGGCGGGATCGAATTACACGACGAAAAAGCAGCAGGGAACAGGGCTTACACTTGCTGAGAAAGACCAGGAGTTTCATAAAAAACTGTCTGCATACAAGAGGACGGCGGCTGTCGAAGGGGCTGGAACTGGAGCAGGGGGCATACTGCTCGGAATGGCGGATTTTCCATTGCTATTATCGATTAAAATGAAATTTCTTTTCGAGGCTGCATCTGTATATGGTTATGACCCTTCAAGGTATGAGGAAAGACTTTTTATCCTTTATGTTTTCCAGCTGGCTTTTTCAAGTGATGATCATCGAAAGCAGACACTGGGCTTGATTGAGAACTGGGAAGCAAGAAAAGCTGAATTGTCGGAGCTGGATTGGCAGCAATTTCAGCAGGAATACAGAGACTATATCGACTTTGCCAAAATGCTGCAGCTTATGCCCGGGATTGGAGCTGTTGTAGGAGCTTACGCAAATTACAATCTGCTCGATCAGCTAGGAGAAACAGCGATGAATGCTTATAGGATAAGGATCCTGAAAACACCTCCGCAACTATGAGTTGTGGAGGTGTTTTGCATCATCAAATAATTATGTTGTAGGTGACTTATATAGGGCGTTCTTAATCTAGCTCCAGCGCCTAACCCCTTTTGTTTTTTAAGCTAATGTCTCACTTTTTTCATGCTTGTTCTGTTCCTTTATTTGATAGTTCAGTGCGGCTGCGCAAAGAGTTTTTGCCGCTATGACCATTGCTTTTTCGTCAAAATCGAATCTAGGGTGATGGTGTGGATACGACCCTTCTGTTTCTGGCTTTGCCCCGGTGAAGAAGAAGGTGCCCTTTACATTCTGCAGATAGTAGGCAAAGTCCTCACCGCCCATTTGAAGATCACTTTCTTCAATCTTTGTCACTTCCGGTACTTTAGTTGCGCAGTCAATCAGGAATTCAGTTTCTGCTGCATGGTTGACGACCGCTGGATAGCCTTTTTCATACTGGTAATCATATGTGCAGTCTGTTGCCAGGCAAGTGCCGTTAACTACTTTTTCAATTTCAGCTGCGATGAAATCCCGGGTTGATTCGTTGAATGTCCTGACTGTGCCATTCAGCTTTGCTTTATCAGCAATTACATTAAAGGCATTTTCTGCTAAGAATGAACCTACGGTAACAACGGCAGAATCGACAGGGTCCACACGTCGGCTGACAATTTGCTGTAAGTTCGAAACAAGCTGTGCTCCTGCGACGATGGCGTCCTTTGTCTTATGTGGCTGGGCACCGTGTCCGCCTTTTCCCTGGATCGCTATTTCAAATCGATCAGCAGCTGCCATTATTGGTCCAATCCGGTATTGGATGGTTCCTGTCGACTCAGTAGCCCACAAATGAGTACCGAAAATCACATCCACGCCTTCAAGACAGCCATCTTCGATCATCGAGATCGCGCCGCCTGGAGCGTACTCCTCAGCATGCTGGTGAATCATCACATAAGTTCCCTGCAAAGTTTCCCTGGCTTCATATAGTACCTTTGCAAGCACTAATAATGTTGCTGTGTGTCCGTCATGGCCGCATGCATGCATAACACCTGGAACTAATGATTTATATGGAACATCTTTCTCGTCCTGTATCGGCAGGGCGTCAAAATCAGCTCTAAGTGCGACCGTTTTTCCTGGTTTGGAACCCAAGATTTTTGCGACTACACCATTCCCGCCAACATTTGCGCGGACCTCAACCCCGAGTTTTTCGTAATAGGATTGGATATATTGTGCTGTGTTCACTTCCTGAAAAGACAACTCAGGATGTTGGTGCATATAACGGCGGATTTCCACCATTTCCGGATAAAGGTTATCAATCTTTTTAAAAAGCTGATCCTGCAATTGATTCACTCCTTATGTAAAATAGTTAGATAATTTAAACAATTATAGCACATAAGTAGATTAAAAACATTTTAGAATCATAGCAAAAGAAGCTCCCATAAAGGAAGCTTCGTATATAAATGGAGCCATGAAATGGCATCCAGTATTTTAAATCAGGAACATTGCCACAATCGTGGTTACAATCAGGCCGATTGTAACCGGAAGCAGATTCCTTCTTGCTAGTTCAAACGGATCGACTCCGCAAATTGCGGCTGCAGGAATCAATGCCCATGGAACAAGGGTACCGCCGCCGACCCATATGGCAGCAATTTGACCAAGAGCGGTCAGAGTAGCCGCTCCTGCACCTATGGCAGTCGAGAAAATCCCAGCTACCGATCCTGCAAGTGAAATTCCGGAGAAGCCCGAACCGTCGAGGCCCGTAATTGCCCCGACAGTAGTGAGGGTCACGGCTCCAACTTCAGCACTGAGTGGCACGACAGAAGCCAGCGCCACGCCGAGGTCATTTACAATGCCTTGAGAAGTTTTTGGCAGGAATTCGCCGATTATTTTTGTGAAGCCTGAATCTCCTAGGTAGAAGAATGCAGCGATTGGGATGACAGCACCAAAAACCTTAAAGCCGAACTGGAATCCTTCGATCAGATAGCTGGTCGTTTTTTCGAGACCTTTGTTCTTATGTGCTGCGAGTGAAATGAGAAGAAGAATGAAAATTGAGGTCCCGCCAACGAGCGCAGTCGCGTCTCCGCCCTGCAGGTCAAGAATGGACATTGCGGCGACATCTGCAGCAAATAAAACCGGTATCAGAATGGCGAAAAATTTCTTGGCACCGTCTGATAGCAAGCTGGGGTCACTTGTATGATCCATTTCAACTTCAAGCGAGCCGCCACCTTTTAGTTTGCCGTTTTTCATATCTCTTTTTAATAGATAGAACGCGGTGACGGTTGTGACTACACCCATCACAATGACTAGCGGGATACTGGCCTGAACTACAGAACTGACAGGAATGCCTGCTGCATCTGCCGTAAGTTTTGGAGCAGCCTGGATAACGAAGTCACCGGACAGCGCGATTCCGTGCCCAAAGAGGTTCATTGCGACGGCCACACCTAGCGCAGGCAGGCCGACTCTGACAGCAACCGGTAAAAGAACGGCTCCCATCAAGGCCACGGCCGGGGAGGGCCAGAAGAACCAGGATATGACCATCATGACAATACCAATCGTCCAATAAGCCAGCGCTGGCGTTTTGATTAGTCTGGCGAACGGGGAGATCATCGCATCGTTGATACCGGTCACCGTAAGTGTCCTGCTCATCGCCACGATGATCGAAATAACAAGAATAGTAGGCAAAAGCTCGGTAATCGCATATATGAAACTATTGAATATACTGCTGACCGATCCACTCAAAGATCCAGTTGCGACAATTGCCAACAAAAAGATACCGGTAATTGATATAAGGGTTGTGTCCCTTTTCATGACCATGAAACCGATAATCAGGAAAATGAATAAAACATATATCCAATGAAGTGCCGTTAATTCTATGACCATGGAATAATCCTCCTTTCTAAATGACATACTGTGTCCCTTTGCGTTATATAGGCAAATTTCCTAATTGAGTACTACAGGATATGTTGGCCGCGGAAAGGTGTGAGCGGAATCAGAGAATTTTTTCTCGGTCTCGAGACGGAGGGGAAAAGCTTCTCCAGAGGGGCGAAAAATGGCGAGCCATATTTTAATATAAAGCTATAATTCATATCTTAAAAACCATCATGTTTGACAATAAAAAAAGGATTTTCCCAGCATGAAAAGAATTAGTGATTATGATAGGAAGAAAGAAGGGGGAACTTTTGAGTAAACGATCGATGAATCAGATAGCTGCGGCTGTCATACTATCAGCCTTAGGGGTTATTCTTCTGTTAGTCAATTTAGGTGTCATTTCCTTGGAAATAAAAGAGCTTTTTGTCGTAACCTATCCATTTTTATTATTTTTGTATGGCTTAGTAGCTTTACTGAAGAGGCAGTTTGGATGGGGATCGTTCATCGTCCTATTTTCATCGTTGCTGATCATGGAACGTTTTGGGGTGATAGATTTTCATTTTCTTGATGTATGGAAGCTTTGGCCGCTGGTGTTGATTTATTTTGGAGCTGGTATTCTCTTTAAGGGTAGAAAACTAAAGGTTATTTACCGAACTGATTTCCCGTCGGCTAAGGAGGCGGAAAATATCCCGTCGGCCGAAACATCCTTGAAGAAAATACGAGGGGTGTCGATTGGCAACGTAACATTTAAAAAGCAAAACTGGGCTGTCGAACCAATGGATTTATACAATATGATCGGGGAATATTTTATCGACTTCAGCAAAGGTTTCATTCCAGACAGGGAAACACCAATAGTGGTGAGAGGCTGGATTGGTGAAGTGAAAATGCTCATTCCAGAGGATGTCCCGGTAAAGATCAATGCTGTCATAGGTGTCGGTGAAGTAAAGCTCTTTGATTATGCCCAGGAGCAAATAAAACATGTAGTCGCATATAAGTCGGATGATTATGACCAGGCAATAAGAAAACTGAACATTACGATCGAATTGAAAATCGGTTCTGTAAGGATTGATCGGGTGTAGGAGGGAGAAGCAAATGACAAGTATCCGCTTATGGTTTATTCAAACGTTCTTGATGATGGCTTTCATAACTTCTCTCATCCTGTTCATCGGTCTTCAAATCTTTCTGTTCCTGGTGCCTGACAGCGGTCTTACCACTGCAATGACCTTTTGGTTTTGGCTGTATAGTTTTGTCATTATGGCAGTAGTCGGGTTTTATTTCAGTTTACGAGGAAGCTACGTTATCAAGGGACGTCTTGGCGATATTTTATTGTTTATCACTACTTTGCGCAGAGGCAAATTCACGGAAAGAATCCAAATGGATGAAAAAGATGAGATCGGACTCATATCTGAGGAACTTAATCAGTTATCTGAATACCTCCAAGACCAGGTCCATTCATTGCAGCGGCTTGCAGAAGAAAAAACGGAGCTATCAAAGACGGCAAAGTCCGCCGCGACCATGGAGGAAAGACAGAGGCTCGCCAGGGATCTGCATGACGTAGTCAGCCAGCAGTTATTCGCGCTTAGCATGATGTCATCTGCTTCACTAAGGTGGTTTGACCAGGACCCAGAGAAGGCCAGGAAGCAGCTGGAGCAAATATCTGATATAGCAGGCAAAGCACAGGGGGAAATGAGGGCCCTTCTTCTTCATCTAAGGCCTGTCCAATTGAGTGGGGAGAGCTTGTGTGAAGGAATCATTAAACTAATCAAGGAACTGAAGCAAAAAACGAATCTTGCATTTGAAGCAAGCGTCGATGAAATCGAACATCTTTCACAAGCTGCAGAAGAGCATATTTTCCGGATTGTCCAGGAAGCATTATCTAATATCCTGCGTCATGCTGATGCGACAAAGGTGAAATTGGTGCTTACAGAAGAGAATCGATATATAAATCTGTATATCGGTGACGATGGCAAAGGCTTCGATATCCACGAAGAAAAGATGGCATCATACGGCCTTAAGACGATGAGAGAACGGTGTGAACAAATTGGCGGTACATATAATATTCGTTCAAAAGCGAATGAAGGAACATATATTGAAATACGGATACCGGCTTTGAGGAGGGAAGAGTAATGGGGAAAATAAGGGTTGTGGTAGTAGATGATCATGAAATGGTAAGAAAAGGAATCATTTCCTATTTGGAGACCGAACCAGCAATCGAGATTGTCGGGGAGGCGGATGGCGGAAAAAAGGCAGTTTCACTTGTGAAGGATACAAAACCAGAGGTTGTCCTGATGGACCTGTTAATGGAAAATGGATCGGGTATTGAAGCAACCAGGGAGATACTAAGCTTCTATCCAGAATGCAAAATCATCATCATCACTAGCTTTTATGACGATGAACAGGTTTTTCCGGCCATTGAGGCAGGAGCATTCAGTTATATGCTAAAAACAGCGTCTGCATCAGAAGTCATTAAGGCGATAGAAAAAGCATCCAGAGGGGAAACCGTCATTGAACCAAAAGTGGCTAATAGGATGATGAAAAGGCTTAGACCGCAGGAACGTAAGCCACATGATGAACTGACAGAACGGGAGCTTGATGTCCTGAAGTGTATCGGTGAAGGCATGACAAACCAGCAGATCAGTGAAGAGTTATTCATCGGTGTCAAAACGGTCAAAACCCATGTTTCTAACATTCTAGGTAAACTCGGTTTATCAGACAGGACGCAGGCCGCGGTTTATGCAAATCGAAACGGCTTGATAAAAACTTCATGAAGAATGGGAGGGTGCTTTTGCCCCTCCCATCTTTTATTTCTGAATAAGAAAGTATAAATTTTTGCACTTAGATTAGTGTCTAGCTCCAGCGCCTAGCCCCTCGAGTCGCTTCGGTCAGCCCAATGAAGTCATAGAACGACTTCACCGGTCGGCCCTCCAGCGCTTGTCGGGGCTGACCAAGGCGCTTGCGCTTTTCTTATTCAATGTAGTATTTAGAGACATATGATGCACTCTCAAAAATATTCGGTCGAGCACCGTCTATTCCCGCTTCTGTGCCGCGTTTTTTGTGTGCATGGTCATATGCCTTCGATTTTTGCCAGTTTTCGAATGCCCCTTCATTTTCCCAGATTGTCATAATGATATAGGTGTTTGAACTTAAAGGACGAAGAACACGGATCGCGACGAAGCCTGGTTCGTTCTCAATTAGTCTCGGCCTATTCAAGAATCGGTCTTCAAAAAGGGGCCGTCCTTCGTCTGTTACCGGAATATTGTTGAGAACAGCGAATCCCTCATGGTCAAGTGAACCAGCGGAATCAATCACTTCATACTTCCTTGGTGAACTGAACGCTGTTTTCTTGTCTGTCTCATGGACAAGGAGCGACGACTCATTATTGTTCATCAATATCATGTTTTCTCCTTGGTGCTTTTCTTTCAACTTCATTAAAAAGTCTGGAGTTCCTGACGTAATATATAGATTCATTTTCTCACCTCATTTTAAATAAATATGCTTTGCTTCTATTATACTAATTGTATCCTTCAAAACCCAAGCTATCATCTGTTTTCCCTTTTATTGAGTAAGTAAAAGCAAAATTCGTCAAATTTTCAACAATTTAAAGCGTTTGCTATGAAATCGGTTAATAAAAACGATATAGTGTATATAGTTTGTTATTTTTAAAAGGCGTTGATGTCACTCCAGGCGCTTCGCTTTTCGCGGGAAGAATATGAAAAATCAATAAAATGCTTGAATAGGTTTAACAATCCTTTTTATCAGGGAAAATAGTTGTTTTTTATTTTAATCCTTTTATATTACAATGGATTACAGACATTATTGAAAGGTGGACCACACTTAATGAGCAAGATTATTAACGATACTTTTTTAAAAGCAGCCAGAGGAGAAGCAACTGATTATGTTCCTGTCTGGTATATGAGACAAGCTGGTAGGTCACAGCCTGAATATAGAGAAATCAAGGAAAAATACTCTTTATTTGAAATTACACACCAGCCTGAGCTTTGCGCTTACGTCACAAGGCTTCCTGTAGAACAATACGACGTGGATGCGGCGATTCTATACAAGGACATCATGACACCGCTGCCAGCCATGGGCGTGGATGTAGAAATTAAATCAGGGATCGGACCTGTCATTTCGAATCCTGTAAAAACATTATCTGATGTTGAAAAACTGGGTGCGATCAACCCTGAATCCGATATTCCATACGTACTTGACACAATCAAGCTTCTTACAGAAGAACAGCTGTCTGTACCATTGATCGGTTTCTCAGGAGCACCGTTCACGCTTGCAAGTTATATGATTGAAGGCGGCCCCTCTAAGAATTACAACAAGACAAAGGCATTTATGTATGCCCAGCCTGAAGCATGGTTCGCACTGATGGACAAGCTAGGCGATATGGTAATTACATATGTGAAGTCTCAAATCAAGGCTGGAGTAAAAGCTATTCAGATTTTTGATTCATGGGTAGGTGCGCTGAATGTTCAGGATTACCGAACTTTCATCAAGCCAGTAATGAACAGGATTTTTTCTGAACTGAAGAAGGAAAATGTACCATTGATCATGTTTGGAGTTGGAGCAAGCCACCTTGCCATGGAATGGAACGAACTTCCGCTAGATGTTGTTGGATTGGATTGGCGTCTGCAAATCAGTGAAGCTCGCGAGCTTGGAATCCAGAAAACCGTCATGGGAAATCTTGATCCTGCAATCCTGCTTGCCCCTTGGGAAGTAATAGAAGAAAAGGCCAAGGCGATCCTTGACCAGGGCATGACACAGCCAGGCTATATCTTCAACCTTGGACATGGTGTATTCCCATCAGTGAACCCGGAAACATTGAAAAAGCTGACTGCTTTTATCCATGAGTATTCTGCCTCGAAACTAGGCAAATAGTCTCTATTCTGCTTCAGAGCATTACATTTGGTAAAATGGTCTGGTTTTTGGCAGAATAGAAGCTTAGAGACTCGAAAAAGAGGTGCAATCATGACGAAGAAAAAGATGGGTTTGCTTGTGATGGCATATGGCACACCCTACAAAGAAGAAGATATTGAACGATACTATACACATATCCGCCACGGACGCACTCCGTCACCTGAAATGCTTGAGGACTTAAAAGAGCGTTACGATGCAATTGGCGGAATTTCTCCACTTGCGAAAATTACCGTTGCACAGGGCGAGAAACTTGAACAGCATTTGAACAGCATCCAGGATGACATTGAATTCAAGATGTATCTCGGTCTAAAGCATATCGAGCCGTTCATCGAGGATGCAGTCAAGCAAATGCATGATGATGGTATTGAAGAAGCGGTCAGCATCGTGCTCGCACCGCACTTTTCTACCTTCAGCGTGAAATCTTATAATGGACGCGCCAAGGAAGAAGCGGCAAAATTGGGCGGTCCAGAAATTGTATCCGTAGAACAGTGGTATGATGAGCCGAAATTTATTAAGTACTGGTCAGACAGAGTAAGTAAAACATTTGCTGAAATGCCTGATGATGAGCGCGAGAATTCAGTATTGATCGTTTCGGCTCACAGCCTTCCGGAGAAGATTCTCCAAATGGGGGATCCGTATCCTGAACAATTAAAGGAAACCGCTGATATGATCGCAAACCAGGCAAATGTGAAAAATTACGAGGTTGGCTGGCAAAGTGCAGGCAACACACCTGAGCCATGGCTAGGTCCAGATGTCCAGGACTTGACGAGAGACCTGTTCGAGGCAAATGGATATAAAGCCTTTGTTTATGTGCCGGCTGGATTTGTTTCCGACCACCTGGAAGTACTATATGACAATGACTATGAATGCAAGATCGTAACGGATGACATCGGGGCCAGCTATTACAGGCCGGCAATGCCAAATACAGAGCCTGAATTTATTGATGCATTGGCAGATGTGATTCTGAAGAAGCTGTCAACTTCACGCTAAAACTACTTAAAGAAGGCGATTTACCGTGACAGAAAAGAAGAAAGTTGTAATTGTAGGGGGAGGCATAACTGGTTTGGCGGCTGCATACTATTTGCAAAAGTATGCCAGGGAGAACCAGCTTCCGCTTGATGTGAAATTGGTCGAAGCCTCTCATCGTGTTGGCGGGAAGATGCAAACTTATGTTAAAGATGGTTTTGTCATTGAAAGAGGACCGGATTCTTTCCTGGAGAGGAAAGAAAGTGCAGGACGACTCGCCAGGGAAGTAGGCTTGGGAGATAAATTAGTCAATAACAGTACGGGGAAATCGTATGTGTTAGTGAAGGACAAGCTCCACCCTATGCCTGGCGGATCAGTGATGGGGATTCCTACACAAATCGCCCCTTTTGTTACAACTGGCCTGTTTTCATGGCCAGGCAAGTTCCGGGCTGCAGGAGACTTCTTTATGCCGCCTTCCAAGGTGAAAGGTGATCAGTCACTGGGTGAATTTTTCCGCCGCAGGCTTGGTGATGAAGTCGTTGAAAATCTGATCGAGCCTCTGCTCTCCGGTATCTATGCCGGTGATATAGATAACATGAGTTTATTATCGACATTCCCGCAGTTCTATCAGGTGGAGCAGAAATATGGCAGCCTGATTCTTGGAACAAAGAAAACGACTCCCTCGGCGAAAAAGAAGCCTAATGAAACGGGTCAGGCCAAGAAAAAAGGAATGTTCCTGACTGTAACTTCAGGTTTGCAATCTTTTGTCGATGCCATTGAGTCGAAACTTGAACCAGGTTCTGTGATAAAAGGAATCAGGGTCGATAAAGTAAGCAAGCACGAAAATGGCTACCGGATGAGGCTGAGCAGCGGGGAAACCCTGGATGCAGATAGCATCCTCGTATCTGCACCACATGAAGCTGCCTTGCATATGTTCTCAGAACATGAACATATTTTTGACCCATTCCGGAATATGCCTTCAACCTCCGTGGCTACTGTTGCGATGGCATTCCCGGAAAGTGTCATAAAAGAAGATATTGATGGTACTGGATTCGTTGTATCGCGGAACAGTGATTATACAATAACAGCCTGCACCTGGACACATAAAAAATGGCCACATACTACTCCTGAGGGCAAAGTATTGCTGCGCCTTTATGTCGGCAGGCCAGGTGACGAGGCAATTGTCGAGCTTTCAGACGATGAAATCATCAAGATCGCTCTTGAAGATTTGAATAAAACGATGGATATCCAGGCTCAGCCTGATTTTGCCGTAGTTTCCCGCTGGAAAGAGGCAATGCCGCAGTATACAGTAGGTCACAAGGAAAGGGTCGCTAATCTGAAGAATGATCTCGCAAATGAGCTTCCGGGCGTATTTGTCGGCGGCAGCTCCTATGAAGGAGTAGGTCTTCCAGATTGTATCGACCAGGGAGAAGCAGCAGTGGAAAAAATCCTGAACTATTTAAAGCTTAACTTTTAAAAAACCCTTAAAGGGTTTTTTATTTTGCCAAAAGCTAGTTAATCCAATAGAACTAAGGTTCTGGAAATACCGAGTGAATAAACTTATAGTAAATTTTAGTTATCTTTGCCAGTCAGTCTTTAAAGAACCGGCATCATATCTTCTTGTTCTAAATGCATTAAAGAGAGCTTGCAAAATTCAAATGGATATGTTAAATTTCTTTTTGTACTAATTGACCATTCTTCTCATTTGGTCATTTTCAGAGGTGAAATGATGGCAATTGACCGTAGGCAGCAAATTATTGATGCAGCAACTAATTCATTTTCTCTTTATGGCTATAAGGCGACAACAATCGATCAGGTAGCGAAGCTTGCAAATGTCGGGAAAGGAACAATTTATACTTTTTTCAAAAATAAAGAGGAACTCTTTGACGAAATTATTAACAGATTGATCAAAGAGATGAAGGAAGTGGCCGATGATGCTGTTAAACCATCAGATTCATTTTATGAGAATGTCCATCGGGCATTATACAGGCTGCTTGAGTTCCGCAAACAACATCAGCTTACTATCAAACTCTCTCAGGAAGCGAGGGATATAGGGACACCAGCTGTACTGGATGTAATGGAAAAACTGGAACTTGCAATCCTGAAATTTATTGAAGATAAGGTTGTTCTGGCTGTTGAAAGAGGTGAAATAAAGGAATGTGATCCTGAAAAAACCTCCTTCATCATGATGAAACTCTATATCGCTTTGATATTTGACTGGGAGAAAAGGCACTCACCGCTGTCAAAGGAAGAAATTTCACAGCTGTTTGAATTTTATATTTTCAAAGGATTATCTAACTAGGTAATCCTTGATTTTAGGTTAAAAGTGACTAAATGAACAAAATGGTCACTTTTCATAAGAAGGAGGACATCATGAAAAACAAACTGTTTTCACAAGAATTAACTGCTATTTTTCGTAATAAAAAATTATTGATTCCCATTATTGCTGTTCTCTTTGTTCCTGTCCTTTACAGTGGCATGTTTTTATGGGCATTCTGGGATCCTTATGAACATCTTTCAGATCTCCCCGTTGCGGTAGCAAATGAAGACTCAGGAACAACGATGGAGGGTGAAAAGCTGCAATTAGGCGATGATCTAGTTGGAAAATTGAAAGAAAGCAAAGACTTCGATTTTCAATTCGTATCTGAAAAAGAAGGGAAGAAGGGTCTTGAGCAGCAAGAGTATTATATGATGATTAAAATTCCAGAAAATTTCTCTAAAAATGCAACAACATTATTGGATGATCATCCTGAAAAGCTGGAGCTTGTGTATATACCCAATGAGAGCTTTAACTTTTTATCCGCTCAAATCGGTGAAACAGCTGCCGAGAGAATTAAGGCATCTGTATCTGAGAAACTCTCTGAAACTTATGCAGAGACAATGTTTGATAAAATTGGCGACCTTGCAAAAGGTCTAGGTAAAGCAAGTGACGGAGCCGCTGAACTTAACGATGGTGCGGATAAGCTAAAAGCTGGAAGCCGGGAACTCTATAAAAACTTATCCGTTTTGGCGGGGAAGTCAATCGAGTTCAATCAAGGAGTGAATTCGGCGAATTCCGGAGCCAAAGAATTGGCAAATGGAGCAGATTCTCTAACCGATGGACTTGGACAGTTGGAAGATGGCCATGCGAAGCTGGAGGGTACTTCAAGTGAGCTTCTTAATGGCCAGAAAGACTTGATGGCTGGTGCTTCTAAAGTAAAAACAGGTTTAGAAGAAGTGAACAATAAAATTCCTGCTATGGTTCAGGGCACAACAAAGATTGAACAGGGATCCGAACAGCTTGCCCAGAATCTATCAAACTGGAAAACTGGAGCGGATCAAACTGCTAGTGGAGCAGCTGATCTGCATGCCGGTATTCAAGAACTCAAAGAACAAATGGATGCAATGGCTCCTCTATTAGCCGAATATCCTGATAAACAGAAAGAACTCGCCACAGCGCTCGAGAAATTGGAAGCTGGGAGTGTTAGCCTTGAAAAAGGAACAGTCGCTCTTTCAGACTCGGCGGGTGCTTTAGCTGAAGGCGCGAAGACAATCTCAGGTACTCTTGGTGAATTAAACTCAGGACAGAGGAAACTTCAACAGGGAATCAAGGATTTAACAGATGGCAGTACTCAACTTGAAGCTGGAGCTGGGAAATTGGCATCTGGCCAGGAACATTTCCACACGGGCATGGAGCTTTTCGGTAACAAACTGAGTGAAGCGGCTGCGGGTTCTGTTGAACTGTCTGAAGGAAGTTCAAAGCTTGTTGGAGGTATGGACCTACTTGCCTCAGGCTCCTCGGCAATGTCTGATGGAACTGGCAAATTGTCCTTAGGAGCTGAAAGGCTGGCAGAAGGAAATAGAAAGGTCGCAGATGGAACATCTGAACTTGCTGAAAAGCTAAAGGATGGTGCGGATGAAGCACAGATTAGTCCTAACGACCAGACCTACAACATGTTCGCAGCCCCAGTAAAATTGGATAGTGAAAAAATAAATAAGGTTCCAAACTATGGAACAGGTTTTGCACCTTACTTTTTATCTTTAGGGTTGTTCGTAGGCGCACTTCTGTTATCAATTGTCTTTCCTTTAAGAGAACCAGCAGGGATACCGAGAAACGGGGTTAACTGGTTCCTAAGCAAATTTGGGATTTTAGCGGGAATTGGGATTATACAAGCACTCGTTGCAGATGCCATTGTTCTCGGTGGATTAGGTTTGCATGTAGAAAGTATTCCGCTGTTCTTAACCTTTTCCATTGTTACAAGTCTAACCTTTGTTGCATTGGTTCAGTTTCTTGTAACCCTGTTAGGGGATCCCGGACGATTTGTTGCCATCATTATCCTGATATTGCAGCTTACAACAAGTGCGGGAACCTTCCCGTTGGAGTTAATACCCGGTTTCCTGCAGAGGTTTAACTCGTATTTGCCAATGACTTATTCAGTACATGGGTTCAAAGCTGTTATTTCCAGTGGTGATTTCGGCTTCATGTGGCAAAATGCAGGAATATTAGCCGCTTATATAGGTTTGCTATCAATTGGAACCGCAGTTTATTTCCATTGGATGTTTAAGAGACGATTTGCAGTTTTAGTAAAAGAATAATGAAAAAAGAGCCAGCCGTTCAATGAACGAGCTGGCTTTTATGTGCAGTTTTGACTGCGGGAAAGGGATTGTATTACACCCGGAAAACCGGGGAAGGAAAACGATTCAGTTCTTATAGTTTACCAGGGTCCATGCATCCATCGCACTTGTTTCCATAGCACTCATGTTGTTCATTAATCTTCTCTCCACACTCTGAGCATTGCTTTGCTGGTAAATTGCGAAAGAATTCTACGACATTTTCAATCATGCTGTTCCCTCCAATTGAGTTTGTGTTTTGATACAGTTTCGTTATTTATTTTATTGTATTATAACAGAATAACTGGCGTCAATCATAATTTTCTGAAAAAGCCGTTAAAGTGAAAAAATGGGCAAAATGAAGTATAGTGAAAGAAAAAGTGTGCTAATAGGAGGGAAATCATTGAAGCTGACAATAGTAGGATTCTGGGGCGGCTACCCGAAGGTGAACGAGGCCAGCACAGGATATTTACTTGAACATGAAGGATTTAAGCTAATGATAGACTTTGGCAGCGGAGTATTGGCGAAACTCCAAAATTTTGTGCAGCCAGAAGAGCTGGATGCAATGGTACTGTCACATTATCATCCCGATCATATTGCTGATATCGGAGTATTACAGCATGCGAGGCTAATACAGGGTTTTCTGGGTAAGAAGTCTCCGCAGCTTCCGATTTACGGACATACACAGGACAAGCAGGAGTTTGCGAAACTTACATATAAAAACATTACCAAAGGGATCGGCTATGATCCTGCCAAAAAGCTCAACGTTGGCCCATTCACGATTTCATTCATTTCTGCAGTTCATCCGGTTCCATGCTATGCGATGCGAATCGAAGCAGGGAGTAAGTCTCTGGTATATACAGCCGATACGTCCTTCAAGGAAGAGTTCATCCCATTTGCTTCAGGAGCTGATCTATTGCTTTCAGAATGCAACTTTTATGGCAACCAGGATGGCAAAGGTGCAGGGCATATGAATAGCTACGATAACGGAAAGCTGGCTGAGGGAGCGGGTGTGAAACAGTTAGTCTTGACCCATTTGCCACATTACGGTGAAATTGACCAGCTTGTTTCGGAAGCTTCAACAGTATTCAATGGCCCGATCACCCTTGCGAGGGAAGGGCTCGAAATAACCTTATAAAAAGGAGAATCAATCATGTTATTTATCGACAATAAAGGAATCACAGACCCCAGGATTAATCTGGCAATCGAAGAATATGCCTTGAAGAACCTGGACATCAACGAAACATACTTGCTATTTTATGTAAACGAGCCATCTATCATCATTGGCAAAAACCAGAACACGATTGAAGAGATCAATACGGAATATGTCGAGAAAAATGGCATTCATGTCGTCCGCCGATTATCAGGAGGCGGTGCTGTGTACCATGACCTTGGAAACTTGAATTTCAGCTTCATCACAAAGGACGACGGAGAAAGCTTCCATAATTTCAGGAAGTTTACCGAGCCAGTGGTGAATGCCTTAAGGAAACTGGGAGTCAATGCGGAATTGAGCGGCAGGAATGACCTTTTAGCAGAAGGAAGGAAGATATCCGGAAACGCTCAATTTTCCACAAGAGGGCGGATGTTCAGCCATGGTACCTTATTGTTTGATTCAGAAATCGAAAGTGTCGTTTCTGCTCTGAATGTAAAAAAAGACAAGATAGAATCTAAAGGAATTAAATCAATCCGCAGCCGAGTTGCGAATATCTCCGAGTTCCTCTCGGAAAAAGTGACAATTGAGAAATTCCGTTCGCTTCTATTAAAAAACATCTTTGAGGGACTGGATGATATTCCTGAGCATGTCTTAACAGAGCAGGACTGGGAAAAAATCCACGAGCTTTCAAAGGAAAGGTATCAGAACTGGGATTGGAATTATGGAAAGTCACCTAAATTCAACTTGCAGCATTCGCATAGATTCCCGGTGGGGCAAGTCGATGTCCGATTTGACGTCAACAAGGGAATCATCGAAAACTGTAAAATCTATGGAGATTTCTTCGGTGTAGGCGATGTCACCGAAATAGAGGACAAGCTGACCGGCATCAAATATGAGAAGTCCCAAATTGCTTTGGCTTTGGATGAAGTGGAGATTAATCATTATTTTGGAAATATTTCTAAAGAAGATTTCATTAATTTAATATATTAACTTCCTGAACGCGGTGTTGATGATACCGCGTTTTTAATTTACTAAAAGTAAAATTGTTAGAATTCCGACATATTTTCCTTGAATCCATAATTTTCTTTCAATATAATATATTTAGAAAACTTTTTAACAAAGTTTGGTGATTCTTGTCACCGTAAAGGGGGAAGGGAGTTAATGAATCTTTCATCACAGCTTCATCACACTGCCTCAATGCTGGGCGATAAGCCGGCATATTTTTTCATGGACAAAGCAAGCACATATGCAGAGCTTGATGCTACTGTAACGAAGTTTGCTTCTGGACTTGAGAAATTAGGGGTAAAAAAAGGCGATCATATCGCATTGTTGCTAGGAAACTCTCCACATTTTGTCATCGGTTTGTACGGAGCTCTTAGACTCGGTGCAACAGTCATTCCCATCAATCCAATTTACACAGCAGATGAAATCGGCTATATCTTGAATAACGGCGATGTAAAGCTTGTCGTCGGGCTGGATCTAATGTTGCCGCTCGCAGAAAAAATGCATCAGCATCTGCCAAAGGTCGAACACTTCGTGATTGCGGAGACAGGCCAGAGCCAGATGTCTGAAGAGGAAATGTCCAAGCTTTCTTTAGGTTCAAAATTGAAACCGTTTACACATGTTGTTGGTTCCGGAGATCTTGATTTCAAGGGCCCAGAGTTGAACGATGATGATGTAGCGATCATTCTTTATACGTCTGGGACAACAGGCAAGCCTAAAGGAGCCATGCTTACACACAAAAATCTTTATAGCAATGCAAAAGATGTAAGCGATTACCTTAAGATGAACGAAGATGACAAGGTAATCACCGCCTTGCCAATGTTCCATGTCTTCTGTTTGACAGTGGCCCTTAATGCGCCATTGATGAATGGGGGAACATTGTTGATTGTTCCTAGATTCAGCCCGGCTGAAGTATTCCGAATTGCCCGGAAATACGAGGCTACTGTATTTGCCGGGGTACCGACAATGTACAATTTCCTGTTCCAGTATCCAGAAGGAAATCCGGATGACCTAAAATCGCTTCGACTTTGTATTTCTGGCGGTGCTTCACTTCCAGTTGCGCTTCTTCAGAATTTTGAGCGTAAGTTCAATGTAATGGTCTCAGAAGGATACGGTTTGTCGGAGGCTGCACCAGTTACATGCTTCAATCCGCTTGACCGTCCACGCAAGGCAGGTTCAATTGGAACTTCAATCGTGAATGTGGAGAACAAGGTTGTCAATGAAATGGGAGATGAAGTAGCTCCAGGAGAAGTTGGCGAATTGATCGTCCGCGGTCCGAATGTTATGGCTGGCTATTATAAGATGCCGGAAGAAACAGCTGCTACAATCAAGGATGGCTGGTTATATACAGGAGATCTTGCCCGCATGGACGAAGAAGGTTATTTTTACATCGTTGACCGCAAAAAGGATTTGATTCTGGTCGGTGGATACAATGTATACCCTCGTGAAGTAGAAGAAGTGTTGTACAATCATTCAGACGTGGTTGAGGTTGCCGTTCTCGGTGTACCAGATCCGAATTTCGGCGAAGCAGTAAGATGCTATGTTGTCAGCAAAAATCCTGAACTGACCGAAGAGCAGCTGCTCGAGTATTGCAGCGAACACCTGGCGAAATACAAGGTGCCAAGCGCCATCGAGTTCCTCGAAGAACTTCCGAAAAACACAACCGGAAAGATTTTAAGAAGAGCGCTAAAAAATCAGGTTTTACAAGGACAATAATCCTAATGATGAGAGGCAGGCCCCCGTGCCTGCCTCTTTTTTCGCATTGGGAAGGAATTTTGTCTTTTTTAGTAGAATGTCAATGAAGAAGGAGATGATCAGTTTGGGAAACATCGATTTTCAATTAGAGGGACATACGGCAATTGTCACGCTGAATCGTCCGGACGCATTAAACGCTTTTAACTATGAAACACTCGGAGAATTACAGCAAATTATTGAAAAAATCAGATCGAACCGTGAAGCCAGGGGCGTCATTTTTACCGGAGCTGGTGAAAAGGCATTCAGTGTCGGAGCTGATTTAAAGGAGCGCCGTACTCTTTCTGACGAGGACGTAAAGCGGAACATTTATAAAATCGGCGAGGTCTTCACGATGGTTGACCAGCTTCCGCAGCCGACGATTGCCGCCATCAATGGATTTGCCTTCGGAGGAGGAATGGAGCTTGCCCTTGCCTGTGATTTCCGTGTTGCCGCTGCAGGAACACAGATGGGATTGACGGAAACAAGCCTGGCGATTATCCCGGGCGCAGGTGGCACACAGCGGCTGCCAAGATTGATCGGGCAAGCAAAAGCACTTGAGCTGATTTTGACAGCGCGCCGGCTGAAAGCTGAGGAAGCGCTTGAATATGGACTCGTCACAGCTGTCGTCAAAAAAGAAAGCTTGCTTGATGAATGCATAAAATTTGCTGACATGATGCTGGCGAACGGCCCAGTGGCCCTGCAGCAGGCAAAGTACGCCGTCAAGCAGGGGATGAACGCAGACTTGCAGACAGGATTGCAAATCGAGCGCAAAGCATACGAAGTCACAATCCCGACAGAAGACCGGCTCGAAGCGCTGGCAGCCTTCAGTGAGAAACGGAAGCCAAATTTTAAAGGAAATTAATTAAAACACGGCCGAGGCCGTGTTTTTTTGTTGATTTCAAGTTTTTTGTGGCAAAGCTCTAAGTTGAGGGATCGAAACTGTTGCAAAGCTTAATGATATCGACAGCTCTTTTCGGATATATCAGCGGATTTTTGAATATATCGACCACATTTTGTGATATTTCAGCGGATTTTTAAATATATCGACCAACCTGCTTCATTAGAAGCCTGCCATTCCAAATTTTCATCCAACTAATTATTTCGATAAAAGAAATACTTTTCCAAGGTGCTGGAAGTATGTATAATATATTTTAATTGATTAAAGGAATTTGATTTTTACATAGTGATAGAAAGGCGGGAAGCGAATGGAAAGCACTTTGGTTGTTAAGCCGGCAACAGATTTTAAAAGAGGGATTCAATCGGGCATCAGTATTGCGATAGGCTATATGCCGGTTGCGCTTACCTTTGGCCTGATTGCCAAGACAACTGGACTTGCACTAAGTGAGACCATCATGATGAGCATGCTGGTGTTTGCGGGAGCTGCACAATATATTTCATTAAGCCTCCTCGCCCAGGGTATCGGGATCTTTGAGGTCATTCTCACCACCTTTATCGTGAATATCCGCCATTTTCTCATGTCTGCGTCTTTGAATGAAAAAGCAGAAGAGGATACCGTGGGAGCGAGAATGGGCTATTCTTTCGGGATTACGGATGAGACATTTTCAGTCGCTGCGACACGCGAGGGTACAATAAATGCCCGCTATATGTTCGGGTTGAATCTTACTGCATACTCAAGTTGGGTCGTTTTTTCGGGGTTAGGCTTCATCATTGGGGCAGGATTGCCGCAGACCCTTCAGGAAAGTATGTCAGTAGCATTATATGCCATGTTTGTGGGATTACTAGTCCCTTCGATGAAAGGCAATGTAAAGGTTGTATACCTTGCCTTACTCGCAGCAGCGTTCAATTCGATTTTTACAATGGCTGAACTGATGTCCACAGGATGGGCCATCGTGCTGGCAACACTGCTATCAGCGATTCTCGTAGAGGCAGTAGAAACATTCAAGAAGGGCAGGGGAGAAACAGATGAGTAAAGAAATTGTCATCATGATCATTGGTATGGCCATCGTAACCTACATACCGAGGATGCTTCCATTTGTGATGTTCCGCGGAAAAGAACTGCCGCCATTCCTGCAAGGTGTTCTGAAAAATGTTCCTTATGCCACTCTCGGCGCGCTGATCTTCCCGGCAATCCTGTTTATCCAGGAAGATATATGGTATGGGCTCATTGGGGCTGCCGCAGCATTCATCGTTGCCTTTATGGGAGCGAACGTCATTGTTGTCGTAATTGGCTCCATCTCCGTTTTGACTTTATATTCCTATTTTTTCTAGACCTACGTCCATGCGGGTCTATTTTTTTTGATCAGTTAGCGGATTGACAGCTATAACAAGTCCTAACTACAAGCAAGCGGCCAGTTTCTAAAAATGAATGAAATATTGACAAGCTGAAAGAATACATTATAATTAACTTTATTAATTCCGACTAAACTAATAAGCTTTATGAGAATAGGGTGGTTAAATTGTTTATTGAAATCAGCAATGTACACAAACAATACGCGGACAAAAATAATCACCAGGTTGATATTCTAAAAGATATTAATCTCGAAGTGAATAAAGGTGAATTTGTATCAATTCTCGGTCCATCTGGCTGCGGTAAATCGACACTTCTCTCGATCGTGGCAGGACTGACTCCGGCAAGTAGCGGTGAAGTTATTGTCTCCGGCAAAAAAATAGATAAACCGGGAAAGGACAGGGGAATGGTATTCCAGCAGGCAGCACTGTTTCCGTGGCTGAACGTTCTCGAGAATGTTCTGTTTCCGCTTAAACAGGAAATGCCGAAGAAACAGGCTGAAGCCGAAGCGATGAAACAATTGCAAAAGGTTCAGCTTAGCAAATACCTATCCCACTATCCTCACGAGCTATCAGGAGGAATGCAGCAGCGGGTGGCGATTGCGAGGGCACTTGCGATGAACCCGGAAATCCTTTTGATGGATGAACCCTTCGGCGCACTTGACGAACAAACGCGCTCACGACTACATGAGCAGCTGGAGACGATCTGGTCAGAAACACAGAAAACGATCCTGTTCGTCACCCACAGTATCTCTGAATCCATTAAACTATCAGACCGGATCATTGTAATGGGAACGAAGCCAGGAGTGATTCTTAAGGATATTAAAGTGGATATTCCAAGGCCCCGCCATGATCATAAAAAAGAGATGGTGGAACTTGAAGAATATATTATGAGTTATCTGAAGAAGGAGATCGACAAAGTCATCAGGGAGGAGCTTGCAGATGAATCCACACATTAAGAGAATCATATTTTTCGCAGCAGTGATTGCATTCTGGTACGCAGGAAGCAAGCTGGAATGGTGGATGCCAATCATCCTTCCCTCACCTGAAAAAGTCCTGGAGGCACTGATCACAGGCTTCGAGGACAAAACATTGATCTACGACCTGATTGCAAGCTTCAAACGGCTCGCCATTGGTCTTGGCCTTTCCCTTGTAATTGGAACAGGACTTGGCGTCTTGCTTGCTAAGTCAAAAACGGCGGATGAAACACTTGGAACTGTCGTCCTCGCGTTTCAAAGTGTACCGAGCATTGTTTGGCTCCCGCTTGCAATCATGTGGTTCGGTATGAATGAGAAAGCTGTTATTTTCGTGGTGGTTCTCGGAGGAACATTTGTGATGACACTTAATATCAGAGTGGGCATTAAAAATGTTTCACCATTATTTATAAAAGCTGCAAAAACGATGGGAGTGACCGGCTGGAATTTATATAAAAGAGTGATTTTTCCGGCAGCGATCCCTTACGTGGTAACAGGGTCAAGATTGGCATGGGCATTTGCCTGGAGGGCGCTGATGGCTGGGGAACTTTTAAGCACAGGGCCTGGACTTGGGTATACGCTTCGCTACGCCTCGGATTTCGGCAACATGGGGCTCGTCATTGGCGTCATGATCATAATTGGTGTCATTGGAACAATCGTAGATCAGCTTATCTTCCAGCGCATCGAAAAATCGGTGCTCAATCGCTGGGGACTTGATTCATAAAGGTTCTTTTCTCAAACTTTGTAGCTATTGACTACACAATAAGACTGAATTACCTAATTTTCTTCAAAAAATTAACGATTATGAGAATAGAGCTTGCAAACTTGGTACCGACATACAAAATGGCTTTTAACAACAATCTTTACGAAAACAGACTTCATAAAAATAAGGAGGAATAGATATGAAAAAAGCAATATTACTTTTAACATTCTTGTTTACGGCCGCGATGGTACTCGCTGGTTGCGGTTCAAGCAATTCAACGTCAACATCAGCAGGCAAGGAAAAAATCGTCATCGGTTACTTCCCGAACATCAACCACGTACCTGCGATGGTGGCAAAAAATAAGGGATTTTTTGAGCAGCAGCTTGGCGATGGAACAACAATCGAGTATAAGACTTTTGCAGAAGGCGGCTCATTCATGACTGCACTGAAAACGGGTGAAATCGATGCAGGCCTAGTTGGACCGGGTCCGGCGATGAACAATTACTCAACAGGCGCAGACGTGAAAATCATTGCTGGTGCATCAACTGGCGGCACAGTTGTTTTGGCAAGAAAAGGTGTCGAGATTAATTCAGTCGAAGACTTCGCTGGCAAGACATTCATCACTCCAGGAGTTGGCTGCACACACGACGTTCAATATGAAACGTACCTTGAAGAACAGGGAATCACATCACAGCGAATCGGCGGAACAATGAAACACCTTACTGGCCAGCCGGCACAATACGCCGCAATGCTTAAGGCAGGCAAGGTCGACATCGTTGTAGCACCTGAACCATGGGCAGCGGTAATTGAAAAAGAAACAGGAGCTGAAGTCGTCATCGGCTGGGATGAAGTATCCTTCGGCGAAACGCTTCCTGCATCCGTAATGGTCACTTCCGGAAAAATGATCGAGGAAAAGCCAGAAACTGTCCAAAAGATTATTGACGCACACAAAGATGCTGTGAAATTCATTAATGAAAACCCAGCTGAAGCACAGGAAATTACGATTAAAGACATTAAAGAAACAACAGGGCAAGAGCTTGAAAAAGATGTAGTCGAGCTGGCATGGGAACGAATTGGCTTTACACATGAAGTCGATGCACAGGCAATCCAGGACTTCTCGGATTCATCTTACGCATTGAAGTTCCTTAAGGATAAGCCAGACTTCAAAACACTGATTGACGATAGTTTTCTAAATTAAAGATAATGGGTACCAGGAGTTAGTTTTCCTGGTATCTTTTTTGTTGTAGATAGTAAATAGTGGTGATGATACTCAGATTACACAATAAGAAGCATAATGTCCCCTTAGCAGCGCCTAAAGCCAGTTAAAGGTCACATAAAAGGGTATAATGTGCCCTTAGCAGCGCCGAAACTTAGTTAAAGGTCACATAAAAAGGTTTAATGTGCCCATAGGGTAAGCGAAATACAAATAAAGGTTACATGGTCGTGCTTAGCATTTTCCCCTTCCCTCAATAACTTGTTCTATTTTTGGGACAAAGGATTAAAATAGTTATAGACATGGTTGTACGTAAAAGGGGGAGAAGCTATGGCGAGAAAGATGGGTTTTTATGGTGTGATCGCCTATGTGCTCTATGGTTTCGCGGTTTACTGGTATTTATTTTACTTTGCAGATAGTAATCTTCCATTTGAGTTCGAAGGTTCGAGGGCGGACCCGGCAACATTTTTGAACGGAAGGGAATTAATGCTGAGCGAGGAATACTCAAAAGTTAGAAACTTATTGTTCTTCTTGTCGACACCTTTTGAATGGCTTTTTTACTTTTTGATTTTGCTCCTGGGACTTTCAAAAGCTTTTAAGAAATGGGGAGAAGAGACGGCGAAGAATAAGTATGGCCAAACAGCGATTTATTTGATTTGGCTCTCATTTTTTGCTTATATCGCGACCTTCCCTCTAAGTTACATCAGTTATACGCTATCTAAGACTTATAATATATCCACACAGTCATTTGCCTCGTGGATGAAGGATGAATTGATTGATTTCTGGATCAATTATGCGATGATGTTCGTCATTGTCGTTGTCCTTTACTGGCTGATGAACAAGTTTAAAAGGTTCTGGTGGCTGTTTGCATGGCTGCTTTCTGTACCGTTCACATTGTTTATCATGTTCTTGCAGCCGGTTGTGATTGACCCGCTGTACAATGATTTTTCTCCTTTGAAAAATAAAGAGCTGGAGTCAAAAATCCTTGATATTGCGGGGCAGGCTAAAATCCCAGCTGATCATGTATTTGAAGTGGATATGGCTGAAAAGACAAACGCTCTTAATGCCTATGTTACGGGAATTGGCTCCAATTCGAGGATTGTGCTCTGGGATACGACTCTGAACAGGTTGAATGATGACCAAATCCTGTTCATCATGGCCCATGAAATGGCTCATTATGTTGAGAAGCATTTATATATCGGGATTGCCGGCTACCTGTTCCTTTCCTTGTTCGGTCTTTACTTTGTCTCAAGACTGATGAACTGGGCGATCAAGCGATGGGGCAAGGAATTCAAGTTGCAGCACCCTGGTGACTTGAGGTCGCTTCCGTTGTTCCTGATGTTCCTTTCGATGATCATGTTTGCCGCAAGCCCGGTTTCCAATCTTGTGTCACGCTACCAGGAAACAAGGGCTGACCGGTACGCTATTGAGATGACTGAAAATACCGATGCGGCGATTTCTGCTTTCCAGGAATTGACCAAGGCCGGACTAAGCCAGGTAAATCCACCATGGTTGGTGAAAATTTTCCGTTATGGACATCCGACGATGCTGGAACGAATTTCACGACTCGAAGATTATGAAGTTGAAAAGAGGAATGAACAGGAAGATGAATATTAAGCAGGAAAAGCCCTCAGCAATGAGGGCTTTTCTTTTTTTTCTGCTCACGATTTGCACTTAGTTGCTATAACATTTGTCCCATACAAACTCGCCTTCTGGTAAAAATCATTTGAAATCAAATCGAAAGCTGTCTTTATTTCGAAATAATAAAATATCCCCTATATAGGGGATATCACTCATCTAAGTGCCGAATTGTTTGTTGAGATCCTTCAGTTCCTCCGTCAAAGTTAAAAATAGAATTTTATCGCGGTCATCGATCGCTTTATCAATTTTTGACATCAGTTTTTCTTTTTTAGTATTCAGCTGTATTTCAGAAATAAGCATGTCAACATACAGGTCCAGAACAAAAGATTCCTTGGCTTTAATGCGTTTCATCACACTGGCCTTCATGACTTCAGAATACGATTTTTCTTTCACTGACCTCACCTCTTAGACCTTTTTTATATTATATGGATTATCGAAAAGATAATCAACTAAATTTTTATAATTTTTAGAAAATTTATATTGTGACATTAATTGTGGCTAAAAATAGAACTTTTTCTGTAAGTAAAGAAAATTTCAACACTTATGGTAAAATAGGGTATAAGGTATTTTAGGAGGTGAAGGAATGACAGAAAACACAAGGAACTTAGTAGAAGAGTACGAAATAAATCCTTTTACCATGATAATTATTCCTGAAGAATACGGCAGCAGGATTTACTCGAGGGTGATCGAGCTGGAGGAGGAGTATTTATCCCCATTCAGACCAATAGATATTATCAAGAAAAGCTGCAAGTATTTCGGAAGCAGCTACGAAGGCAGGAAAGAAGGAACGAAACAGCTTACCGGGATCACCCATAAAACCCCCATCATTGTCGACCCTATAAGCTCCATATATTTCATGCCTACAAGCTCGCCTACAAAACCGGACTGCATATGGGTTTCACATGAGCATGTTTTATTCCATAAGAAGGTGGACGCCCACAGTACACAGGTTACCTTCAGGAATAAGAAATCCATGATTCTGCCAGTATCCCATCATTCATTTGAAAACCAACTGCTAAGGACATCCATGCTGCGCACCAAATTCATGCAGCGGATGAAAGAAACCGAACGAAAAGCCCTATACCTTCTTCATGGTCCAAGGTTCAATGACTCACAAGGATATCCTCATGCCAGTCTCGTCAGTGAGGTATATAAAGACTAAAAAAGGAATCCGGTTTTTCAACCGGATTCTTTTTCAATTGCTGCAGTTACTGTTTTAAAGCGCTTGAATAGGTAGTGGACCATCAATTCCTGGACTTTGTTGCGGATACGGGGATTGAAGTAGTTATGGTGTTCTTCGTAGCCTTTGTAGATAAAGAGGAACATGGTGAAGGCATCATCCCGTTTTACTTCTTCAACCTTTAGGTTATTTTTTTTGAGGTAGCTTTTCACAATGGCGAGTTCTTTCTGGACTGCTTTCATTGTTTCTTCAATTAGTTCCAAATAAGGCTTCTTCAGTTTAAATGGACTATTTTCAACGACAGAAAGATCCCGATTGAGCACGACTAGTACCATCGGCAAATAGATGGCCTGCTCCATAATATCGCGGTCTTTTTCAGGAATCCTTGTCATTTTGCTCTGTCCCTTCAAAATATAATAAGAACATCTGTTCGTAATTATCGTACTGGATTTTGAGCAGGATTTCAAGAGGGTAAAAAAAATTCTGCTCCCCACTATCATCTTCTCCAAAATAAAAAGAAACTAGCAGTGCTCGTGGGTGATTGGCTTTTTTGGAAAAAGAATGAAGGAAAAGCAGGAGATTTATTTCTGTTATCGAAATAATAAAGTGAACAATTTAACTTTGGAAGGATGGCTCCCGCGATGGATAAAAAATTTATTAAAGCAGAGGATTTATTTGAATTAAAGTCAGTTACTGACCCTCATTTCTCACCTGATGGAAAGAAGTGTGTGTTTGTCCAGACAGAGATGCTGGAGAAAAAGAATGACTATGCCTCGAATTTATACATAATTGACATTGAAGAAGGCGGAGAGCCGAAGCAATGGACATACGGTGAAGATCGCAATCATTCCCCAAGATGGTCACCGGATGGAACGAAGCTGGCTTTCGTTTCAAACCGCAGTGGCAAGAACCAGATATTTGTAATGGATGCTGCTGGTGGGGAAGCAAGGCAGGCTACTGATTTCAAGAATGGTGTGAATGGCCCCGTTTGGTCTCCGGATGGGGAAAGAATCGCCTGCTCTGTATCCTTGAAGCCGGATGAAGATTTGCTTGAAAAAGCGGAAGAGAAGAAGGATGACAAGAAACTGGAACCGTTCGTAGCCGAAGAAATGAAGTATAAATCAGATGCAGCTGGTTTCTGGGACGGTAAGTATAGACAGACTGTCATTGTGAATCTTGCAGATGGCAAGGCAGAAGTAGTCGCGAAAGGCGAAGTGGACTACCATCTGCAGTGCTGGTCTCCTGATGGCAAAAGTCTTGTATTGTCGGCTGATGAGTCACCTGAACGCGATTTCTCGTTCAAAAGTGATTTATGGCTGATGGATATCGAGACAGGGAACAAAACGAAGCTCACAAACGGAACTGGCTATTTTGGGAATGCTGAATTCTCACCTGATGGAAAATACCTTGGCTATACGGGGCATGAAAGAGAGTTTGAAAATGCAACGTTAACCCAGGTTATGATTCAGGAGCTCGAGACTGGAAACATCCAATGCGTCACAGAAAATATGGATATCCTTGTTGGAGACGCCGTTGCCGCAGACTTCCATCAGGGAGCGCACAGTCCTGGGTTGATTTGGGGAGAAAATAGTGATAGCTTCTATTTCCTTGCGAGTGACCAGGGCAATACTGTTTTATATTTTGCAAACCTTGCTGGCGAAGTGTATCCTGCACTTCTTGACCAGCAGCATGTGTATGGATACACATTGGACCGCAAAAACCAGAGGATTATAGCAGCCATAAGCAATCCAGTACTCCCAGGGGAATTGTTCCAGCTTGAAGTGACTACTGGTGAAATGAAACAGCTGACCTCCGTGAATGAAAAGGTCTTGGAGTCGGTCACTTTATCGCGGCCTGAACAAATTACTTTCGAGGCCAGTGACGGCACACCATTGAATGGCTGGATCATGAAGCCTGCGGGATATGAACAAGGTAAGAAATATCCGCTGATTCTTGAAATCCACGGAGGACCGCACGCCATGTATGCGAACTCGTATTTCAATGAATTCCAGGTTCTGGCGGCTGAAGGATATGGAGTCCTCTACATCAATCCACGCGGCAGCCATGGCTACGGGCAGCAATTCGTCAATGCCGTGCGCGGGGATTATGGCGGAGGAGACTACCAGGATGTGATGGACGCTGTTGATTACGCGCTGGAAAATTTCGATTTTATCGACAAGGATCGATTGGGAGTAACCGGCGGCAGCTATGGCGGTTTCATGACAAACTGGATTGTCGGACATACGGACAGGTTCAAGGCAGCCGTCACACAGCGTTCGATTTCAAACTGGATCAGTTTTTATGGTGTCAGCGATATCGGATATTATTTTACAGAGTGGCAGATTCAGGCTGACCTCAGCAATCTGGAAACATTATGGAAGCATTCTCCTATCGCCTATGTGGATGAAATCAACACACCATTACTGATTCTTCATAGCGAAAAGGACTATCGCTGCCCAATCGAACAGGCTGAACAGCTATTTATCGCCTTGAAGAGACAGGGAAAGAAAACGAAATTCATCCGCTTCCCAGAGTCCAACCACGAGCTTTCAAGAAGCGGAAAACCTAATCTCCGCCTAAGCCGATTGGCATCGATCGTAGACTGGTTCAATAGCTACCTGTAAAATCAATAGAACATTCAATCCGCGGCAAATGCTCCTAAACCGTTCCGTTTTGAGGTGCATATGGCGAAAATGGCACAGTAAATGGCGTGGAAGTTGTCCACGCCATTTTTCCTATTGTGCCAGCATTTATAAGCCATTTCATTACAAATCAATACCTGCAAAATGATTTTAAATGCCATTGACAATGTTTGTTGTACAAGGAATAATGACGGTCATTTACACTGTCAAGTTTATGGAAGTTCGGAAGTCAATTTAAGGGTTCCATGCTACGAACATTACATTCAAGTATAGCCAGTTTAACGATGAACATGGAATTTTACTTTATTTTTTTCTTCAACGAACGGAGCAGTTTAGCGGAAGATTGATTTTTTCTAAAACAAGGGAAGACTTAAACTTAATTGAGTAACAAACAATCCTAGAAATAAGCGGAGAATATCCGGTTAAACTGTAGAGTATAGCTCGGTAAGGGGTAAATAAGCGGAGGTTTTCCGGTTAAGCAAGTGCGAATGCCAATTTTTTATGTTTTTCAAGTAAATAGGCGGAAATCTTCCGTCTATTTAAGCTGTTTTCCATGCCATTTTCTAAATAAGGGAAGTTTCTCCGCTTATTTATCGCCCGTGGTAATCCCTTTACCAGGGACCGTTCTTTTATGGTGTGGAATAAACGGGTGCTTTGTTGAATAAGAACCATTATATTTGGGATCCGAAAATACATTAAATTAGAAAAATGGCGTGTCAAAACTGATGTCAGTTTACACGCCATTTTTATTGTCATTTAAAAGATATGCACCCTAAAACAGAACGGTTTAAAATGCTCTCGCCGCGGGTTTATTTTTGAAAAATTCTCCAGATACGTTTAAGGTTATAGGTAAAGAAGGAAAATAGTAATAAAGTATCCGCATGACTGTTGCTTTCGAATCAATAATGTCTGTGAAAGGCAATAATCTGTCATGAATTAAAACATTGAAAAAGCAGCAAGTTAACGGAAAGTACTTAATAAACTCGATGTTTTATCAATATCTATAAATCGGAAGGATTTTTCGAATGAGATATGAAAGGCACCAACATAAGAGAAGAAAAAGAATCAGATGGTCCAGCATTTTTCTGCTGCTATTCCTGCTGGTCGGAGCGGTTGCGCTGTATTCCTATATGCAGTACCGTTCTGGCGTGAATGATTCGGAAAAAGCGACAGAGCAAAACAACAAGCAGGAATACCAATTTAATGGCGAGAGTGACCAAAATGGCCTCACGAATATCCTGCTGATCGGCAGTGACGCGAGAGCAAAAGAAACTTCGCGTTCAGATACAATCATGATCGCCAGCTATAATCCAGATACTGAGTCTTATAAATTGACCTCGATCATGAGGGATACGTATGTGGAGATTCCGGGACACGGGATGAATAAAATCAATGCTGCGTTTGCGCTTGGCGGACCGGAACTATTGAGGCAGACAATAAAGGAAAACTTTGATGTAAGCCTTCAATATTATTCAATCGTTGATTTTGAAGGGTTTGTCCGTTTAATTGATGAAGCATTCCCAGAAGGTGTAGAAGTTAATGTTGAAAAGAAAATGTCAGAGGGAATTGGCGTCACCCTGGAACCAGGTGTGCAAAGACTGGATGGAAAACATCTGCTTGGATATGTCCGGTTCCGGCAGGATGCAGTAGGTGATTTTGGCCGTGTAGAACGCCAGCAAAACGTCATAAAAGAAGTCGGCAAGCAGTTCGCCAGCATCCAGACACTGCCGAAGCTCCCAAAATTGGTTGGAGTCGTTACGCCGTTTATTAATACCAATATGGATACAGGCGATATCTTATTTATGGGAAAAGGGCTGATCTCAAAGGATAATCGGAATATCGAAACAATGAGGATACCGGTTGAAGGATCATTCGAGAACCAGAGGGTGAGTGGTGCAGGAGCAGTACTTGCGATAGATTTTGAAGAAAATAGAACCGCGCTGCAGAATTTTTTAACTAAATAGATAGCTTGTTAAAAATTACCCAAATTAAGAATTAGAGGTGTACAATTATCTCTAAGAGGTAAATAGGATAAGGTAATCAGAACTCAGTGGAATTCTGATTACCGAGTGTTTTGGACAAGGAGATATCAATGGATGTTGAATTATTGAAAGAATGGTTTACAATCGAAAACATTATGGATTTGCTCAACCAATACCGATCGTTTGGGCCAATTCCGGGAATTTTGCTGCCAATGCTGGAAGCTTTTTTGCCGTTCCTGCCATTGTTCTTATTCGTTATGGCGAATGCGAACGCGTTTGGGCTATGGCTTGGGTTTCTCTTTTCCTGGACGGGAGCAGTTCTCGGTGCATTGCTCGTTTTCTTGATTTTTCGCAGGTACGGTCAGGGTCGGATTCTAAGGTTTTTGCAGCGCCATCCTAAAGTCCAGAAGGGGATGAACTGGATAGAACGCCATGGTTTTGGCCCGATATTCCTGATGTTGTGCTTCCCTTTCACTCCGTCTGCCCTCGTCAATATTGTAGCAGGGCTTTCAAAAATCAGCATGGCACAGTATATGCTTGCAGTGATAACGGGGAAAATGGTGATGATTTTTACAATCAGCTTTGTAGGTTATGATATTCGTTCTCTAATCACTAATCCTGCGCGAACTGCTATCGTCCTGGCAGTAATTGCTATCTTGTGGTATATCGGCAAAAGAATTGAAGTAAAAATGAATATGAGTGTTGGAAAAGACGATAAAGACAGATAGAGGAAACAGGATAACAGGTGGTGAAGGAAGTCGATGAAAGAAATCGTGAAAAGGGAAGGTCTCGAATGGATCAAGGCTTTTGCTCTCGGAATGATCATTTTTATCTTTATCAGGATTTTCTTTTTTTCCAATTATATTGTTGAAGGAGAATCAATGCTTCCTACACTGGAAGATGGGAATAAAGTCGTTGTCAATAAGCTGGGATACGAAACAAAAGATCTCGAAAGGTTTGACGTGATCGTATTCCATGCGAATGATGAGGAAGACTTTGTGAAACGCGTCATCGGCCTGCCAGGCGATAAAGTTGAATATCGTGAGGATATGTTATTCATCAATGGCGAACAAGTGAAGGAGCCTTTTTTGAAGCATTACCGCGAGCAATCACCCGTCGGCTATTTGACAGGCGACTTTACCCTTGAGGATTTGACCGGGGTTGAAAGAGTACCGGAAGGACAATTGTTCGTCCTTGGCGATAACCGTCTTGGCAGCTGGGACAGCAGGCAGTTTGGGTTCATATCGGAAGAGCAGGTCGTCGGCAAAGTGAATCTAAGGTATTGGCCGCTCGAGGAAGTGGATGTATCTTTCTAACTATACATATAGAGAAGTGAAAAGACTCGTCAATTTTCGAGTCTTTTTTTAATTCGTTTATGTTAGACTAGCATCATTATAATGAAAACAGGGCGGAGATTATATGCAGGGAACATTGCCATTGATCAAAACAAAATTAATTGTTCCTGGTTTACAGGATCAATGGATCAGACGGGCCAAATTATCGAGAAAAATGAAAGCGATTACCGAAAAGCCGCTTACCATCATCCAGGCAGGTGCCGGTTATGGAAAAAGCACGGCTCTGGCATTGCATGTCAAGGATCATAACCAGTCATGCTGCTGGTATACAATCACTTCTTCGGATGACGATATTCTTCCGTTTCTATCCTATTTGACAGCCTCGATTCAAACCTTGTTCCCAGATTTTGGCCATGAGTTAATCACTTATATGAAAAAAATGGACCGTTATATAAGAGAAGAGGAACTCAGCATGCTCTCTTCACTTTTCATCAATGAAACTCTCCAGATACCTGAGGAAATCATTGTCATCCTTGATGACTTCCACGCAATAGAGCATTCCTATCATATCAATGTCTGGTTGGAAAAACTGCTTGAGCATATGCCGGGACATCTACATCTTGTCATCTCGACGAGGACGAAGCCCGGTTGGAAAGTCCTTGCCAAGTTGAAGGCAAGGAATGAATTGAATGAGATTTCGAAGACAGATTTGACTTTTGGAAAAGAAGAAATCGAGCTGCTCCTTTCTGATTTTTACCAGATTGCTATTAGTGACGACCAAATTGACCAGTTGTACAACATTACGGAAGGCTGGGTCATAGCAATTGGAATGATCGCCCAGCAGCTGCCTCACCTTCAAAGTCTAGATGAGCTTCTGGCAGAGCCGGCAAAGTCGCTTGAGGATCTGTTTCAATATCTGGTGTATGAAGTGTTTTCGAAGCAGCCTCCAATGATCCAGCAATTCCTAGAACAGACAAGCATCTTTGAAGAACTAAGTACGGATGTATGCGACCACATCCTCGGCGTGAACGGTTCCATCCAGATGCTGGAGCAGCTGACTGCGAAAAACCTGTTCATCCAGCAGATTGGCGGCAGCCAGTTCAGGTATCACGCTCTTTTTCGCGAATTTCTCGAGAACAGGCTGATCACTAGCCAGCCTGGTCAATACAGAGTATTAATGATGAACAGTGCCCATTATTTTGAAAAAAAAGGGCAGTGGGAAGAGGCATTATACTGTTATGAGAAAATTGGCCATTACAGCGCTGCTGCTGCAATTATGGATGAACAGGGGATGGAGCTTCTCGAAATGGGCAAGCTTGAGAATTTGCAGGAGCGGCTAGCGAGGATCCCGCTGGAAGACAAAAGCCGCTATTGTTCTCTTTTATTTCTTGAAGGAGAAGTGTACCGCTACCGCTCATTGTACAATCAAGCGGAAACATGCTATGAGCAGGCGATTCAGACAGCTGACAGAATAGGAAATGCGGAATGGAAAAGCAAGGCTCTTGAGGGCAAGGCGAAAATTTACCTTGATACAATACAGCCGCTAAAAGCTGAACGAATTTTAGCTCAAGCTATAGAACTAAGGGAAGCGGCGATGCTTGATGGTGCTGCCGAGGAAACGGGAAGGCTGTATCGCCTTCTTGCTGAAAACCTGATTAATTCCGGACAGGCATTGAAGGCGGAAAAATGGATTGAACGGGCAAGGGCGATGGGTGTCCACATTGAGGATGGAAACCTGGAGGCCCGGTTATATTTGAGGACTGGCCGATTTCAAGAAGCGAGAAGGATTTTAACGGATGCCAAAGCAGTAGGATATCTGGATGATAAGCTGCATTTGCCCCAATCACATAGGGAAACGGATTTGCTGCTGGCTTTGATTGAAGCTTTTACAGGAAATGGCATGCAGGCAAAGGCATTGTCACAATCAGGAATCCAGCATGGCATCGATATCCAGGCTCCATTTGTGGAGGCATGCGGATGGATCAGGATGGGGCATGCCGTTCAACTCATTGAACAGTACGATTTGACTCTGGCTGAAAAATGCTATGAAACGGCACTTGATATCATGGGACGCCTGAGCATCGAACGAGGGAAGGCAGAACCGCTGATGGGCTTGTGCATTCTTTACGGTTCAAGGCGTGAATATGAGCGGGCTGCTGAGGCTGGACGAAAGGCTCTGCTTGAAACAGAACAGGTGAAGGATGTCTGGCTATCGGCACTCATTACTCTTTGCCTGGCCATTGCGTCAATCTATAACGACAGGCACGAGGAGGCAGGCGAGAACCTGCGGAAAGCAGAGGGTCTGATCAGTCAGTGTGGCGATGAATATGGGAGGCTGCTGCTTGCGTTTTGGAAGTCCTACTATTATTACTCATTAAATGACGGTCAGGAGTTCAAAGCAGCATTTTCAAGCTTTTTAAAAAGGCTGAAGACAGGCGGATATGAATTCTTCCTGAAAAAGCGCACGACATTTGGTCCTCGGGACTTGCAGGTTTTCGCACCGATGCTCATTCAAGCAGTAAAGCAATCAATTATGCCCGGCTATGCTGAGAAGCTGCTGGAGGATTTGAAAATCCCGCGTCTGAATGCCCACCCTGGCTATACATTAAGGATCCAAACGCTTGGGCAATTCAGGCTTTGGCTAGGGAACAGGGAAGTGGAGGACAGGGATTGGCAGAGGGGAAAGGCAAAAGAGCTGTTCCAGCTTTTCATGACAAAGAGGAATCAGTTCCTGATGAAGGAGGATATTTTCCAGATTCTCTGGCCTGTCCATGAGGAAAAGAGTGCAGACAGGGATTTTAAAGTTGCTCTGAATGCTTTGAATAACGTACTGGAGCCTGCCCGCAAAGCGAGATCCGCCCCGTTTTTTATAATCAGGGAGGGAACAGGCTACGGAATTAACCCCCAGGCAGCCATTGAGCTGGATTCGCGAATTTTTGAGGAATGGGCAGAAGCCGGCCTTGAAGAGAAGAATACGGAAAAATCAATGGAAGAACTAGAGCGTGCCTTGAATTTATATAATGGGGATTATCTTCCTGAACGTCGGTATGAGGACTGGTGCCTCAATGAGCGAGAACGGCTGCTTGTTTACTTTTTGCGCAGTGCGGAGAAGCTGGCGCAGCTGAATGTAAGGCGTGAAAACTATGATTCTGCCATTCATTGGTGTCAAAAAATCCTCCACAGGGACAGAACATGGGAGGAAGCCTATCGACTGCTGATGTTTTGCTATTATCGCAAGAACAATCGCCCGCAGGCAATCCGATGGTATAAAAAATGCAGTGAAGTATTGGAAGAGGAACTGGGAGTTACTCCGCTGGAACCAACCCGACATATGTATGAAATGATTATTGAAGGTAATAATCAATAGACTAACAGGGGGAAACGGAATGAAGACAAAAAGACAGATTCACAGTTCATTAAAAGTTTTATTGGTATCGGACCTGGAAAGCTCACGGAAGTTTTACTCCGATGTATTAGGCTGTGAGGTAACAGACTGGTGGGCAATCCGTGATGGATTTTCAGGACTGGCTATAAAGCTGCTACAAGCCAGAGATCCGAAAGAAGTAAGGCCTAATCCGCCAGCCGCAGGTGATAAGCAAGGGATCGACCTTTATTGCTATATCGAAGACTGGAATTCGCTTGATGAGTTATACCATGAATTCAACGAAAAAGGGGCGGAAATTGCTATCCACCCATGGGTTGATGAAAATAATGGTCCCTGGAAGGAGTTTGCCGTCAAAGACCCTGATGGCTATTGCATCGCATTTGGCGGGACAGATGGCTTTTGACTTTGACCTGATGCATACTTTTTACTGCCTTAGACGACAGTCAAAATCCTGTCAAAATAACTTTTTAGGATCAGCCATCTTGCAGGATAGGTTACAGCGAAATCCTCGATAGACTCATTGGAGTACATCAGCAGGCAATCAATCTGCTTTTTATGGAGTTTTAAATCATAGAGCAGGGCGTGTGGGATCGTATAATGCTGGTTCAGTTGATAAGGATTTAATTTTACAGGTGCTACTCTCTTTATATTCATAAAATTGAGCAGGGCTGTTTGCTGGATGTCAACACTTTCATTCCGGGATAGTCCGTTTATATGAATCTTTTCATTGATCAAATAGATTCCCTGCATAGAAATCCCCTCCATGTTTTAGGCAGTTTAGTTACGTTATTGCCATAAAAATTGGAGGGGATACTATTTTATTTGGATATTTTAAAATGAAATTGCCATTTTACCGGTGCCTGAATTTATAAATCATCCCTGCGATGATATTGGCCGGTATGAACAAAATATTCGATTGCAGGTTCATATGAAGGATTTCTTCCTGGACAGGCATCTCCTCGTACATTTGACTTTGTGAAAGCTGCTTCTGTTTCTTTAGTTCTTCCATTTTTTTGATATATCTATACTGGATCGGCGTCATGATGATGGTAGTAATGATCCATGGCAGTGTGAAAAGGATCATGATAAATAAAAATACTGAATCCATCGAAGTTGTCCCCCTTTTATGTATCTCTCTTTACGGTATACGCCTCTTTTTAGTTTCACTTTTACCTTTATTTTAAAACTTCAAGCATTCATGGTTGATACTATCCATCCTTTTGTAACTCATTTGTAACTGGCGTTTTTTAAGATGATGTCAAAGCTTGTGGGCTTTGGAATCACCATTTTAAAGGGGGAAAGGAAATGAAAGCTGGTCAAAGGAATTTTGTTTTATCTTTTATGCTCATTTTGGTCCTGTTGTTTACAAGTGCCTGCAGTGGATCGGGAACAGAGAAGTCAGGCGGTACTGAAGGAAAAGAAGAACCGAAAAACACCGAGCCAATCAAGATTGGTGTCCTGGCTTCTCAAACAGGCGGACTTGAGGCTTATGGGAAGCAGACACTTCGCGGTTTCGAACTGGGACTAGAATACGCTACTGACGGAACAAATGAAGTAGCGGGTCGTAAAATCGAATTCATTGTTGAAGATACCGAAACCAAACCTGAAGTAGCTGTCCAGAAAGCGACGAAGCTGCTTGAGGAAGATGAAGTAGACTTCCTGGTCGGTTCATCAAGCTCAGGTGACACGCTGGCAGTCCTGCCACTCGCTGAGGAATATGAAAAAATCATGATCGTCGAGCCAGCTGTAGCCGACAGCATCACAGGCTCTGAATTCAATGAATATATTTTCCGCACTGCACGTAACTCCTCCCAGGATGCTGTTGCGGGTGCCGCTGCAATCGCGAAGGAAGGCGTAAAAATCGCGACTCTCGCTCCGGATTATTCATTTGGCCGTGATGGTGTTGCAGCGTTCAAAGAAGCAGCAGAAAAACTTGGCGCAGAAGTGGTCCATGAAGAATATGCAGACCCTGCTGCAACTGACTTCACTTCCAACATCCAGAAGATCATCGACCAGAAGCCGGATTACTTGTTTGTCGTTTGGGCTGGGGCAAATTCACCATGGAACCAGATTGCAGACATGAAGGTTCAGGAAAAAGGAATCAAAATCTCTACTGGCGCTCCTGATATCGCTGCGCTTGCAACGATGGAGCCGCTTGTCGGAATGGAAGGCTTCACGGTTTATTATCATGACCTTCCGCAAAATGACATCAATAAATGGCTTGTGGATGAACATAAAAAGCGCTTTAACGGGGAGCTTCCAGATTTATTTACACCAGGAGGCATGACAGCTGCGATGGCGATCGTCGAAGCCCTGAAGAAAACCGAAGGTGACACGGATTCCAAGAAGCTGATTGAAACCATGGAAGGAATGAGCTTTGATACTCCAAAAGGCCAAATGACCTTCCGGGAAGAAGACCATCAGGCACTCCAGGCACTATACGCAATCAAGCTGGAGAAAAAGGATGGAGTTAACTATCCAGTTCCTGTCCTGATCCGTGAGCTCTCTCCAGAAGAAACAGCTCCGCCGATCCGGAATTAAACGGAAAAGCGCGAGCGCTTTGTGGGACTAGGGGCTGGAGCTGGACAAAGAAAAAAGCAAACGCATTGGTCTTGATTCTACAGGCAACATAATGAACTTCGGTAACTGAGCCGGAGTTCATTATGCTTTTAGTGAATCGTACTTAGGTGTTATTCAATTAAAGGTGGTGAAGTACATGACGGCAATTATCGAGACGAAAGAGCTTAGCATTACATTTGGCGGCCATACCGCGGTAGACTCTGTCAGCATTTCAGTCCCGCATAATCATTTTAAATCAATCATCGGTCCGAACGGTGCAGGAAAAACGACTTTTTTCAACCTGTTGAGCGGGCAGCTCGCGCCGACGAAAGGACAGGTCCTGTATAAAGGCAGTGACATCACAAAGCTCTCCCCGACTAAAAGAACGAGGGCTGGAATCGGACGGTCCTTCCAGATCACCAATGTATTCCCCAATCTGACGGTGATGGAAAATGTCCGTCTAGCAGTACAGTCACATGAAGGAGTCCGCTACCAGATGCTCAGGCATTTTCGTTCTTTTAAAAAGTTTGAAGAGCAGGCAGAAGAGTGGCTGAAGCTTGTATTGCTTGATGACAAGAAGGATGCACTTGCCAGAAATCTCGCTCATGGTGAGAAAAGGAAGCTGGAAATCGCGATGCTGCTTGCTTTGAACACTGAGGTGCTGCTGCTTGATGAACCAACGGCAGGCATGTCACTGGAAGAGGTTCCGGCAATCCTTGAGGTAATCAGGAAAATCAAACAACGCGGTGATCGGACGATTATTTTGATCGAACACAAAATGGATATGATCATGGATCTTTCAGATTCCATCATGGTTTTGTTCAATGGTGCTCTTCTCGCCGATGGAACTCCAGAAGACATCATGAAAAATGAAACGGTCCAGTCTGCCTATTTGGGAGGTTTGCATAGTGAGCACGCTGCTGAAGCTTGAACAAGTTGAGACATTCATTGGCCAGTATCACATCCTTCAAGGTATTTCATTTGAAGTGCCAAAAGGAGAGGTTACTGTACTGCTGGGCCGGAATGGCGCAGGAAAAACAACAACACTTAGGACAATCATGGGCTTGAATCCGGCTGCTAAAGGTTCGGTTCAATTCAAAGGAGAAGAAATCAAGAGTCTGCCTACTTATTCGATTGCAAATAAAGGAATTGGATATGTTCCAGAAGACCAGGGGATTTTTGCGGGCCTAACTGTCGAAGAAAATATCAAGGTGGCCGTCAAAAAAGAGAATGCTGAGACCCAACAGCGACTGGATTGGATTCTTGAACTTTTTCCTGATTTGAAAAAGTTCTGGAAAAAACCAGGCGGGCTTTTAAGCGGCGGCCAGAAGCAAATGCTTTCTATCGCAAGAGCATATGTCAATGACAATGAACTGCTCTTGATCGACGAACCGAGCAAAGGCCTTGCACCGATCGTTGTCGAAAAGGTGATGGAATCCATCCAGCAGATGAAGGATAAAACGACAATCATCCTTGTAGAACAAAATTTCATGATGGCAAGCACGATTGGCGACAGCTTTTATATCATCGATGATGGCAGGACGGTTTCGAACGGCTCGATGAACCTCCTTCGTGAGGACGAAGAAATGAGACGTAAATATCTCGGCATTGCGTAGGAAAGGGGGAAGCAAGAGTGGATGTTTTGATTAACTTGAGCCTTAACGGTCTTGCCACGGGAATGCTGATCTTCCTTCTGGCAGCCGGTCTTACTTTGATCTTTGGGTTGATGGATGTACTAAACTTTGCCCATGGCGGTTTGTTTGCCTGGGGCGCGTACAGTGGCATTTGGATTTATAGCTCGACAGGAAGCTTTTTTATTGGGATCATCGGTGCCATTCTTACTGGCATGATTCTCGGAATTGTAACTGAGCGTTGGATCATTAAACCTGTTTACGGCAACCATGTACAGCAAATATTAATCACGCTTGGCTTGATGCTTGTTTTATCGGAGATGTTAAAAGTGGTCTGGGGACCTAACCAGATCTCAGCGGTAACCCCTGATTACCTTTCTGGCAGCTGGGAGTTTGGCGGGATCATCATCATTAAATACCGGGTTTTCATCATTGCCGTAGGACTTGCGGTATTCCTCGCTGTACAATACCTGCTGAAAAAGACAAAGATCGGCCTGGTCGTTCGCGCCGGAGTCATGAACAAGGAAATGGTCCAATCGCTAGGAGTCAACATCCAGAGAGTATTCATGTTTGTTTTCATGATTGGGGCCGGCATGGCTGCTCTTGGCGGGATGCTGTTAGGGCCATATTCAGGGGTCATTTATGCGGATATGGGGATGGAATTTGCAATCCTCGCATTCATCGTAGTGGTTATTGGCGGAATGGGCAGCTTTACAGGTTCGGTGATGGCTGCGATTTTGGTTGGATTGTCAGGTTCATTCATGGCCTATTATGTGCCAGACCTGGCGCTGGCAGCTAATATGCTGCTGATGGCAGTTGTATTAATCTTCAGGCCGCAGGGCCTATTCGGGGCAAAGGGGTGAGGGAATGATGACAAGAATGCTTTCAAATCGAATGAACATCTTATATTTACTTGTCGCCGGGTTCCTGGCTTTGCTTCCTTTTGTCTACGATTCAAGAAGCTTGCTCATTCTTCTCTCCCAGGTGTTCATTTTTGCTGTATTGGCGATGAGCTATGACATCCTGCTCGGATACACAGGCATCGTCTCGTTCGGGCATGCCATGTTCTTCGGCATCGGTGCCTATACAGTAGGTGTCTTCATGAAAAGGTTCGAGCCCGAAACAAGCTACTTTCTGCTTGCTGTTCTGGTCACGATCTTACTGACTGCTGTGGTAAGTTATTTCGTCGGACTGCTGACATTGAGGCTGAAGAGCCATTTTTATGCGATGCTGACGATGGCATTCGCCGGATTGTTTTTAGTACTCGCTGAAAAATGGCGGACTGTCACATATGGGAACGATGGCTTTACGTTCAGGGTGCCGGACTTCCTTAAGGACCGGACCGACTTTTACCTGATCTGCCTTGGTTCGATGGTTATTGTTTTCATTTTATTACGAAGGTTCACAAATTCCCCTCTAGGAAGAGTGCTTCAGGCAATCAGGGAAAATGAACAGCGGACAGAATCGCTAGGATATAGCGTTTTACAATATAAAATCATTGCCAGTGTCGTATCAGGAGTCATCGCAGGTATTGCGGGGATTTTATATTCTGTTTCCCTAAGGTTCGTTAATACAAGTGTTTTTACAATGGATATCACACTTGATGCCTTGCTGATGACAATCATTGGCGGAGTCGGGACACTTGTCGGGGCGATCATCGGAGCGGGAATCATCGAGTTTTCCCATCACTGGCTGACAGAGCTGGCTAAAGTGCACTGGATTTTCGAAAGATGGATCATCTTTTTCGGCATTATCTATATACTCGCGGTCATGTTCTTCCCGATGGGGATCGTCGGTTCCTTGCAGAAGCTGAAGTTCAGAAAGAAAAAGAAACTTGAGGTTTCAGTTGAATCAGAGGCCGTAAGCCAGGGAGATTCGTGATGGAAACAAAACAAGTCACTTCATTCGTCCTCCGCTTCCAGCTCACGGATATTGAAATGGACAGCGGCAAAAAATATTGGAGAGTCAAGGTAACTCATGTGCAGGAAGAAAAAGAAGCCGTGTTTGATTCGGTAGAGTCGGCAATGGAATTTATTAAAGAAATTGTTGGAGACTCATAGATTCGTTTTTACTTTAAAAGAGAAGAATAACTTTTTGCACTTATATTAATGTCTAGCTCCAGCGCCTAGCCCCTCGAGTCGCTTCGGTCCTGTCAATGAAGTCAAAGAACGACTTCAATGTCAGGCCCTCCAGCGCTTGTCGGGGCTGACCAAGGCGCTTCCGCTTTTCGAGGAGGGAAGAAGATGCAGATTGGCATTGTCAGTACGGGAATTTACCTTCCTGAAAATCACGTCACAGGAGCGGAAATTGCAAAGTTGGCAGGAATTCCCGAACAAGTTGTGGAAGAAAAAATGGGAATCAGGAAAAAGCCGGTGCCAGGCCCGGATGACCATACATGTGAGATGGGAATCAGAGCTGCAAGAATTGCATTGCAAAAAGCAAACATGGATCCAATGGACATTGACCTTGTCATCTATGTTGGCGAGGAATACAAGGAGTATCCATTATGGACAGCAGGAATCAAGCTGCAGGAAGAAATCGGTGCAAAGAATGCCTGGGCCTTCGATACTGCCTTAAGGTGTGGAACGACTGTGATGGCTCTGAAGCTTGCAAAAGGGATGATGCTCTCTGACCCGGGTATCAATACCGTCCTCCTTGCCGGGGGCTATCGCAATGGTGATTTTATAGATTACCAGAATCCTAGAACGCGCTTCATGTACAATCTCGGGGCCGGCGGCGGTGCGATTTTATTGAAAAAGGGCCATCAGCAGAATGTGCTGCTGGAAACAGAAATGATAACGGATGGATCTTTTTCCGAGGATGTCGTAGTTGTAGCCGGGGGAACGAAAAATCCAATTTCGGCAGAAAACCTTGAGCGTGGGCTGTATCAGCTGGATGTCCTCGACCCTCAAGGAATGAAAGAGCGTCTCGAGCAAAAATCAATGGCAAATTTCCTGAAGGTCATCTCTCGTTCGGTTGAGAAAAGCGGCTTTTCTGAAAAGGACATCGCCTATGTTGGAATGCTTCACATGAAGCGGTCGGCACATGATTTTGTATTGAGTGAACTGGGGCTATCGGAAGGGAACTCCATCTACCTCGAAGAATACGGGCACATTGGACAGATTGACCAGATCCTGTCGCTGGAACTGGCAGAAAAGGCAGGGAAATTAAAGGATGGAGATGTTGCCGTTCTTGTCAGTGCCGGGATAGGTTATGCCTGGGGGGCAACAACTATTGTTTGGGGAAAGGGTGAGTTGTAATGGAAAAAACGGCAGTGGAATTGAAGAAGGTTGATTTGCAGAATGGGGAAACAATCGCGTATAGGGAACGGGATGGCGGAACCAAAAATGTTCTATTGATCCACGGTAACATGACATCATCCAAACACTGGGACATATTGATTGATCAGATGGATCCTGAATATAAAATTTTCGCGGTAGACCTGCGGGGATTCGGTGAGTCCAGCTATCATAAGCCGATCATGTCAATCAAGGATTTTTCTGACGATGTAAAAATGTTTGTCGATGAAATTGGATTGAAGGATTTTGCACTTGTTGGCTGGTCGACGGGAGGAGCAGTAGGAATGCAGTTCGCCGCTGATTATCCGGGTTATTGCGAGAAACTTGTGCTGCTAGCTTCGGCATCAACGAGAGGATATCCGTTCTTCGGCACGAGTGAGGAAGGTCTGCCGGATATTAACAACCGACTGGTTACTTATGAGGATGTAAAGGTGGATGCTGGTAAAACGATTGCCGTCCAGACGGCCTATGACCAGGAAAATAGAGGGTTTTTAAAGGCGATGTGGAATATGTTGATTTATACCGATCGTCAGCCGGAAGAACGGCATTATGACGAATATGTTGATGATATGCTGACACAGCGGAACTTGGCTGAAGTCTACCATTCTCTTAATACTTTTAACATTAGTCCTGGAAACAATGGTCTGAAAGATGGAACGGACCAGGTGAAGGACATCAAAATCCCTGTACTTGTGCTTCGCGGTGACCGGGATCTCGTTGTTACAAAAAGGATGGCAGAGGAAATTGTCGAGGATTTCGAGGGGCGGGCAAGGTTTGTGGAACTTAATAACTCCGGCCACTCTCCACTAGTGGATGACCTGGATCAGCTATTGCAGCATATCGAAGGATTTTTAGCAGAGTAGGAAGGTGTATTTATGAGATTGAAAGATAAGGTAGCGATTATTACAGGTGCAGCGAACGGAATTGGGCTTGCTGCTGCAAAGACTTTTGCCCGTGAAGGTGCCAGGATTGCAATGGCTGACTTTGATGAAGAAACAGGAACGAAGCGTGCAGATGAACTTTCTGCTGAGGGCTATGACGCCGCTTTTTTTCAGGTGAATGTTGCCGACAGGACCAGTGTTGACTCGTTGGTTCAAAACGTTCTAGGCCACTTTGGCAAAATTGATATTTTAATAAATAATGCGGGCATCACCAGGGATGGGATGCTTCATAAGCTTTCGGCAGAAGATTTTCAAAAGGTCGTTGATGTCAATCTGACCGGCGTATTCAATTGTGCCCAGGCGGTTGTGCCAGCAATGGTTCAGCAAGGTTCAGGGAGAATCATCAATACATCTTCCGTTTCCGGCATATATGGCAATGTGGGACAGACAAACTACGCAGCCACCAAAGCCGGAGTCGTCGGGATGACGAAAACTTGGGCAAAGGAACTTGGCCGAAAAGGCATCAATGTAAACGCAGTCGCTCCGGGATTCATTGAGACGGGTATGACCGCAGCTGTGCCGGACAAAGTGATTGAACAAATGAAAATGCTTGTCCCGCTTGGCAGACTCGGTTTGCCAGAGGACATAGCTAACGCATATTTATTCCTCGCCTCGGACGAATCCAAATATGTAAACGGCACGACTCTCCATGTCGATGGCGGGATTATGATGTAAGAACAAAAAGCGCACTTGTGGCGCTTTTTTATTTTTGGTTGGAAGGCAATGGGGATTAAAATCGGCTTCAACGGGGAATAAATGCTGCAACCGTTAAATAATCATCCCAACCGTTAAAATAAATCCTATAACCGTTAAAATTCCTCCCAACTGGTATTATAACTGTCTTAACTGGTAATAAATCTCCCCTAACTGGCATTAAAACTAACTGATCCCATGCACTTGGCCTCACGCACTCTAAAAACAGGATAAAAAAATGTACAGCTACTTTTTGAGTCCGCCGATATTCACTTTATGGTTAACTTCTCTCCAAAAGTGGTAAATGGTATTAAAAAAGGATGAGGTGCTCTACATGGAAGAAACAAAGCAGAAGTACTACTTTAATATAGAAAGCGGCGAGGTGCTGGACACGCCGGCTGAGCAGGAGGGCCATTTATTCACGTTGATCGCTACAGGTGAAGAAATCAAAGATTTGCGCGAATACCTGGAGATGAATTATAAAGCTGACTGGGCAACATACGGAAATTCCCATCTGCATCCTTTCAAGGATCCGGATCGGGAGCATGCTGAATATGACTTTGCGATGAAGGAAATTTACGCGATGGTCTACAAACTGGGTGATGCTGAAGCCAGGAACCATGTGAAAAGCATGGGGATATTTACGGAAGAAGAGTTAAGAGGCCTATAAATTTTTGACACCATAGCTGATGCTGTGGTGTCTTTTTCTGTTCAGCAGGATTAATAGAATTATTTTGTGGATATCTACATGATTCTTTTAATCTAAGCCCAGCTTGTCGTGGCAGACCAAGTCACTTGCGCTTTTTGTCTTTATGTAACTATCCTGTAACTCCCATTTCTTAAAATAAATCCATCATGACGAGAGAGGGAGAGATTGCGGTGAGGTGGGAGCTCGATTGGCTTGAAACAAGAGCAAGTTTGACCCCAGAGGCCGCTGCGATTGCCGATGCAGGGACTGGTCAGGAATGGTCGTACAGGGAAGTCAATGATCGGGCTAAAGCAATCGCGGCGTGGATGGATTCAAATGGGGTTAAAAAGGGAGACAGAATAGCCTTGCTCGCGCCAAATGGAATTTGCTATTTTGATTTGTTGTTTGCCTGTGGTAAGATTGGTGCCATTTTCGTGCCGTTGAACTGGAGGCTGTCTATTGATGAATTAGCCTTTATTATAAAGGATTGTGAACCCACGTTCCTTGCGTTCCATTCAAATTTTACTAAAGAAGTGACGACGATCTGGGGAGAGGAAGACCGCTGTATTCAAATAAACGGTACCCGATTCTCGAGACTGATGGAGCAATTTGCGGGTCCATGTGAAATGAATGAAATAAATTTGGATGAGGAAGATCCTCTGGCGATGATTTATACCGGCGGGACCACCGGAAAGCCCAAAGGAGCGGTTCTGTCACATCGGGCAATCATTTGGAATAGCATTTCCACGATTACTAGCTGGAATCTGACAAATGAGGACACGACAGTTACGTATTTACCTTTATTTCATACCGGCGGTTTGAATGCTCTATCAATTCCTATCCTGATGGCAGGAGGAAAGGTGGTGCTGGCCAACGATTTTACCCCCGAAAAAGCGATTGATAATTTAATAAAGTATAAGAGCACAATCGTCCTGTTCGTTCCGACGATGCACCATATGCTTGTAAAATCACAACAGTTCCTTGAAGCGGAATTTCTGGATATGAAATTATTTTTATCTGGAGGTGCTCCGTGTCCGCTTGAAATTTACGAAGCCTACAAAAAGAAGGGCATCTCCTTCAAGGAGGGGTATGGACTGACAGAGGCTGGCCCGAATAACTTTTACATAGATCCTTCAGAGGCAAATGTAAAAAGAGGATCAGTCGGCAAGCCCATGCTGTTCCATTCCATTAAGCTTCTGGATGAAAACGAAAGCGAAGTCCCTGCTGGCCAGGTAGGAGAACTTGTAATCAAAGGCAAGCATGCATTCTCCTATTATTGGAAAAATAAAACTGCTACCGATCATGCCTGGAAGGATGGCTGGCTTCACACGGGCGACCTTGCAAAAAAGGATGAAGACGGCTACTACTATATTGTTGGTCGAAAAAAAGAAATGATCATCACAGGCGGTGAAAATGTATATCCTCTCGAAATCGAACACTGGCTCTGTGCGCACCCTTTGATTCGAGAGGCTGCAGTGGTAGGCATTCCGGACGAAAAATGGGGAGAAGTCGTGACTGCGTTCATTGTTCTTGAAGAAGGAGCGGTTTTGGGGGAGCAGGAAGCCAAAATGCATTGCAGGGAGAAGCTCGGCGGGTATAAAATCCCGAAAGTAATCCAGACAATCGGCCAGATGCCGAAGACGCATGTAGGCAAAATTGATAAAAAACAACTGAAAGAAGTCGCTCTGGCTGCTTCCGATAAGCCAGTCAGTTAAAAAAAGAAAAAGGCATTCCAGCCAGCATTTGCTGATTGGAATGCCTTTTTATGATAGTAACAGAGAGTATTGATTTTTCACTTCTAGAATTGTCTAGCTCCAGCGCTTGTAGGGGCTGACCATGGCGCTTGCGCTTTTCTTTATCAAAATGCACAGCACAATATTAACAGAGAAGAGTGAAGACAATAGAATCATGACCCCGCTGAATGGAAGCAGAGCTGCTACTGGAGGAGCGAGGCTTGCCCCGGTTAGCAGCACAAACGAATACAGTGACAATGCTTTGGCTCGCTGGCTGCTGCCATAGAAACCTATCAAGGTAATGGCGGTCGGGATGACGAGTGAAATTGATGAAACAAAAAAGATGGAGAAAAAAATCAAAGCTCCGGTGCTTTGGAAGAAAAGCAGCAGGACCGCGCTTATTGACCCGATGGCCAAGCCAAACATCAATGTCCTCAGCTCGCCCCAGCGATCCATCAGTTTCCCTGTGAAAAGGGAAAGAGAAGCCCCAATCAAACCAACCAGCCGGATCTTCAGCAGGTCTGAAGGAGGACCGTCGAAAAAACGTCCAATCGCATCATAGAAGGCGATAATCGCGAACAACAGCGAGAATGTAATACTATAGCATTTCATCAAGCGAGGCTCTTTTAGCAATTGAAAAAAGATTTTCCATAAAGGTTTGCTATCTGTCTCGGGCGGTGGAGATTCTTTCAGCAGGAAAAAAGCAGCAGCAAATAGAATGAAATAAATTGCCGAGAAGAAAAAGAAGACGCTGTTCCAGGTAAAAATATCTGTCAGAAAGGCGCTGGCAACCTGCCCGAAGATCCCCGCGATTAAAAATCCTGTGTTGATCAGCACGACCAGAATCGTCCTCTGGCGAAAATTGAAAATATCATAGGAGTAGGCGAAAGCAACTGAAGCAAAAGTAGCCAGTGTGATCCCCTGCAGCGATCGGGCGATCCACAAACTGAGTGACCCGACTGAGAAGCCTACTGCCAGTGTCGTCAATGCAGAGGCAAATAGCCCGAACACAAGAATTTTCCTTCTGCCTGTTAAATCGGAAACCGGCCCGAATGACAGCAGACCGCAGGCATAGAAGAAAGTAAACAGCCCACCTGCGAGGACAACGTGGGATTCGGCGATTAAAAGGTCATCCGCAAGAACCGAATAAATAGGAATCAATGTATAAATATTGCTTGCGACCAGGATGGCACAGATTGTCAGAAGGATGGAAGTCTTGTGAAAAAGGGACATGGATTTCATGTATATCACCTGCCACCACTAAGATATGCAGACACAGCTGAAATTGCAGGTTGTTTTGGGAAAAATTAACGGGCTTCCTGCTTCCAAAATGGCCAGTAAAAAAGGTATAATGAATGATATATAGAACAATCGTTTGGTATGTAGAAGGCGCATGATTATGAAGCGCCTTTTTCAATTTTAAAAGAGATACAGAGATAGATATTTTAAGAGAGAAAGGGGAAGTTAGATGTCTGTGCGTTTAGTACTCGGGCGCTCAGGAAGCGGCAAGACCGAGATGATCATAAATGAAATCAAGGACAGGCTCATTTCCGACCCGCAGGGGGATCCGGTTGTTTATCTTGTCCCTGAACAAATGTCATTCCTTTCCGAATACAGATTGTCCACTGACCCTGAGCTTGGGGGAATGATCAGGGCGCAGGTTTTCAGCTTTCCGCGCCTTGCCTGGAGAATCCTGCAGGAAACAGGCGGCTATACTCGCCAGCATTTGGACAGCGTCGGGATCAGCATGATGATACGCAAAATCATTGAGGACAAAAAGGACGAGCTGAAAATCTTCCAAAAGGCAGCGGATAAGAATGGCTTCGTCCAGCAGATGGAACAGATGCTGATTGAGTTCAAACGCTATGCGATCAACCCGGATGAACTTACTGCAAAAATGGAGGAAAGCTCCGCAGGGAATAAAGCGCTGAAGGATAAAATCCATGATCTTGAGTTAGTCTATCGTCAATTTGAAGATGAGTTATTTGGGAAATATATAGACTCAGAGGATTACTTTAAACTGCTTGCCGAGAAAATCCCTGCTTCCGAATATTTGAAAAATGCAGAAGTTTACATTGATGGCTTTTACAGTTTCACGCCCCTTGAATTGATGATCATTGACCAGCTGATCGGCACTTGTAAAAGGGTGACGGTTGCACTGCCTGTCGACCAGAGTTTCAAAGATGCTCAGCCTGACGAACTGCATTTATTCAGGATAACAGGTGAAACCTGCTCAACACTGTATGACATGATTAGGACTAAGGGCTATGAGCTTGAAGAAGAAATCGTGTTGACGGAACAGAGACGCTGGCAGGATGAATCTCTCAAGCATCTTGAAAGAGAATTTGATTCCAGGCCTGCCGTTAAATATAACGGGGAGGCCGCGATCCATATCGCCCAGGCTGCCAACAGAAGGGCGGAACTTGAAGGTGTTGCCCGAAAAATTCTCGGACTGGCAAGGGATAATGGTTACCGTTATCGCGATATTGCCGTACTGATGCGAGGCAGCGAATACCGCGAAGTCCTTGAAACGATCTTTGATGATTATGCACTTCCATATTTTATCGACCAGAAACGGAATATGCTTCATCATCCATTGATTGAGCTTGTCCGTTCCAGCCTTGAAACGGTATTGGGTAACTGGCGGTATGAACCGATTTTTCGCGCTGTTAAAACGGACTTATTGTTCCCGGATGGCGTTAATCTGAACAAGATGCGCGAACAGATGGATGTGCTGGAGAACTATGTACTTGCATATGGCATTCAAGGGGTTAAATGGACAAAAAAAGAACGCTGGAAATACCGGAGAATCCGCGGCCTGGAGTATGATGGTGTGGCCCAGACGGATTCAGAAAAACAGACAGAACAGGAACTGAATGATCTGCGGTTGTTGATTACTTCTCCACTGCTGCGGATGGCCCGCCGCTTGAAGCGCGCTGACACGGGAAGGAAGCTTTCGGAAGCAGTCTATCTATTCATGGAAGAGCTTGATATACCAGCCAAGCTCGAGGCATGGAGAATGGCGGCTGAACAGGAAGGGAAGCTGGTAGAGGCGAGGGAGCATGAGCAAGCCTGGAATGCAGTGATCAACCTTCTCGATCAATTCGTCGAGATGCTTGGTGACACGAAATTTTCCCCAAAACAGTTCGTTTCGATTCTTGATGCTGGTTTTGAATCACTGAGGTTCTCCCTGATTCCACCTGCTATAGACCAAATATTGGTCGCCGACCTCGAAAAGACAAGGCTTGCGGATGTTAAAGTCGCCTTTGTCATCGGCGTCAATGAAGGTGTCCTGCCGGCGAAGATGACGGAGGAAGGGATTTTTGCAGATGATGACCGGGAGCTTTTGCAGTCGAAAGGCATTAAGCTTGCTCCAAGCAGCCGAACGAAGCTGCTGGACGAAAACTTCATTGCTTATAAGGCATTTGTGACACCGTCGGAACAATTGTATATCAGTTACCCTATCGCCAATGAAGAAGGGAAGGCTTTGATGCCATCTTCCTTCATTAAGAGGATCTCAGATCTTTTCCCTGTACATCAAACGCATTTCTTCCTTCCAGATCCATCGGAATTGCCGGAAGAGGAGCAAATAGAGTACGCTGCTGGTGAAAATGTTGCTTTGTCTTATCTCACATCCCAGCTTCAAGTGAAGAAGCGCAATTATCCAGTCTATGATTTTTGGTGGGATGTGTACGATTATTATCTAAACAATCATCAATGGGCTGATACTGCACGCAAGGTTCTTTCAAGCCTATTTTACGAAAACAGGACGAAGCAGTTGTCTGAAGAGGTCACGAAGGAGTTATACGGTGATGAAATCCAGGCGAGCGTTTCAAGGATGGAATTGTTCAATAGCTGTCCATTTTCGCATTATGTCCAGCATGGCTTAAAGCTGCGTGACCGCCAGATCTTCCGTCTTGAGGCTCCGGATATCGGTGACCTGTTCCACGCTGCGTTGAAGGAGATTGCCGAGACCGTCATGCAGCAAAATCTAAGCTGGGCCCAGCTTACAAGAGTACAGGCTGAAGAACTGGCAAGGGATGCAGTCCAAAAGCTCGCTCCTAAACTGCAGAATGAGATTTTGATGAGTTCGAACAGGCATCATTATATAAGGCAGAAGCTGCAGAATATCATCAGCCGGGCTTCGCTTGTTTTAAGTGAGCATGCCAAGGTCAGCGGATTTTCACCTGTAGGCCTGGAGCTCGGCTTCGGCCGCCAGGGAAAACTTCCGCCGCTTGCTTTTTCACTTAAAAATGGCACCAGGATGGAGCTGATGGGCCGGATTGACCGCGTCGATAAAGCAGAAGATGACAAGGGAATGTACCTGCGGGTCGTCGATTATAAATCCAGCGTGAAGGATGTCAATTTGACTGAGGTATATCATGGTGTAGCGCTTCAGATGCTCACCTATCTGGACATCATCATCACTCATTCGCCATTGTTGGTCGGCAAGGCTGCTGACCCGGCGGGAGTCCTGTATTTCCATGTCCATAACCCTATTGTTAACGCATCGAAAATGCTGACACTTGATGAAATTGAAGAAGAAATCCTCAAACGTTTTAAAATGAATGGATTGCTGCTCAGCGATGAGAATGTGATCAGGATGATGGACAAGGGACTGGATACAGGAAGCTCCCAGATTATTTCTGCTGGTTTTAAAAAGGATGGAAGCCTGTTGAAAAGCTCAAAGGTGGCCAGCAAGGACGACTTTGACCATTTGCGGCAGTTTGTGCGCCATAAGTATGTGGAAACCGGCAACAGGATTGTCAGCGGAATTGTCGATGTTGCGCCGTATAAGCTAAAGGACAGGGCTCCATGTACATTCTGTTCCTTCAAGCCGGTCTGCCAGTTCGACCAGTCGGTGGAATCGAATGATTTCAGAAAGCTTCCAGTCATTAAAAAGGAAGATTTGCTAGCGTCGCTCCGCCAAGAACAAGGGATTGTGGCGAACGATGGCTTGCCCGGAGTCAATGATAGATTAGAAGAAATTAAGAAACTGGATATTCTGGCATCAATCGGTGAGGAGGATGAGGATCTTGGCTAAAATGAATATACCGCCAGTACCGGAAGGGGCAACCTGGACGGAAGACCAGTGGAAGGCGATCATGGCATCGGGACAGGATATCCTTGTAGCAGCGGCAGCAGGGTCGGGAAAAACTGCGGTGCTTGTTGAGCGGATTATCAAGAAAATCACTTCGGAAAGCCATCCAATGGATGTTGATGAACTGCTCGTCGTGACCTTCACCAATGCCTCCGCGGCTGAAATGCGCCACAGGATAGGAGAAGCACTGGAAAAAGCAATCGATAGCAACCCGGCTTCAACTCATTTGAAAAAGCAGCTCAGCCTGTTGAACAGAGCATCTATTTCAACACTCCATTCCTTTTGCCTTGAAGTAATCAGAAAGTATTACTACTTGATCGATGTAGACCCTGGTTTCAGGATTGCTGATGAAACCGAAGGGCAGCTCCTTCGGGACGAAGTGATTGAGGATCTATTCGAAGAAGAATACGGAAAGGCAGAAAACCAGCCATTTTTCAACCTGGTGGATGCGTTCACGAATGACCGCAGTGATGAAGGCTTGAAGGATATTATTGTCGACCTGTTTGATTTCGCCAGATCCAATCCTTCTCCTGATGCATACCTGGATTCAATCGTTTCAATGTACGATGCAGCAGGCAGCACGGCAATTGAGAACCTGCCCTTCATGAAAGTGCTCATTGCGGATATTGAGCTCCAGCTCCAGGGAGCGAAACAGCTTCTTGAAAAAGGAATGGAGATTGCCAGAATGCCTGGCGGTCCTGCTCCAAGGGCGGTTAATTTTACCGAAGATCTCCATGTAATTGATACTTTGCTTGCCGCAAAAGATCGATCATGGGCAGAGCTTTATGAGGCGATTCAGCTGGCCAATTTTGGCAGGGCGAAAACATGCCGTGGTGATGATTTCAACAAGGATCTTGTTGACAAGGCAGCCAAGCTAAGGGACCGGGCCAAGAAGATTGTCCAGGATTTGCGAGGGGAACTCTTTTCACGTAAACCTGAAAGCTTTTTGAAGGATATGCAGGAAATGAAGCCGTTGGTCTCTGTGTTGATCGATCTTGTAAAAGAATTTTCCCAAAGGTTTGGGGAAGTGAAGCAGGAGCGGGGCCTCGTTGATTTCTCTGATCTTGAGCACTATACATTGGAAATTCTCACAGCAAAATCGGATCCGGAGGAAGAAGAATTGCCTGCAGGTGAATCTAAACCTTCAGAAGCAGCGCTCGCCTATCGCAATAAATTCAAGGAAGTGCTCGTGGACGAATATCAGGATACGAACATGGTACAGGAAGCGATCCTTCAGCTTGTGACAGCTGAAGGTGAAGTATCAGGAAACCTGTTCATGGTTGGAGATGTAAAGCAGTCGATCTACAAGTTCCGTCTTGCTGAGCCTAATCTGTTCCTTGGTAAATACAATAGGTTCACATCAAATGGTGAAGGAACAGGCTTGAAAATTGATCTAGCCAAGAACTTCCGAAGCCGCAGAGAAGTTCTTGACGGGACGAATTATTTATTCAAACAAATCATGGGAATCAAGGTTGGTGAGATTCATTATGATGAAAACGCTGAACTGAAAATAGGAGCGCCGTATCCTGAGGATGACGAGTTCCCTGTGGAGCTCCTCTTGATTGATAAAAGTGAGGGTGAATCTGCAGAAACAGATTTTGGGGATGAGAACGAAACGGCAGCAGGTGAATTCGACGCAGAGGATCTGGAAAAATCCCAGCTCGAAGCAAGGCTGATGGCGAAGCATATTAAGGATATGGTAGAAGAACGCCGGGGTGTTTATAATCCAAAAACAAAGACCTCAAAACCCGTCAACTACCGTGATATTGTCATACTCCTCCGTTCGATGACTTGGGCGCCGCAAATCATGGAGGAATTCAAGCAGCAGGGTATCCCGATTTATGCGAATCTGTCGTCTGGTTATTTCCAGGCAACAGAGGTAGCAATCATGCTTTCTTTGTTGAAAGTGATCGATAACCCTTATCAGGATATCCCGCTGGCTGCTGTCCTTAGGTCCCCGATTGTCGGGTTGAATGAAGAAGAGCTTGCGGTCATCAGGGTCAGCCAGAAACGCGGTTCCTTCTATGAGGCGCTGACAGCATTCTGTCTTCAAAAGCCTGTGCAAGAAAATGAAGGATTGCATGAGAAGACAAATCGTTTCTTTGAAAGCTTAAAGAGATGGAGAACTTCAGCAAGGCAAGGTTCCGTATCAGATTTAATTTGGCAATTATACAGGGAAACCCGTTTCTTCGATTTTGCCGGCGGAATGCCAGGAGGAAAGCAGCGCCAGGCAAACCTGCGAGCACTATATGATCGCGCGAGACAATATGAAGCCACAAGTTTCCGTGGCCTGTTCCGCTTTTTGCGTTTCATTGAGCGGATGAGGGAGCGAGGAGATGACCTTGGTGCAGCCAGGGCTCTTGGAGAACAGGAAGATGTGGTCAGGATCATGACGATCCACAGCAGCAAGGGGCTTGAGTTCCCGGTTGTCTTCGTTGCCGGACTTGCTCGGAACTTCAATACGATGGACCTGAGGAAATTTTACATGCTAGATAAAGAATTTGGCTTTGCAGCTAAATATATCAACCCCGAGAAGCGGATATCGTTCCCTTCCTTGCCGCAGTTAGCCTTCAAGCGCAAGCATAAGATGGAAATGCTGGCTGAAGAAATGCGAGTATTGTACGTTGCCTTGACGCGTGCCAAGGAAAAGCTTTACTTGATTGGATCGGTCAAAGATGCTGAAAAAACGATCAGCAAGTGGCAGGACGAGGCAAGCCATCCGGAGTGGCTTCTGGATGAATATTCAAGAGCTTCTGCTTCGGGTTATATCGACTGGATTGGGCCAGCGGTGATCCGCCATCAAGATTGTGACTCGATAAGGGAAAGTGAAGGAAGCCTACATCCGGCATTGGGTGAGGACATTTCATGCCACCCTTCCCGCTGGAAAATCGAAACTATCAAAGCAGAGGAAATTGCTTCATATGGTGACGAAAAAACTGAAGAGCACGAAAGCCTGATGGACTTTGTTGCAGCAGGAAAACCTGTAAACAATGAATCTCAACTGGCAGAAACAGTGCACATGCAACTTTCATGGAATTATCACTTCAAGGAAGCGGCAAACCACCGTTCCAAACAATCAGTGACCGAGCTGAAGCGCAATCACGAAACCAGGGATGAAGAAAGCGGAACACAGATTGTACGTCGGTTTACAAAGCCAATCCTTAACAGGCCAAGATTCATGCAGGAGAAAAAGCTTACACCTGCAGAACGTGGAACAGCGATGCATATGGTGATGCAGCATATCGATCTTAACCAGCCAGTAACGGATGCCTCGCTCGAGATGCAGCTGGAAAAGATGGTGGAGAAGGAGTTGCTTTTCCCTGAGCAACGCGATGCTGTAGATAAAAAATGGATACTTGCCTTTTTTGAAACGGACATTGGCAAGCGGCTATTGACTGCGGATAAAGTCAGCCGGGAGGTTCCCTTTTATCTGTCCTTACCGTCAAAAGAAGTATATCCTGATTGGCAGGGAGAAAACGAGCCGATTTTTATCCAGGGGGTAGTCGACTGCATTTTCCGGGATGAAAAAGGAACAGTCCTGCTTGATTTTAAAACGGATGGCATTCATGACCGCTACAAAGGCGGTTTCGAGCAGGCAAAGCCGATTCTGGAAGAACGCTATCGAATCCAGATCAGCCTGTATGCAAAAGCAATCGAACAAGTATGGAAACAGCGTGTTGAAGAGAAGTACTTATATTTCTTCGATGGCGGCCATCTGCTTGAACTAGACTAGCTATAAAATAATGTTAAAAACCGGCGGGATGTGAATAATAATCCTGCCGGTTTTTTTAGTTTGTTTTAGAAGATATTTTGGCGCAATTTAGATGTCAAGTAATTCTTAATAAGCTTTGTGTAGGCATTGGTGCCCTAAAAAGCAGAGAATCTGGAGATGAGGTAACCAATAGAGCGTATTGGTGCCCTAAAAGGCAGAAAATCTGGAAATGTGGTAACCAATAGAACGTATTGGTTACCTAAAAGGCAGAAATTCTGGAAATGAGGTAACCAATAAAGCGTATTGGTGCCCTAAAAAGCAGAAAATCTGGAAATGAGGTAACCAATAAAGCTAGTTGGCGCACGAAAAAGCAGAACGCCGTGACTTCTTTCGGATCCAGTTGATTTCAATTACATAAAATGAGCAGGGAAGAAGAGACTTCATTTTACAGGGGAGGGATCACCGAGTGGCAAAGAAAAAGCAATCCGGCACATGTGAATTATGCGGCAGGGAGGATGTTGAGGTGACCATTCACCATCTGGTTCCTAAAGAAATGGGGGGCACTTTCATGCCAACAGCCAATCTATGTATCCCTTGTCATAAACAGATTCATGCTCTATTTACGAATGAAGAGCTTTCAACAAGTTTGAACACGATTGCTCGGCTTCGCTCCCATCCTGAATTGCAGAAGTTTTTGAAATGGATAAAAAAGCAGCCTTCTACAAGGCTGCCGAAAATCACAAAATCTAGTGCGCGTAAAAGAAATAAACGCTAGTTATTTCCAACTGTCGGCTGGTCAATCAGGTTGGCATCCAGGACATTGCTGGCACTTAAACCATTGTTCGTTACAATGAATCCGCCTGTATTGAACCCACCCTGCCCAGCGACTGTTTTTGAATTGCTTTTTGGCGAGATGAACAGCGTGTCGCCAAACTGCACCGTCCCGCCGCCTACATTCAATATTTGCACAGGACCTATTATTGCTGGCATTGAAAACATCCTTTTCTGCTTTTGTTTAGTCTTATTGTACGTAATGTTGTTGTCGTAAACTGATTGATGTTCAGTGATAAAGACTAAGCTTCATAATAAATCTATATGCCTTTCTCACCCGAATTGTTATTACGGGGCAAAAGCTGGCGTATATGCTTTACCCGGGCTTCCATGGCTATATTGCAGCTGTTTCCAAGGTGAACAACCGATGAGGAAGAGGCACCCATGATATCAATGTTCCTAACCTTCAATACTGGGTTGAGGTTGTGGGTTGAGAAAGTCACATTTTCTGCATCTGCTGGTTGAAATGGAATCGCTTCTGAAAAGATTGAGTACGCATTGAAATTACCTTCATTATCAAAGAAAATTTCTGCCTCTCTTTGCACGGCCAATGCCCTGGAAATGGCCTGTATTTGTTCCGAATCACCGATCTGGAAAATCGAGGAGAAGGATACCGAGTCAATTTTTATATGGTCAACACATGTAATTCTTCGAAGCATGGCGATCACGATATATCTGGGGACAGTGGGACGAATGGGCCGATAATCAACGATTCAGACGGTGTATCAAAGGTTGCTGCGAGCTGGATTGTTTCAGCGTCCCCTACCATCAACAGTGAGGAGCTCGACACACCAATGACCCTGATGTCGCCGACACAAATATCCCGGTTATAGACTTGGAAATTCATTATGAACGTCCTTCCTTTACATTATCCGGCAGGTTTTTCAGGAACAGGAATACACCATTCTGGATTTCCTGCTTAAGCAAATCAGTAACCTTTTCATTCAATTGAGGACTTAATTCAGTACCTCTTTCACTTGATGATTGTTCCTGTAAATGTTGTGCCACTCTGCCAGACAACTGTTTTTTAATATCATTTTTTATAAACTCGAAATAGGAATCATCTACATTGATTCCCAGATCCGTTTGGGCACTTCGGTAAATGTTCTCCAAATCAGATTCTAGATATTGGTTCAGTGCTGTTTCAATCTCGATTGTCCTTTTAAATAACTGCTTTGGAGGAATCGGAACATTTACAGCCTTTTGATCAACGGTAAAATCGTCAATTCCATCCAAATCTGTTGGATTCAAGCCGATATTCAGGGTTCCTTCAAGAGTTTCCACTTTCAACTGGTCGAATTTATACTCGATATTTCCGATTTGAACCGGAGGCCTCTCCTTAAGTGCAGCAATTTCCTGCTGCAGCTCTAAAACCATCTTCTCCAATCTGGCAGCCTTTCTGCTCTGGTGCTCCACATATAAATGCAGCTTCTTTACATATTGATAGAATTCCGTGTTCAAACGAATCACCTCGCCTCGAGCCAGCATTTTGACACTAGTTTAATTTTTACGGACCGGAGCCTGCAAAGGGACGGCAGGAGCTTCCAGTGTGCCGCCTAGCATATCCTCCATGCCAGTTGAAATTTCCGTAGGGTGGACAGCCTCTGGAGCAGGTTCTGTGAATCCACCGGTATTATAAAGGTAAGAAACTGGCTTTATCATTCCTGCACTGCCAATTTGCAGTACAGAAGAATTTGTGATTCCATCAACCTTCAGAAGGTTGATATTGATCGATTGTTGTATATAAAAATTCATTTTCCTCACCCGCATTATACATTCAGATAATTGCCTTGATCGACGGCATCTGGATCATACGTATTTGTTGAGCTTTGGTTATTGTACACGGTCAATCCATCTCCGGTATTGAATGAACCCGCACCGGAAAAAGTTTTTGCATTGGAAACCGGGCTTATTCTGTATACATCGCCTATATGGAATACTGCGCTGTTCCCAAGGGAAATGACCTGTGCGACTCCAACAATTGCTGGCATTTGCAACACCCTTTAATAAGATTTCTTTAATATCCTATGTGCCCAGACAAAGAATGTGCCTATTGTGTTTACAAGGCTCATTTCACAGACTTTTTTCTTTTTTAATGAAGAGTGTTGGTAATCTGTGTTATCTCTTGTTCAGAAAAAACCTAATTAACAAAAACAATTCAATCAAGCTTGAAGAAAAATACTTGTTATACAACAGGTAAAAAGTTATATAACAGAAACAATAATATGTTAATATATTTATATATTTAGAATTATTAAATTATTCTACAGGAGGAAGATTATGAACGTTCCATTGCTGTTGAGCCAGTTCCTAGACCGTGCAGTGTCGCTTTACGGCGACAAGAAAGCCATTTTTTCTGAAGACAGGGCGCTTACATATTCTGAGTTGAATGAAAGGGTTAACAGGCTTTCTGATGGATTAAGAAAGCTTGGAGTGTGCAAGGGTGACCGTATTGCCTATCTTGCCCCGAATTCAATCGAGATGCTGGAAGGTTTCTATGGTGTATTCCAGGTTGGCGGAGTCATGGTCCCGTTGAATATTCGGCTGAAGCCGGATGATTATTTGTTCATCCTTAACCACAGTGAATCAAAGGTTTTGTTCGTGGACCAGGATTTATATCATTTAATCCACCCGATCAAGGATCAGCTCGAAAGTGTTCAGCACATTATTGTCCACTACAAGGAAGATAGCCTGGATGAATTTAGTTATGACGAATGGCTTTCGCAACATTCTGCTGAAACGTTCAAACGTGAAGAGCTTGATGAAAATGATGTCTGCAGTTTGCTTTATACAAGTGGGACTACTGGGAACCCAAAAGGAGTTATGCTCACGCACCGGAATAATTACATCCACGCGTTAAGCACAATGCACCATTTACGCGTCAGCGATGAGGATGTCCTACTGCATGTCTTGCCGATGTTTCATGTTAACGGATGGGGATCGCCATTCTATTACACAGCGAATGGCGCTTCGCAGGTATGCCTGCGAAATACGACTCCTGAGACAATTTTTAACGCGTTGGAAAAACATAAAGTCAGTGTCATGCACATGGCACCAACTGTGTTGAATGCGCTTCTTCAGTTTTATGAAAAAAATGTCCCGAGCATTGAACAGCAGGTAAGGGTAGTCATTGCCGGCTCTGCACCGCCGCCAGCATTCGTTACCCGGGTGGAAAAGGAACTGGGCTGGGAGTTTATCCAGGTATACGGCATGACAGAATCCTCCCCGTTGAGCACGATTTCAACTGTAAGGTCACATTTGAAGCAGCTTCCTCTGAATGAACAATACCGAATGAAAGCAAAAGCAGGTATATCAATGATTGGCAGTCAGGTAAAAGTCGTGAATGATCATGGCGATGAGGTTGCCCATGATGGCAAGGAAATTGGCGAGGTAATTACCCGAAGCAATGGAGTCATGAAAGGGTACTGGAAAAATGAAGAGGCGACGATGGAAACGATTCGTAATGGCTGGCTTCATACCGGGGACATGGCAACGGTAGATGATTACGGCAACATTGATATAGTCGACCGCAAGAAAGACGTCATCATTAGCGGAGGTGAAAATATTTCCTCCATAGAAGTTGAGGGTGTATTATACGACCATCCGGCGGTCCTCGAAGCAGCAGTCATTGCCGTTCCTCATGAAAAATGGGGCGAGACTCCGCATGCATATATTGTGCTTCGTGAAAATGAGCAAGTCTCAGAACAGGAGCTCATTGCTTTTTCGAGAGAAAAACTTGCCCATTTTAAGGCAATTACTGGAGTCACTTTTGTAAAAGAACTGCCGAAAACGGCTTCAGGCAAAATTCAGAAGGTCCATTTGCGGAATGAATACTGGGAAGCAAATGGAAAGACTGGCAGATTTGTAAATTAATAACCTGAGGGGGATGCCTTGTTTGTGGCGTCCCCTTTCTCTTTCAAAGCTGTTCATCAGTAACTTTTGGCATGATAGTAAATTGTGTGATATACATAGATTATATGTTAATTATTGAATGGAATGAGGGGGAAGATGGGGATTAATAGACAGGTATCCGGAAATAGGATCGTTTCAATTGACCGGATGCGAGGCTTTTCATTATTGGGGATATTTCTTGTAAATATGATTTCTTTCCATTCGCCATATTTTTATATTAATCCAGAAACATGGTGGGATGGAAACACAAATTTATTTACATACCAGTTCATTGATTTATTTATACAGGCAAGCTTTTACCCTCTGTTTTCAATGCTGTTCGGGTACGGGCTCGTAATCCTGAGAGAACGGACGCTAGATAAAGGGCTTAGGTTCTATCCTCTTGCATTAAGGAGACTTTCGATTCTGTTGTTGATAGGGATCATCCATGCATTCTTGATCTGGGAAGGGGATATCCTGATCACATATGCGGTATGCGGTTTTGCTTTCCTGCTATTCATCAGCTGGAGTGCAAAGAGGCTTCTCATTGCCGGATTGGGCTTATACATAGTTCCTAATATCCTCCTGTTATTGATGCTCGGTGCAGCATCTGCGGTAGACGGTGGAGCGGGATTTTCAATGTATGATGGACAAGCTGCGGAACAGTCAATAACAATATATCAGACTGAGAGCTATGCAGAAATTACGAATCATAGAATATCTGAATGGTATAAAAACAATATTCTGGTGGGATTGTTCTTTTATCTGATCACTATCCTACCATTATTCATGATTGGAGCAGGAGCTGCAAAACTCAGACTGTTCGAGAATTTACAGGACAAAATGAGGGGGATTGCAATTGCAGCCGCTGTACTCGCAACCCTTGGCCTTCTGATAAAAGCAATTCCATACCTGTATGGCAAAACATTGATGACGGATTATGCGCAGGATGTTTTTGGCGGTGCGATGGTCGCGATGGCGTATGCACTAATCATTGCGCTGATTTCTGAGCTTAAGCGATTTGACAGACTGTTCTACCCACTGGAAGCTGCCGGCAGGTCCTCAATCAGCAATTACCTGTTCCAGTCCGTTGTTTCAACATTGATTTTTTACAGTTATGGACTAGGTTATTATGGGGAAATGTCCATTTTTTCAGGAACAATGCTTGCGCTTGGAATTTATGTGATTCAGTTGGCATTTAGCAGTTGGTGGGTCAAAAGGTTTTACTATGGGCCTGTCGAATGGCTGTGGCGCAGTGGCACATACATGAAGAAACAGCGTTTTAAAAAGGGAGAAGCTTGATGGAGAAGGTCATCATCATCGGCTGCGGAGGCGCAGGTAAATCGACACTGGCCAGGAAGCTCGGTAAAATACTTAACCTAAAGGTGTATCATCTGGATGCAATGTACTGGAAACCGGGCTGGGAAATGACTGCAAAGGATGAGTGGAAGAAACTCATTCAGCAAGTGATTGAAGAGGATTCATGGATCTTGGATGGCAACTACGGCAGTACGATGGACATGAGGGCACAAGTAGCGGACACAATCATCTTCCTCGACTATTCTACTCTAAGGTGCCTGTATGGAATTTTTAAAAGGAGAATCATGTACCATGGCAGGACCAGGCCGGATATGAATGAAGGCTGTCCGGAGAGACTTGATTGGGATTTTATCAAATGGGTCGCAAAATACAAGCGTGAAAAAGCTCCTGGCATTGTTACTAAATTAGAAGAATTCAAGCTTCACGGAAAAGGAATATACCATTTTAAAAATCCTCGTGAAACAGAGAAATTCATAAAAGAGCTTGTCAATTAAAGGAGGGCGTTAACATGAAATTCGCTACATATAAAAATGATTCTGGCCAGTTCATCGGAATTGTCAATGCAGAAGTGACCCACGTTCTGCCGCTTCGAGAAGCCTATGAAAAAATGGGTGGTAAATCAGCTATCCCATCTGACATGGCTGATGCGATTTCGCTTGGCGACCAGTTTTATCTGGAAGCAAAAAAAACAGTTCAATGGGTTAGTGAGAACAACATGGACAGCGAGGTATTTATTCCGATTGATTCAGTGGTATTGCTCGCGCCAATTCCGCGTCCGTCCAAGAATATTTTCTGTGTTGGTAAAAATTACGCTGAGCATGCGATTGAAATGGGCAGCAAGGACGATATTCCTGAGCATGTAATGGTGTTCACGAAAGCACCTACTACGGTCATTGCCCATGATCAGAACATCTATGAGCATAAAGAGCTTACAGAGCAGCTGGACTATGAAGGCGAGCTCGCAGTCGTCATCGGCAAAAAAGGAAAAGAGATCAAAAGGGAAGAGGCTTTGGACTACGTATTTGGATATACAATCATTAACGATGTGACTGCCCGCGACCTCCAGGCAAAGCACAAACAGTTTTTCATTGGTAAAAGCCTTGATACCACTTGCCCGATGGGGCCGTGGATTGTCCATAAATCAGCTATCTCAAATCCGAACAACCTGGATATCAAGACCACAGTAAATGGAGAAATGAGACAGGATTCCAATACGGAAAACTTCATTTTCCCGGTAGAAGAAGTCATTGCAGTGCTCTCCCAGGGAATGACACTAGAGCCAGGGGATATCATTGCTACCGGAACACCAGCAGGCGTAGGCAAAGGCTTCAAGCCGCCAAGGTTCCTGAAGGCTGGAGATACTATTGAAATTACTGTTGAAGGGATTGGGACATTAAGAAATAGAGTAAAAAAATAGTAAATGGTAAAGATTCTCCTTATAGAATAAAGGAGAATTTTTTTATTATGTTATTATAATATTAAAAATATTTTTTATATTCAGTATTTTATGCAGGAGTTTTTACCTACACATGAGAATACTATTTGTTGCAGTGATTGAATACTCATTCAGTCGCTTTAACATATATATAATTCTCATGGGGGAGTACGAATGAATTGGTTTAGCTTGTTTTTGGCTCAAATGTCACAGATTGCATCGAGCAAAGGGGTACTCTATTCTGTTATTGCAGCTTTGTTGGTGCCCATTGTATATGGCGGAATCCTGCTGTCTCCAGATTGGGGACCGTATGATAATCTCTCCAATCTGCCTGTTGCGGTTGTCAACAAAGACAAAGGTGCCATGTCCGGGGACGAGCCCCTTAATGTCGGGGAGGATCTTGTGGCAGACTTGAAGAAAAGCAATGACTTAGGGTGGGAATTTGTAGATTCAGAGGAAGCAGAAAAAGGGTTGCATAGCAATAAATATTACATGGTCATTGAGATTCCAGAAGACTTCTCTGAAAGAGTGACAACTGTTCTGGAGCCCGATCCGAAAAAATTGGAACTCAATTATATCCAAAATGAGGGCCTTAATTTTATGGCCGCACAGGTGACAAGAAGTGCAACTGAAAAACTGAGAGAGAAACTTGCCAACAAGATTACTGAAAAGTATGCGAGCAATATTTTTGCAAATCTTGGAGATGTATCGAATGGGTTCAAAACTGCAGCGGATGGTTCTGAGCAACTGTATGACGGAACAGCTGAACTTCATGATGGTACTGGACTGCTTTTGACTACCCTTAACGAGAAGTCAGCAGATATTTCGAAGCTTGCGGCTGGAACTCTTGAACTGAAAAGTGGTACTGGTCAACTGGCGGGTTCTTTAGCCGGAAAACAAGGAGATATATCCAAGCTGGCAAATGGGTCAAAGGAACTGGCAGCAGGTACTGCTCAATTAGCAGGAAGTTTGAAATCAAAACAAAGTGATATTACAAAACTTGCAAACGGTTCAATAGATCTGAAAGATGGGACCGGTCTGCTTTTAAGCTCTCTTAATGCAAAATCCTCAGACATAACCAAGCTGGCGGACGGATCTGCTGATGTAAATGCAGGAACTGGATTGCTTCTGCAAAAGCTTAAGGACGGACAGCCAGGTATCAATCAACTGGCTGCGGGAGGTAAGCAGTTAGAAGAAAAAATGCCAGAACTCAAGGCTGGTACTTCAGCAGTCTTAACTGGATTACAAGGGGCACAACAAGCAGTAAGAAACCAGATTGGCCCGGGGACTAAAGCAGTAGCAGGCGGAATTAGCGAAGTGATAACAAATTCACAAAACCTGGGGAACAATCTTCAGGGCCTGACCACACTGTTGGAAGCATACCTCGCAAAGAACCCAGGATTAAGCACAGATCAAGATTTTTTAACTATTCTAGGAACAAGTAAAGGTATCAGGGATGCGGCCACTAATCCTGAAAATGCAGCGAAGCTTCAAGCACTGCAGGATGGAGCGAATCAGATTGCCGCAGCATTCAATGAAAATATTCCTGCAGAAAAAGGGTCACTTGCATCTGGAATTAATCAATTGGTAGAGGGCCAGAAATTGATCGACCAGGGTGTAGCCGACTTGGCATCCAAAGCCCCTGTCCTGGCAGCTGGAACAGCAAGTGTAGCAGCAGGATGGGATGAATTGATCACTAAAGTCGGATTGCTTCATGATGGAACAACTCAAATAGCTGCAGGAAATAAGTCCGTCAATGCTGGATGGGGAACTATCACAGCGGGAGTCAAAGAGCTTGATGGCGGAGCAGCTTTAATATCAGCAGGGAATCAAACGGTAGATAAGGGATGGAAGGAGCTCACTGCTGGTGCATCAAAAATCCATTCAGGGGCAGCTCAGGTCAGCGAAGGAAATGCTACCGTAGATAAGGGATGGCGTGAGCTGACAGTTGGTGCTTCCAAGATTCATTCAGGAGTTGTCCAAGTCAGCGACGGAAATGTCAGCGTGGAAAAAGGCTGGGGAGATTTGACTGATGGAGTAACAAAATTGAATGAAGGAGCAGGGAAGCTTTATGATGGAAGCGGTCAATTGGCTGCCGGGTTAAAGGATGGAGCTGAGGAAACCGGTAAGATTAAAGCTAACGAAAAAAATATTGGCATGTTCGCTTCACCAGTTGAACTAATTAGCAACAAAGTCAACGGTTATTCTTTTTACAGAGATTCTACTGCGCCATATGTGATGACGCTTGCATTATTCGTAGGGATCTTAATAATGTCAATGTTCATCAATTTCAACAAGCCACAGGAACTAAATGTATCTAAGGTGAGCTGGTTCGTTGCGAAATTTATGAATCTTGCTTCCTTAGCTGTGGTTCAGGCAATCCTGCTTTCCATAGTTGTCCTTGCATTCTTGGGATTAGAGGTTACAAACCCAGCAGGTTTCATAGTGTTCGCTATAGTGGTTAGTATTGTATTTGCAGCTATTGTTATGTTCTTTGCTTCGTTTGGGAATATTGGCCGTTTTATTCTTTTAGCATTGGTTGTCATGCAGCTTTCGACAACTGGAGCAAACCTGCCAATTGATATGCTGCCTGAGTATCTCCGCAGTATAAGTGCATACTTGCCATTTACGTATTCGATTGCAGGATTTAAAGCTCTTATTTCATTAAATGGTTTTTCAATGGCGATGATTAACCTGGGTGTTCTTCTTGGCTTTCTTGTACTCTTCGCTTTGATGACTATGACAGTCTATTTATTTAAGGCAAAAGAAGAACCGCAACAAACCGATTTGGCTATGTAATCGGTGGGGACACCCTGAATAGGGTGTCTCTTTTTCATTGAACAATTCAATATACTACCATATATTTATGAAATTCTTTTTGAATATGGTATGATATTTTAGAATTTACTATTAGGAGGACGGGTTCATGATCCATGCCCATATGACAGCTTGGTTTTTGGCTTTGGTTTTATTTTTCGTAGCACTTGGACTACATAAAAGCGGTAAGGAAAAAGGCGCAAAAATTGTCCAGATGGTCCTTAGATTGTTTTACGTGCTGATTCTATTGACTGGCTTCTGGCTTCTTTTCAGCATCAATATCAACATTATGTATGTGCTGAAAGCCGCAGTAGGCTTGTGGGTAATCGCAATGCTGGAGATGATTTTAATCCGTACAAAAAAGAACGAGAAAGCGTCTGTACTGTGGATTCAATTCATTGTCGCAGTTCTTCTTGTACTGTATTTAGGTTTTTCACTTCCGCTAGGAACTTACTTGTTTTAATATCCATTTTGTCGAAAAAAAGCTGTCCATTTGGACAGTTTTTTCTTTTTTTGTCATATTTTTACGCGGGGAATTATGATAACTTAAGAGATAAGGGATATTGGAGAAATATGAAAATTGGAGAATGCAATGGCTACGACAACAAGCTGTGTTTACGGAAATGACAAACAACTTAATAGCTTTATAGAATGCAATTCACTCAAAGATCACCCTAATCTATTGGTACAGATTTTTTACAGCCATAAAGAAAAACGAAAGCTTCAGCACATGGAGCAGTTGCTGAAAAAGCAGCTGCCAGCCTCCACTGTGTTGAGTTGTGAAGCAAATGGCTGCTTCACTGATGATAAACAATTCGTGATTTCATTTACAGTTTTCGATAAACAGGAACTTAATCCTATTCTTCAAGATCAGCACACCATCAACACATTGAACAATCTTGTAGAGACCTCACAACAAGACATCCTTCACCTTAACGAAAGCCTCAAAGTTTCCGAGCAATACTATCGTTCGCTGTTTGACAATAATGGAGATTTTGTCTATTCAACAGATTTAACAGGGAATTTCACAAGTATAAACCAGGCATTCATGAAGACCTTTGGCTACAACGAAAACGAACTTATTGGCAGGTCAGCGCTCGACTTTATCAACCAGGAGGATGTGCACCGTGCCAAAATGCATTTTATTCAGGCGCTAAAGGGGAGAGATCAGACCTACACAATTGAGATTCCGGTCAAGAGCGGTGAAATCCAGATTTTTCAGATCAAAAATATCCCGATTACGGTAAATGGTGCATGTGTAGGGATTTATGGTATTGGCCGGAATATTACTACCCAGAAAAAAACAGAAGAAAAAATCATTCAGCTTGCCTACTATGACCAGGATACGGGATTGCCGAACAGGATGAGGTTTACCGAACAGCTCGAAGAAATGATTCACCGTGCCAGGCATAAAAAAGAACTCCTTGCCGTGCTTGTCATTGATATTGACCGCTTCAAAATCATCAATGACAGTCTCGGACATTATGCTGGTGATATTGTTTTGAAAGAACTGGCAGAAAGAATCGAGGATCGGCTTCCAGCAGGCGCTTATCTTGGAAGATTCAGCGGGGATAAGTTCACAATGCTGCTGACAGAGAATGTCAGCATCGACCAGACGACAAGAACAGCCAGGGAATTGCAGAATCTTATTTCAATGCCCCTATTTTACCAGAACCAGGAATTCATCGTCACCGCAAGCATTGGAATCAGCTCTTTCCCGGGGGATGGTCTTGATGAGCATGTACTGCTGAAAAATGCGGATATTGCGATGAACCGTTCGAAAAATCAAGGCGGGAATAAGATTACTTACTTTTCAACCGGAATGAATGACCAGGCAATGGTCCGGCTTGAGCTTGAAAGCTATCTAAGGAAAGCGCTTCAAAAGAATGAATTCCACCTTTGCTACCAGCCGCTTATGGACTTGAAATCTGGAGAAATTACCTGTACAGAAGCCCTTATCCGCTGGCAGCATCCGAATTTGGGACTGGTTTCACCAGCTCAGTTCATTCCTCTGGCAGAGGAAACAGGGTTGATTGAGGAGATTGGTGCATGGGTGCTGACCACCGCCTGTGTCCAGACAAAAGCATGGCAGCAGAATGGATTCCCGAATCTAGGCATCTCCGTAAATGTATCAGCTTACCAGTTCCAGCAGCATGCTTTTATTGGACAGGTTATTCAAGCCCTGGAGACTTCACAGCTCGAACCAGGATACCTTTCCCTGGAACTGACAGAAAGCGCAATGCTGAAAGATATCGTTTATAGCATTTCGGTTATGAAGTCGTTACAGGAACTCGGGGTAAAGGTTTCAATTGATGATTTCGGGACAGGTTATTCGTCATTAAGCTATTTGCGCAATTTGCCAATCGATACTCTTAAAATCGACCAGTCATTTATCAATAACCTGCATGATGACCCATCAGATATTGCAATCGTCAAGGCAATCATCACGATGGGACAGGGGCTCTCGGTCAAAATTGTCGCCGAGGGCGTTGAAACGCACGAACAGCTCAATCTTTTGAGGGACATGGACTGCCATTATGCACAAGGCTATTATATTCAGAAACCCATGGACATTGCCTCCTTTGAAGAAGGCTTCCGGACTGTGGAAAAAGTGGAATATACAGTAAAATAAATTTAGAGCCTGCACATTGTGCGGGCTCTTTTGCATTTACGAAATTCTCTCAATAACGGTCCGCTTTCCGTTGTTCAAGGTCAATTCGAACCTGTCATTTTGTGTTTCAAAGTAATCAAAGTGATGCTGCACACTGCAGATGTATTCTTCATTATCAAGAATTAAAAAGTTGACTCCTGAAACCCCTTTTTCATGATCAAGGAAGGTCAGGTGGTTATAACAATAAATGCAATCATAAATCGAAAAGTTGAGCAAATTCAATGTATTGATAAATTGGACAAAAGCCTCATCATTCAGCTCATCAAGCAGTCGCTCGAATGAATAGATCAATTGTTTCCTGATCCTGATCATTTCCTGGTCCTGTAAAGTGATTTTTTCACTGCCGGTTTGGATGCAGCCGTTATCCAGCAAAAAACCTTTGCACCATTTATTGTTTCGCTGCACTTCAACCTCTTGATGGATGAACTCATCGACAAGTGCGGCCTCTTCTGTTTCTTCATCAAAGAAAACCCATTGTGAATTAATATATTCTACTGTCCCGGTGTTGAATGCACGGGGCTGGAATTCAATTAAATTGCTTCGTTGTTGTCGATTCATTTAGATCCTCCGTTAATTATCGCTCACCTTCTTTGTAGACAGATTTTGGCGAATTTATAACATGATTTAAAAGATAGGCAATTAACCAGTTGAGGTGTATTTGCATAAGATGAGTAATGCTTAAGCAATTGTCTAGTTTTGAAAGTGCTTATTGAGACATCAAAAAGTTCCGCTGAAAGGAATGATTAAAAATGTGTGGAATAACAGGCTGGATAGATTTCCGAAAAAATCTGGATCATGAACGTGAGACCATGACAAAAATGGCGGAAACTTTAAGTAAAAGAGGTCCCGATGATACCAATGTATGGACTTCGGTGCATGCTGCGCTGGGACATAAAAGACTGGTGGTTGTCGATCCTGAGGGAGGCAAACAGCCAATGACCAGAGCGCAGGGGGATAACCGTTATACCATTTGTTATAACGGAGAACTTTATAATACTGAAGACCTCAGAAAAGCATTGCTATTAAAAGGATATTCTTTTAACGGTCATTCTGATACAGAGGTTTTGCTTACATCTTTCATGGAATGGAAGGAAAATTGTCTGGAGCATTTAAACGGGATCTTCGCATTTGCTGTCTGGGATCAAGAGCAAGAGCAATTGTTCATTGGCCGCGACCGACTTGGTGTGAAGCCGCTGTTTTTTCTTGAAACAGCATCTGGTCTTATGTTTGCTTCTGAACAAAAAGCACTGCTGGCACATCCTGAAGTGAAGGCTGAGGTAGACAGGGAAGGACTTTGTGAGGTGTTTGGGCTTGGACCATCCCGTTCTCCAGGGGCAGGTATCTTTAAAAACATGAAGGAGCTCCGGCCGGGCCACGGGCTTACTTTTTCAAAAAATGGGCTGAAAATATGGAGATATTGGAACGTGAAAAGCGAGAAGCACACTGATACTCTTGATGAGACAGCTGAAAAAGTGCGGGAATTGTTCACCGATGCTGTCACAAGACAGTTAGTTTCAGATGTGCCTCTATGCACATTCCTCTCAGGCGGACTGGATTCTAGTGCAATCACTGCTATTGCTGCAAATCAATATAAGGCAGAGGGTAAGGGCAGCCTGCATACTTACTCGATCGATTACGAAGGCAATGAAAAGTATTTCAAGGAAAATGAATTCCAGCCAAATGCTGATGCCTTCTGGATCAATAAAATGACGGAAACATTTGGTACTGTTCACCATAACAGCATCATATCCCAGCAGGATCTGGCTGGTTATCTAACAGAAGCTGTCCATGTTCGGGACCTTCCAGGAATGGCAGACATCGATTCATCACTGCTTTGGTTCTGCAGGGAAATCAAACAGGATTTTACCGTAGGACTTTCAGGTGAATGTGCTGATGAGATCTTTGGAGGATATCCATGGTTCCACAGGGAGGAAGACCTGAATAGACCAGGGTTTCCATGGATGCGGTCGATTAATGAGCGGCAAAACATGCTGAGGGATCACTGGCGCAAAAAATTGAGCCTAGAAGATTATATGATGGCAAAATTCAACGATACGATCGCAGAAGTACCTGTACTTGATGGGGAAAATCAAGTAGAGGCTAAGCGTAGACAATTATTCTATCTGAATATCATCTGGTTCATGACAACACTTCTAGATCGGAAGGACCGGATGAGCATGGGTGCCAGCCTTGAAGTGAGGGTTCCGTTTGCAGACCACCGGCTTGTGGAATATGTCTGGAACATTCCATGGGAAATGAAGATGCACGGCAACAGGGAAAAAGGAATCCTGCGCAAAGCACTGGAAGGCACATTGCCTAATGAAGTTTTGTACCGGAAAAAGAGTCCGTATCCGAAGACTCATCATCCTGCCTATACCCAGGCAGTCCAGGGAATGCTTTCAGAATTCATGGCTGATTCTAACAGTGCGCTGCATGAATTCTTTGACAGGGCTACACTGCAAAAAATGATTGAGTCCGAGGGCGCATCCTTCAAAGTGCCATGGTTCGGCCAACTTATGACAGGTCCGCAGCTTTTGGCTCAGTTAGCACAGATTCATATCTGGTTCAGAGATTACAATATTAATATAGCAGATTAAAAAGCAAGCCCGAGATGATCGGGCTTGCTTAAATTTGGCTCACGGCGAGTCAGGAGTGTGAACCTTTTTATATAAATTTTAGTACCCTTATGCGAGGGAATCGCCCCTATAAGGGTAAATTTAAAAGCTAATAGTGACCTTATAAAACAATTACATCTCCATACCCTATTCTGCCTGCATTTGCGGGGCATCCGGCACGAATGATTTTTTCACCCATACTCGGGATTTCCAGCGCCAGAGCATTAGAAGTCCGCGCAGCCATTCGTCGGCGATGAAGGCAATCCATATTCCAACCAGCCCCATACCTAGATATATTCCCAGGAAGTAAGACAATGTCACACTGACTCCCCACATTGACAGGATTCCCATATAAACCGGGAACTTCACATCACCCGCTGCCCTGAGTGAACTAATCAGTACCAGGTTAAAGGATCTGCCGGGTTCAAGGATGATTGTGAGCAAAATCAATGTGGTGCCGAGTTCGATGATGCTCATATTATCCGTGAAGATTCCAAGCAGGTCTTTTGATAAGAAGGAAACGATCAACGCGGCAGCAATGGAGATGATAATCGCCAGCTTTAAGCTTTTTAGAGCCCGCTTATACGCATTTTCAATTTCTTTTGCACCAACCATATGGCCAATTAAAATCTGTGTGCCTTGGCTGATGGCGATACTGAATAGGAAAATGAACATCATGAGGTTTTGTGTATAAACTTTTGCCGTCAATGCCTGGGTTCCAAGGGTAGCGATAAAATAGGTGATCACCATCTGCGACCCATTGTAGCTCAAATGCTCACCGGCAGAAGGAATCCCGATATTAAGCAGGTTTTTCAAATGTTTTTTTGGAAAACTGAAAAGCATCGATATTGGCAATGATCCAGGGACTCGCTTGGTCATGACATAAATGGCAGCCAACAATCCTAGAATCCGACTGACAGTAGTGGAAATCGCCACACCTTCTACACCCAGGACAGGGAAGCCGAATGGCCCGAAGATGAACAAATAGTTGCCGATGACATTCAGCACATTCATCCCGATCGTGACATACATGATATCACGGGTAAAGCCATAGCTGCGAATAATGCTGCTGACTGTCATGATCAGCGATTGGATAAATGAGAAACCGCCGACAATACGCAAATAGGAATTGGCTTCATCAAACAGTTCAGGCGGCAGGTCCATCAATCTAAGCAATTGCTCGCTGAAAATGAAAACGGCTGCGCTCAGGATCATGCCAAATACAAGGTTTGCACCAATCGAGACAGCTGAAACCTCTCGTGCATCGTCATCCATTTTCGCACCAAGGTTCTGCGCAACCAGAATTGCAGTACCAGTCGCGATGAAACCGAACATCACGATGACCATGGACAGGATTTGGTTAGAAACACCGACAGCAGCCACGGAATTATCCGAATACTGGGAAAGCATCAGCGTATCCGCATTTCCCATCAGCATATAAAGCAGAATTTCAATAAAAAGTGGCCAAGTAATGGCAAAAAGCGATAATTTAGCAGTTTTATTCTTCATGTTTTACATCTCCAAGTTGTAATTCCTTAATTATACAGACTATAGGAGGAATTTGAAGTGAAAAAGATTCGTTTTACGAAAAAAATAATAGGAAAAGAATCTGAATCGTAAAATTCCTTCCCTCCAAAATTGAGTTTTAACAAATCTATTCGATTATCACTAGTCTTTCTTTGTTTATTAAGAGCAGGAAAATGATTATTCCGTGATATTGGAAGTAATTCCGCGAAAAACCCCAATAATTCCGCGAAATGGAGAAAGTATTCCGCGAAAATGGGACATAATTCCGCGAAAACCACCAACAATTCCGCAATAAGGATAAAATGTCATTAAAAGTGTAAAAGGTTATGAATAGCATAAAGAGCAAACCCCTTTCCCAGATTGGAAAGGGGCTTTCTAATATTTAAAATTTAAACAATGCAAATCCGTTTGCAGCAATCTTAGCTGTAAGGTCATCGCTTTCGGCTGCATATTCTTCGCCAGTATAGATATTGGTGATTTTCCTGCCTTTTAGGTTAAACGGCAGAGGATAGCTTGCTTCTTCATCGCTCATGTTCACGACTACCATAATGGTTGTTTCACCATTGGACTTCGTATAAGCAAAGCAGCTTTCATGGTAGTCGGATGGGATGAAGTGAAGTTCACCTTCATTTGCAAGAAGCGGATATTCCTTACGAAGCTGGATCATCTTTTGGACGTGTGCGAACACATCTTGGTTCTGATCTTCTTCATTCCACTTCATACATTCGCGACATCCCGGATCTTGTGGACCGCTCATGCCGATTTCATCACCATAATAGATGCATGGTGTACCGATGTAAGAAAGCAATACAGTGAAGATTTGTTTAAGTTTATCCTCGTCACCGCCGCACTCGGTCAAGATTCTTGGTGTGTCATGACTGCCGATCAAATTGAAGGCAACCTCGTTGACGTTTTTCGGATACATATGATTGACTGTCGTCATGTTCTCGATGAATTCTTTTACTGAAATGGTTCCACGTGCAAACAGGTTTAGGATGTTTGTCGTAAACGGATAGTTCATGACAGCATCAAACTGGTCGCCACGCAGCCATGGCATTGAATCGTGCCAGATTTCACCGAGAATATAGAGATCAGGCTTGATTGCTTTCACTTCAGTTCGGAATTTTCTCCAGAAAGAGTGGTCGACTTCATTGGCGACATCAAGTCTCCAGCCGTCAATATCAAATTCGCGGACCCAGTAACGGCCAACTTCAAGCAGATACTCAATGACCTCTGGATTTTCTGTATCCAGCTTCGGCATCGATTTTTCAAAAGCGAAAGTATCATAATTCGGCCTTGGTTCCATTACTAGCGGGAATTCGTTAGTGTGGAACCAGTCCTTATAAGGAGACTCTGCACCCTTTTCCAGTACATCCTGGAACTGAGGAAAGTAGAAACCGCTGTGGTTGAAGACAGCGTCCAGCATGACCTTGATCCCATGCTCATGGCAAACCTGTACCAGCTTCTTCAGCGTTTCTTTGTCGCCGAATTGCGGATCGATTTCCATGTAGTCGATCGTATCGTATTTATGGTTCGAATAGGCTTTGAAAATAGGCGTAAAATAAATACCGGTGATGCCAAGCTTGGACAAGTAGTGGATATTATTGATTACACCCTGGAGATCACCGCCAAAGAAGTTGTCTCTTTCAGGTGGTGCACTGCCCCATGGTAAAGCTCCTTCTGGATCATTTGATGGATCTCCATTGCCAAAGCGTTCAGGGAAAATCTGATACCAGACTGTATCTTTAACCCATGATGGAGCACGGAACACATCGATATTGTTAAGGTAAGGGAAGGCAAAATAATAGCCTGTATCATCCAAAGGAGGTTCATCATAAAACCCTTTTTCGGTCAAACAAGCTGTTTCGTTGCCGTCATTTAAAATAAATCCGTAACGCATCCTGCGGAAGGGAGGTTTAATAGAGACAAACCAGTAATCGAATAACTGGTCAGATCCGCTTTTGATCATTGGAACGGTATTGGTGTTCCATTTTCCATCCTGCCAGTCATATGGATCGCCATTTAAAAGGGTAACTTCTTTCATATCATCTTTTTTAGTGCGAATACGAATATGTAGTTCTTCATTAGTGCAAGCGTATGCATAATTGTCTTTAGGACGGTGATAAATCGCTTCTTTTAACAAGTGGGAACCATTCCTTTCACTATAAACTGTTTAAAATTGTGACTTTCCAAACGAGCACTAAGATTTAATGCTCTATCTGATGAAATTTTAACGGAAAGCGCTACAATACATCATGATTAAAACAAGGGTAGACCACTCAATTTGAAATGTCAATTATTAAAAAGTCGATTCACAAAACTTTAACGATTTTACATGACTTAAAAAAATTTTTAAAAAAACTAGTTGTCAAAAGAATTTTAGTCTTTATAATAAGAGGTAGGTTGTGCAATCGTTTTCATAGACTTGCAAACAGAATTACAAACGTTTGCACAGGCAGTTAACGTTCTGCGCAATAATTAGTTACAACACATTTTTAGGAGGGGTATACACATGAAAAAGGCATTGTCGATTTTCATGATGCTGGTCTTAATGATCGGCGCACTTGCTGCTTGTGGACCTAAAGAAGAAGACACAGGTTCAAAAGACAACGGCGAAAAAACAGAAGACGCTTCTAAACCAGAGAAGTTAGTAGTTTGGGAAGACAAAGATAAGTCTGGCTGGCTTGAAAAAGTAGCAGCAGACTTCGAAAAAGAACACGGTGTAAAAATCGAGTTCAAAGAAGTAGAAATGGCTACAAAAATGAAAGAGCAATTACGTCTTGACGGTCCTGCTGGAACTGGCCCAGACATCATCACTCTTCCACATGACCAAATCGGTGAGCTTGCAGTTCAGGGACATATCGCTGAACTTAATGTAAGCGACGACGTGAAAAGCACTTTCTCTGAGTCTTCAATCTCAGCGCAAACTTTCGATGGTAAATTATACGGACTTCCAAAGTCTGCTGAAACTCCAGTATTCATCTACAACAAAGCTCTTATGACTGAAGTTCCTGCTACAATGGAAGACCTTTATGAATTCGCAAAAGCTAACACTAAAGACGGCAAATATGGTTTCCTTGCACTTTGGGATAACTTCTACTTTGCACACGCACCAATCGGCGGTAACGGCGGATATGTTTTCGGGGAAAAAGACGGCGCTCTTAACCCTCAAGATCTTGGCTTGAACAACGAAGGTGCTGTAAAAGGTACTGAGTACATCCAGAAGTGGTACGCTGAAAAACTATTCCCTAACGGAATCATCGGTGAAAACGGCGGACCTGCTATGGACGGTCTATTTAACGAAGGTAAAGTAGCTTCTGTCATGAACGGACCATGGGCATTCGGCGGAATGAAAGATGCTGGCATCGATTTCGGTGTTGCTCCATTCCCTAAATTCGCTGACGGCACTCCAATGAAGACTTTCATGGGTGTTAAAGGCTGGCACGTATCTTCTTACTCTAAGAACCAGGAATGGGCTACAAAGTTCCTTGAGTTCATCACTAACGACGAAAACGCTAAGTACCGTTTCGAGCAAACGGCTGAAGTACCAACTAACGTGGCTTTAGTTGACGACCCAGCAATCGCTGAAAACGAAGGCGCTAAAGCTGTTGCACTTCAGACTCAAGACGCAGTTCCAATGCCAAACATCCCAGAAATGGGCGAAGTTTGGGCACCAATGGCTAGCGCATTGCAAACGGTTGTAACAGGCAAAGCAGAGCCAAAAGCAGCTCTTGATTCAGCTGTAAAACAAATTCAGCAAAACATTGAACAAAACCACTCTAAATAATAGTAGCAGTAGATATAGCAGTACCTCCCGCGGGGGGTACTGTTATATTTTCCAGCTTTATATTCCATTTTCTGTGTTTTCCTAATTGGTATGTGATAAGTCACAAAGTTTACGAAAACTGCAGTAAAAAAGTCTTTCATTGAGCAAACGGTTGCGCTAGAATAGAGATAAGTTGATCAGGTGCTTCATGAGAGTGAAAACAAGGGTTTTCGAAAATAATACAGGAAAATGAATTCCTTCTGTACGGATGACAATGTATTCGTTCTCATAAAGCATCTGATGCTTTTAACAAGGTCTGCTCGCAGGATTGCGGTTTTTCAAATGCTGCTGTATCCATTCTCTATCAAAAGAAGCTGCTTGATTGGGTTTGGTTCAAAGGAAGCAAAAAAAACCGGTTTACACGATGAGAAGCCTTAAAAAACATAGAAAGAGAAAGGGGAATATAGGATGAAAGAGAAGTCCTATCAAACCAACCACCGTAGAATAGCAACAGCCCTTTCGATTATTCCTGGGCTAGGACAGCTATACAACAAACAATATTTAAAAGGGATCGCATTTTTAGTTTTAACTGGTGCATTCTTCGGAGTATTCTCAGACCTGCTCAATATGGGTCTATGGGGACTGTTTACACTGGGAGAGCAAACGCCTCGGGACCATTCCATCTTCCTGATGGTAGAAGGCATCCTGGCACTGATCGTCCTGCTATTTGGAATCGGTTTCTATTTATTCAATTTAAATGATGCATATAAGACAGGCTTAAAAAGAGACATGGGAGAGCGTCTTAGTACTGTTAAGGAGCAATATAATAACCTGATAGATAATGGATTCCCGTATTTGATCATGTCACCGGGATTCCTGCTTCTAATATTCGTTGTTGTTTTTCCAATTATTTTCGTAGTCTTGCTCGCATTCACAAACTATGATTTATACCACTCACCGCCTGCAAAGCTGGTTGACTGGGTCGGACTGAAAAACTTCTTCGATCTTTTCCAACTGGAATCATGGCGTCAAACATTCTTCTCGGTACTATCCTGGACAATCATCTGGACATTCGTGGCTACGACATTCCAGGTTGCATTGGGCATGTTCCTGGCGATTCTTGTCAACCAGAAGGATGTAAAGGGCAAAGCCATCATCCGTACTGTATTCATTCTTCCATGGGCTGTACCAGCATTCGTTTCAATCCTTGTATTTGCTGGTATGTTCAATGAATCATTCGGTGCCATCAACCGTGACATCCTTGGTCTGTTTGGAATTGACCCGATCCCATGGATGACTGAAGCAATGTATACGAAAATCGCCTTGATCTTGATTCAGACGTGGCTCGGATTCCCTTTCATTTTCGCTATGACAACCGGGGTACTTCAGTCCATTCCGGAAGAATTATACGAAGCTGCAACAGTAGACGGTGCAACGAACTTCCAGAAGTTCAAAAATATCACCTTGCCGTTGGTGCTTTTTGCAACAGCGCCGATTTTAATAACTCAGTATACGTTTAACTTTAATAACTTTAATATCATTTATCTTTTTAACGGCGGTGGACCTGCAGTGGTAGGTGCCAATGCAGGAGGTACAGATATCCTGATTTCGTGGATTTACAGCCTCACGATGACATCTGCACAATATTCCAAAGCTGCTGCCATTACCATGCTGCTGTCATTGATTGTTATCAGTGTAGCTTTATGGCAGTTCAAAAGAACGAAATCATTCCAAGAAGAGGATATGATGTAATATGAGTATCAAACGACAGAAATATATCAGATTGACATTAACATACCTTGTGATTTTGGCTATGTTTGCGATCATTATCTATCCGCTCGTCTGGATTGTAGGGTCATCATTCAATCCAGGGCAGAGCTTGTCCGGGTCAAGCATCATCCCAAAAAATGCGACACTTTCCCACTATAAGGAGCTCTTCGACCTTGACCAAAGCAACTATTTATATTGGTATTGGAATTCATTGAAGGTAAGTGTGCTGACTATGGTGTTCACAGTCATCCTTGTCAGCCTTACAGCCTATTCATTTTCACGCTATCGTTTCATCGGACGTAAAAACAGCTTGATGACATTCCTGATCCTGCAGATGATTCCAAACTTTGCAGCCTTGATCGCGATTTTCATCCTTGCATTATTGACTGGCTTGCTCGATACACATTTAGGCTTGATTCTTGTTTACGTCGGAGGAGCAATCCCGATGAATACATGGCTCATGAAGGGCTATCTTGATACGATTCCAAAAGAGCTTGACGAATCAGCGAAAATGGATGGTGCTGGGCACTTGCGAATTTTCTTCCAGATTGTTATGCCACTTGCCACACCAATCATTGCGGTAATCGCATTGTTCTCTTTCATTGCGCCTTTTGGAGATTTTATTTTAGCGACTGTACTGCTCAGGACAGAAAGTAAATATACACTTGCTGTAGGATTATATGATTTGGTCGCAAAACAATTCGGTGCAGAATTCACCACATTCGCTGCAGGTGCAGTATTGATCGCGGTACCGATTTCCATCCTATTCCTGTCATTCCAAAAATACTTTGTTTCTGGTTTGACGGCAGGAGGAACAAAAGGATAATCTATTAGGGCAAAGACATTTTAAGCAAAGGCCATATTTGGTCTTTGCTTAAATTATGAGGAGGACCGGAGATGAAAAAAATTCTCATCTTCATCTTGATTCCGTTTCTTCTTTTTAACGCCCTCCCGGCAGGCGCGGTTGAAAATGAAGAACGCAAATGGCAGGATGAAACAATTTATTTTTTAATGGTTGACCGTTTCAACAACGGTGACAATAGCAATGATTTCGATGTGGATGCAAATGATCCTAAAGCCTATCATGGGGGCGACTTCCAGGGTGTCATCGACCAGCTGGATTATATTAAGGATTTGGGATTTACCGCAATCTGGCTGACACCTGTATTCGATAATGTCGATAAAGGCTACCATGGGTATTGGATCAAGGACTTCTATAATACAGAAGAGCATTTTGGAAGCGTTGACAAGTTCAAAGAGCTGGTAAAAGAGGCACATGATCGTGACATCAAGATCATTCTTGATTTTGTTGTCAACCATGTCGCTCCAGAACATGAATGGGTAAATGATCCAGGCAAGAAAGACTGGTTCCATGAAAAGCAAGATATCTTTGACTGGAATGACCAGGAACAACTGGAGAATAACTGGCTTTTTGGTCTTCCCGATTTAGCTCAGGAGAATCAGGAGACAAGAAAATATTTATTGGACGCCGCTAAATGGTGGATAGAAGAAACGAATATTGACGGCTACAGGCTGGATACTGTCCGCCATGTACCTGTTGATTTTTGGGTCGATTTTTCAAAAGAAGTGAAAAGTGTCAAGGATGACTTTTATCTGATTGGCGAGGTGTGGTCTGAGGATCCAAATTATATTGCTGAATATGATAAAGCGGGAATCGATGGCTTTGTTGATTTTCCACTGAATGAGCAGCTGCGCACTGCATTCGAAAAACCAGATCAAACTTTGGACTGGCTTTTAACGACAGCGAAAAGAAATAAAGCGATATACGAAAACCCTGAGTTGATGGGGAATTTTATCGACAACCATGATATGGTCAGGTTTACAAGGAAAGCCGTCCAGAACAGACATCATCCAGGAACGAGATGGAAGATGGCGCTAACTTATATGTATACTGCACCGGGAATTCCGATTGTCTATTATGGAAGTGAAATCGCTCTTGACGGCGGTGAAGATCCGGATAACCGCAGGCAGATGAGCTTCAGAGCAGATAAAGAATTAATTGATTACATCACGAAAATTGGTGAGCTGCGCAATGACCTTCCTTCATTAAGGAGAGGCGATTTGGAAGTCCTTTACGAAAAGAAGGGCATGGCCGTTTTCAAGAGAACCTATGAAAACGAAACTTCCGTCATTGCAATCAATAACACCTCAAATACCCAAAATGTCACATTGACAGCGGATCAGCTGGAAGATGATAAAGAGCTGAGAGGCTTGCTTGCAGATGACCTTGTCAGAAGCAAGGATGGAGAGTATAACCTTGCATTGGAACGTGAAAAAGCAGAGATTTATGTGCTAGCCGAAAAAACAGGATTGAATATTCCTTATTTAGTGACAATGGGTGCTGTATACGCAGCGTTCTTCGGCTTCATTTTCCTCCTTTTCAAGAGAAGGAAGCGAAGCAAGGAATAATGAAAGCAAGACCAAAACCTGCCTCCATTGTTGTTTAATGGAGGCTTGAAAAAATAAGCAAAAATACGGGACAAATCATTTATAATAGAGATAAGGATTTTTTCTGGCAAAAGGGAGGGGAACTTATGGCTGTCACAATAAAAGATGTTGCGAAGGTAGCTAACGTCGCGCCTTCAACTGTCTCGCGTGTAATCGCCAATAGTCCGAGGATCAGCGAAAAAACGAAGGAGAGAGTCAGAGAGGTTATGGACCAGCTTGGGTATCACCCAAACTTCATCGCCAGAAGCCTAGCTAGCCAATCTACCCGGGCAATCGGCCTGGTAATGCCGAGCTCTACAGATGTCGTCTTCCAGAACCCGTTCTTTCCAACTGTCTTGACAGGTTTGAGCGAAGGTGCGCATTCAAAGCAATACGCCCTTCACATGACCACTGGAAAAACAGAGGATGAAATCTTCGACGGTGTGGTCGCAATGGTTCAGGGCGGAAGAGTAGATGGTGTAGTTCTTTTGTATTCAAAGGTGGAAGACAGGGTCATTGCTTATTTGAAGGAAAGAAAATTTCCGTTTGTCGTAATAGGCAAACCTTTTAAAGATGATGAAAATACCAGTTATGTCGATAATGATAATTTTAAAGCGGGCAAAGAAGTGACCGAGCATCTAATCCAGCTTGGTCATGACAAGATTGCTTTCATTGGAGGAAATCTGGATCTAGTCGTGACGGTTGAACGTCTGCTTGGCTATGAAAAGGCTCTGAGAAACTCTGGAATACATCTTGAAGATAAGTACATCGTAAATGACGAATTCCTCCGCGAAAGCGGCCAGGATGCTGTTGAGGTATTGCTTTCATTGGATCAGCCTCCTACAGCAATGGTAGTTGCCGATGACTTGATGGCACTAGGTGTGTTGAATAAGCTGGATGAAATGGGAATTGCAGTACCACAAGATGTTTCCATCGTCAGCTTTAACAATGTACTGATAGCCGAGATGGCCAGACCGCCTTTAACCTCTGTAGATATTAACATTTTCGACCTGGGATACCAGGCTGCGAAAAGTTTGATTCAAATTATTGAGAATCCAAACGAGCCAATTAAACGGATCATCGTTCCGTTTAAAATCGTTACACGATATTCTTGCGGACATCCTAAGGATTATAAAGAAGTACTAGTGTAAATAAAGAACTGCACCTCATATTAGATTGGAGGTGCAGTTCTTTTCATTTAGCCATTTACGATAGTGCCACCATTTACGTGTATTGTCTGTCCGTTTACATAAGTAGAGTCGTCACTGGCAAGATAGACGTATGCTGGTGCCAATTCATAAGGCTGTCCGGCTCGTCCCATTGGAGCATTCGTTCCGAACTTCGCGACTTCCTCAGCCGTAAAGGTGGAAGGAATGAGCGGAGTCCAGATAGGGCCAGGAGCTACGCTATTGACACGAATCCCATCTGACGCAAGGGACATGGCAAGAGAACGTGTAAATGATACAATGGCTCCCTTTGTAGAAGAGTAGTCGAGCAGCTTTTCATGACCTTTATAGGCTGTTATGGAAGAGGTATTGATGATCGTGCCGCCTTTTTTTAAATGAGGCAGAACCGCCTTTGTCAGATGAAAGATTGAGAATACATTCGTGCGGAACGTCTTCTCCAGCTGGTCCGCAGAGATATCGAGCAGGCTTTTTTGCGGATGCTGCTCAGCTGCGTTATTGACCAGAATATCAATTTTCCCGAACTCATCAAGAGTTTTCTTCTTCACTTCCTCACAGAAATGCTCACTGCCGATATCACCAGCAAGGAGCAAGCATTTACTGCCCTCAGCTTCAACGAGCTCTTTTGTCGTTTGCGCATCATTGCTTTCCTCAAGATAGACTATCGCTACATCTGCGCCTTCTTTCGCATAATAGATGGCAACCGATTTGCCGATGCCGCTGTCTCCTCCTGTAATCAGTGCAACTTTACCAGTTAATTTCCCAGATCCTTTATAATTTTCATCGACTGACTTGGGCTCAGGATTCATTTCCGGCTCGGTGCCAGGTTGATGGTCCTGGTGCTGCGGCGGGAAGCCCTGTTTTTTATTTTCATTAGACATAGAAGAACTCACTCCTTTTTTATAAATCACCTTTTATTAAATTCCTTTAAAATCCAGATTAAAAACATGGAAATTCCTTCATTTAATCATGGGAGTGCATTGACCGGAGCGCTGAAAACGGTAAAGCAGCACACCTGCATTACCCGAAAAATTGGTAGGAAGCGAAAAAGGGTAAAAGCAGAAGCTCTGCATTGCCCCAAAAAGTGTTGAGAAGCGAAAAAGGGTAAAAGCAGAAGCTCTGCATTGCCCCAAAAGTGTTGAGAAGCGAAAAAGGGTAAAAGCAGGTGACACCTAGATACCCCAAACAATAAGAGCGAAAAGCAGAAATCTACGCAAACAAAAAAAAGCAGCCCCTTGAAAGGAGCCGCTTCAATTTCATTAGTGAAGTTTATTTTTAAAGATTGAATATGTCTTGTAGCCGCCAGTAAGATTCTTGACCTTGAATCCATTTTGTTGAAGGATACGGGAAGCCAGATAACCTCTCAAACCAACCTGGCAAGTGATCAAAATGGTTTCATCTTTTGGAAGCTCGTCAAGACGATTGCGCAAGTCATCAAGCGGAATGTTTTTTGAGCCTTCAATTTTGCCATCTGCATGTTCTTTCTCAGTACGGACGTCAATCATGAACGCGCCGTCCTTGAGCAATTCGTCAACTTCATAGTGCTGGACAGTTTCGATTGTACCGTCAACAATATTGGAAGCTACATAACCAGCCATGTTCACTGGATCTTTTGCAGAAGAGAATGGTGGTGCATATGCTAGCTCAAGCTCCTGAAGGTCATAGACGCTCAATCCGCCCTTGATAGCAGTTGCGATGACGTCAATGCGTTTGTCAACTCCGTCTTTACCGATTGCCTGTGCACCGAAGATTTTGCCAGTCTCTCTGTCGAAAATGACTTTAAGTGAAATTTGCTCTGCCCCAGGATAGTAACCAGCGTGAGAAAGTGGGTGAATATGAACTACTTCATATGGAATGCCCAGTCTGCGCAATAGCTTTTCACTGTTACCAGTCGTTGCAGCAGTCAATTCGAAAACTTTAACGATTGAAGTGCCTAATGTACCTGGATATGCGATGTTACGGCCATTGATATGATGTCCGACAATGTGAGCCTGGCGGTTTGCAGGCCATGCTAGCGGAATCATGGTAGGCTGACCATTGATATAGTCAATAACCTCGATGGCGTCACCCATTGCATAAATGGCTTCATCAGATGTCTGAAGGTATTCATTTACCTTGATACCGCCGCGTTCTCCAAGCTCAAGGCCAGAGTCAGCTGCAAGCTTGTTTTCTGGGCGGACACCGATTGACAGGATAATCAATTCTGAATCAAGGACCTTGCCGCTTTCAAGAACAACTTTTGTGCCATTTTCCTGAACGTCAGTGATTCCATCTCCCAGGATTAGCTCAACGCCATTCATTCTTAGCTCATCCTCAACGATTGCTGCCATTTCCGGGTCGACTGGACCCATTACCTGTGGCAGTTTTTCAACTAGGGTAACATTGACTCCAGCGTGGACAAGGTTTTCAGCCATTTCAAGGCCAATGAAGCCTCCGCCGATTACGACAGCATTCTTTGGTTTGTTGTCTTCAAGGTATGCTTTGATTTTATCCATATCCGGAATATTTCTAAGCGTAAATACATTTGCGCTCTTCAAGCCTTCAATAGGAGGAACGATTGGCTTCGCTCCTGGTGATAACACTAGTACGTCATAGCTTTCTGTGTATTCTTCACCAGTTTGGACATGTTTTATAGAAACAGTTTTCTCTTCACGGTTGATTGCAGTCACCTCAGAGAAATTGCGGATATCCAAGTTGTATCGTGCATTCATGCCTTCAACAGTTTGAAGAAGTAACTTTTTACGATCCTCGATAACACCGCTGATATGGTAAGGCAGTCCGCAGTTTGCGAAAGAAATGAATTCTCCTCTTTCAAAAAGAACGATCTCTGCCTGTTCATCCAGTCTTCTCAATTTAGTTGCAGTAGTTGCTCCACCTGCTACGCCGCCAACGATTACGATTTTTTTACCCATTGTATTGTCATCCTTTCGGTTGAAAAATTTATGTGTTTTATACCCCTACTGGTATATTAACGTGAAAATAGGGGGAATCCAATAGTACTTTGTGAAGGATTTGTGAATGTTTTGCCAAATAAAGTATCCCTAACAGACTAATGTCACATCCAAGGCCAATACATTCATTTTAATGTGTAAATAGGATAATACCGTAGGCGGTTTGTGAACCCTTCATGAATTTTTCCAAAGGGTCCAGGAAAAATTAATTCATTTTCTAATAATTTGCATAAAGCAAAAAGCGGACAATGCTCCCATAGTCCGCTTTTACATCATTATTAGTTTTAGCTCTTTTTTTAACGATAATTCACAAATTGCACATCTACTGTAAGATCTGCTTCTTTTACAGCAGCAATGATTTTTTGAAGATCATCACGGTTCTTGCCTGTGACGCGTACCTGGTCATCCTGGACCTGGCTCTTGACCTTCAGGCCGCTGTTCTTTATAAGTGTATTAATCTTCTTTGCGTTCTCTTTGTCGATTCCCTGTACGAGCTTGGCTTTTTGTCGAACCGTTCCACCTGAAGCTCGTTCAACTTTCCCGTAGTCCAGGTTCTTTATTGGAATGCCGCGTTTGATCATCTTGCTGAATAGAACATCCTTCAACTGGTCAAGCTTAAATTCATCATCGGAAATTAGGACAAGTTCTTCTTTATCAAGTGAAATATCACTTTTGCTGCCCTTAAAATCGTAACGGTTCTGGATCTCTTTCATTGCGATGCTGATTGCATTTGTGACTTCAGACATTTCAACTTTGGATACAATATCAAATGAGCTCTCTTTAGACATGGCTACCTCCGGATTTAGAGAAATTTTGCTGCGCCAGAAGACAAGGTGCTGTGAAAGGCGCTTTCGCTTTTGCTTACATTATAGTAAAATATAGCAGTTCAAACAACTTTACGTAATTTAGAGCTTTAGCTCTTTGGGTAAGATGTTAATAACATGGCAGGAGGGATTTTATGTCCTTGAACGAATATACAGGTCAGACTTTGGAGCTGACCGTAGCTAGAATTGTTGATTTCGGCTACTTTTTAACGGACGGAGAAGAGGATGTGCTGCTCCACTCCAATGATACAGACAGGACATTTGAAGAGGGAGACAAGGTAGAGGTTTTTCTATTTGTTGAATCCAGAGGAAGACTTGCAGCGACAACGACCATACCGAAAGTTCAGGTAGGCCACTATGAGTGGGTGCCTGTCGTTGATGTTAAGGAAGGTATCGGCATATTCCTTGATATCGGTATCAGTAAGGATGTTTTGCTAGGTGAGGAAGACTTGCCGGTTGTAAAATCAGTTTGGCCTCAAGAAGGGGACTTGCTTTATATCACGCTTCGAGTAAATCGCAACAATATGATTTATGCGCGAATGGCAACTGACCCTGTCATTCAGGAAATTTCCGTCAAGGCTACAAGAAGTGATTTTAACAAGAATGTCCATGGATATATATACCGGACAGCAAGGGTTGGCAGCTGGATGATCACTGCTGAAGGCTTTAAGGGATTCATCCACGAATCGCAGCGCCGGACTGAGCCGAGGATAGGCCAGAAGGTAGAGGGAAGGATCATTGATGTAAAACCGGATGGTTCTGTTAATATCTCGCTTTTGCCGCGTAAGCAGGAAGCATTGGATGAAGACGCTGAGAAGATCATGGAATATTTGGAGCTGCGTAATGGTGCAATGCCTTACCATGACAAGAGCATGGCTGAGGACATTCAGGAGCGTTTTGGCATGAGCAAAGGATCCTTCAAGCGGGCAATGGGAAGGCTTATGAAGGAAGGAAAGATCTATCAGGAAGACAACTGGACATATAAAAAAGAAAAATAGAGCCGGGCGGCTCTATTTTTTTATACCTAAGAAAGTATAAACTTTTGCATTAAGATTAGTGTCTAGCTCCAGCGCCTAGCCAGTTTTCCTCCCCGAAAGTGCATCCTCGAGTATCTTGCGATAAGCGTCAGCTTTGAGCAGCTCGAGACGCTTGTCTAGCTGCGGCTCCTAACTCCTCGAGGCGCTTCGGTCCTGCCAATGAAGTCAAAGAACGACTTCACTTTCAGGCCCTCCAGCGCTTGTCGGGGCTAATCAAGGCGCTTGCGCTTTTCTTATACATGGTCAGTTTTTTTGGAGTATTGGTTCTTGCCTGCTTTGCGGTTCTTTTCGCGCATCATATTTTTTTCATGGCGAAGGGCATTGTTGTCCTTTGCTTTTTTATCGTTATCAGATGTATGTGGCATTTAAAAAACTCCTTTCAGGTTAGGTACATTTTATTTTCCCTAAAACCTGAAAGGAGTATGTAAATTATGATGGCAGTTTGTTTAAAAAGAAAATTGCTATCGTACCTGGTCCTGTATGGGAACCGACAGCAGCACCGATGGAAGTTATGTAAACATCCTTTGCATGAAGTTCTTCCATTATCATATTCTTCATCTCAGTCGCTGTTTCAAGATCATCTGCCTGGCTGATGCCAATGATCTGATTTTCAAATTCCACGCCTCGTTCCTTCATTACTTCCAAAATCCTGCGGAGAAGTTTTTTCTTTCCGCGGATTTTTTCAAGCGGAACCAGTTTCCCATCCTCAACATTAAGCAGCGGCTTAATATTCAACAGGCCGCCTACGAATGCTGAAGCTTTTGAAACGCGTCCACCTTTGGCAAGATGGTCAAGGTCATCTACTGTGAATAAATGCTCCATATGCTGGCTGTGAAATTGGACAGCTTCAACGATTTTTTCTTTTGAAAAGTTCTCCCTCGCCATCCGTGCTGCTTCCATAACAACCAGTCCATATCCAAGGGATGCACATTTTGTATCGATGATCGACAAGTTGAAGTCAGGGTATTCCTCCTTAACCTGCTCGGCAATCATGACGGCTGTCTGATATGTTCCTGACAGCTGTGAAGAGAAAGCTATGTATATTCCATCTTGCTTATTCTCGGCCAATTCCGTGAAAACTTCTTTAAAACCAGCAGGAGAAGCCTGTGAGGTCTTTGGAAGGTTGCCAGCGCGGATTTGATCGTACACTTCTTTTGGCTGTATTGTTCGTAGGTCCTCATATTCATTGCCATTAATATGGACCTTCAACGGAAATAGTATTGCATCATTTTCTTCATAAAAACTCAATGGCAAATCACATGCACTGTCAGCCATGATTTTTACTGACATAACTTTCACCTGCTTTCAACCTTTATATGTTAATAGTTTATAGGGAATATGAGAAAAAGACAATTAATTATAGTGATTTTCGGCAAAATAGGGGTACAGGAAGAATAGAAAAGAATAAGGGGGATTTACATGGTCTGGTTGGAAACAAAAAAAATCATCATCGTGGTGATAGGGGCATTCTTGAATGCTATGTCGCTGAACTTCTTTTTAATACCGGCAAATGTTTACGCAAGCGGCTTTACCGGGATCGCACAGCTCGTTTCGAGCATACTTGGAGAATTTGCGCCATTTAATATTTCTACCGGGATTCTTCTACTGCTATTGAATATACCGGTAACAATCCTTGGCTGGATGAAAGTAGGGAAATCATTTACACTTTATAGTTTTATCTCCGTTCTGCTTTCATCATTCTTTCTAGAAATCATTCCGGTAAAAGAAGTATCGAGTGATATTCTGCTCAATGCCGTTTTTGGGGGAGTCATTGCAGCGTTAGGTGTTGGACTTACCTTAAAATGGGGGGCTTCCACAGGAGGAATGGATATTATTGCAATGGTCCTGTCACGAATGAATGATCGTCCGGTTGGTACATATTTCTTTACCTTGAATGGAATCATTATAATGACAGCTGGCTTTGTATTTGGATGGGAAAACGCTCTATATACTCTTGTCGCTTTGTATGTGTCCACACGGTTAATTGATGCCATCCATACACGCCATGAGAAACTGACGGCGATGATCGTTACGAAGAAGTCAGATGAATTAAAGCAGGCCATCCATGACAAACTTGTTCGCGGTATCACACTGCTGCCTGCCAAGGGAGCTTTTTCAGGAGAACAGAAAGAAATGCTTATCATTGTCGTGACAAGGTATGAATTGTATGACCTGGAACACATTATCAAGGAAGTCGATCCACATGCGTTCACTAATATTGTTGAGACAGCTGGGATCTTTGGTTTTTTCCGAAGGGAGTAATCACTGAAGTGGAGGTTTGGTAAATGAGGAAGGTCACTTTGTTGATCATTTTGTTGTTGATGGCCGTGGCACCTGTCCTGGCGATTGGAGAAGAAAAACAGACACCAGCAAATCTGGAATACAGTTTTTACATTGACCCCTTGGCTGGTCCTGATAAAGCTGAGTTTGAAATCGTCCTGCAAAACCAGGGGAATACAGAGCTTTCATTTGAATTCCCAACATCCCAGAAATACGAAATTACCGTCTTTGATGCCAATAAGAAAAAGGTGTATCAGTATTCTGAAGGAAAATCATTTACCCAGGCCTTTGAAACCTTGACCTTGAAACCACAGGGGAAAATGAAATGGATGGAGAGCTGGGATTACTCGACGGCAGGAAAAAGAGTCCCGGAAGGTGAATACACAGTCACTGCACAGTTGAAAGCAACAAGCATCAATGGAAAACCTGTCGGGGACAAAAAGCCGCTGACTGATACAAAGACAATGTATATCCCTGGGGAAAACCCTGTTTTTAATGGCGTAGTTTCAGAGGGGAACAAAGGCAATTATATAATAAAGGGTGAAGCCCGGCCAATCAATGGTAAGTTCTTTTATACTGTTGAGGATGGACATAATCAGTTGATCCCTGAAACAGAAGTTGCTCCAGGAGCAAAATATCCAAAATGGAAGCCGTTCTCGCTGGAAATATCAATACCAGAAAGCAAGCTTCCGCAAAATGGGTCAGTCATTCTTAATCTATACGAACGCGGCAAGGATGGCGAAATCATCCATACCTATCCAGTGTTGCTTGAAAGGTTCAATAATCATAATTAGCAAAGTGAAAGCTGGCGGGATCTCCGCCAGCTTTCACTTTTACTTGCTTTCAATTGAATTCAGCTCGTCCTGAAATGACCGAAGCTGCTCTTTTTCAGCCATTGTCGTATTGGCATAGGCTGATGACAGAGCATTTTTAGCTGTGTTGATGGCTGCAGACTGTTCCGCAGGCTCCGCAGACTGAGCTAACTGGACAGCCTTCCTAGCTTCCTGAAAAAGCCTGTTTCCCATTTAAATTCCCCCTAAAGAGGACTCTCTGACATTTGCCATCTTTTGTGCTTCAGCCTCGGCATAAGTGGTGTGGTAAGGGATTCGTTCATCATGCTTGGAGACAGTATCTACCCCTTGCTGTACAAAACGCTTGGATTTATTGCTTTTACCCATCGTTTTACCCCTCCATCTACGAGCGAATTTGAAACAGGCTATAACGCCGCTTCGATTATAGTATGCTCTTTTGACATAAAATCAAACGGTTCTGTGTCAAGTTCATATTGGAATAGGTACAAGCAATGTTTAACATTTATCTGACAAATTGTGCAGCGATAGATCAGGCACGTCTCACGGACAAAACACAACGGGTACAAGGGAAATGTCCAATTGAGCCTGTCTAACGGACAAACAGAGCGGGAATCAGGAGGGAAGTGTCCAATAGAGCCTGTCTAACGGACAAACACAGCGTGAATCAGCAGGGAAGTGTCCGATAGAGCCTGTCTAACGGACAAACAGAGGGTGAATCAAGAGGGAAGTGTCCAATAGAGCCTGTCTAACGGACAAACACAGCGGGAATCAACAGAAAAATGTCCGATAGAGCTCTTCTAACGGACAAACACATCAGTAATCATGAAAAAAATGTCCGATAGAGCACTTCTAACGGACAAACGCAACAGTAATAATGAAAAAAATGTCCGATAGAGCTTTCCTATCGGACATCTTCCAGAAGGTGTTTGGGATTATAATGCCTTCAAATTAAGCAAGTCGTTCAAATAAACGCCAATGCCATCTTCTTCGTTTGTCAATGTCATGTCGTTGGCGATGTTTTTCACTTCGTCGACGGCATTGCCCATCGCGATTCCTCGCCCAGCGTATTCGAGCATTTCCAAATCATTATCCTCATCCCCGAAAGCAATGATGCGATCAGCAGGGATTTGGAAGTAATCTGACGCTTTCTTTAAGCCAACTGCTTTGTTCAAACCGTTTTTAACGATTTCGACGACATGGAAAGGAGCAGCCCAACTTCTATGGTCGATCACTTCGGCATGGACTTCTGACAGATGGTTACGGATTTTACGGACATGCTCTTCATCAGCGTGAATCAACATACTAGTTGGAGATGTCTTCAAATATCTTCTCAAATCACCGGTCGTGATATTAGGATTTCCCATATTAAAAATGTCCATCAATTTTTCATCATGATAATGTACATATACATCGTCGATTACTTCGGCAATGATATTGTAGAATTTGAAATCATCAAGTGCTTCTACTATATCCTTTGCCACATCGATTGATAGCGGAGAATGGTGTACTCCCCAGCTATTATCAAGCGGGTGATGGATAAACGCACCGTTGAAGTTGACGATTGGCGTATCAAGTGCAAGCTCATGGTAGTACATCTCGCTCGAACGGAATGGTCTTCCTGTCGCGATCATGACAACATGGCCTGCTTCCCGTGCCTTTTTAATCACGTGTTTGTTCTTTTCTGAGATCGTTTTATCATCTGTAAGTAAAGTTCCATCAAGATCTAAAGCAATTAAATGTTTTTCAGCCATAAATACTCCTTCTTAACACTAGTTTTTAAATGATATGCGTATGATTGGCTCTTTTTTCGTAAGAGTTCTACAATACATATTGAATGATGGTTAATGGGTCTTATAACCACTATGGTAACCATTTTACATATAAATTGTAAAAAAATCATTTTAGATACTTAAAAGTGCGGTAAATTTAATATCCGCTTTCTTCAGGAGGGTTAATCATTGATTTTGGTCGAGAAGAAACGCTTAGAACATATTCCCGTTCTCCATATTGTAAAACAAAAGCAATTTTCAGATAGAATGCCTTTGATTGTTTTTCTCCATGGGTTCACGAGTACAAAAGAACGTAATATGCATTATGCTTACCTTTTTGCCGAAAAAGGCTTTAGGGTCATCATGCCAGAGGCGAAATATCACGGAACTCGCAGTGAAGGATTGTCAGAAGCTGAGCTTAGCTTCCGCTTTTGGGAAATCGTCATCACGTCTATTGAGGAGCTTTCGACGATCAAGCAGGAGCTGGTTGAGGAAGGCCTGGTGGACCCAGCAAGAATCGGCGTTGCCGGTACATCGATGGGCGGCATTACGACACTTGGAGCACTGGCAAAGTATGAATGGATAAAAGCAGGTGTCAGCCTGATGGGGAATCCTTCATTTGAGCAGTTCGCGCTATGGCAGCTGAACGAAATGGAAAAAAGGAATGTTCAGATAGGGTTATCCCAGGAACAAATATCAAGCTTGCTAAATCAGTTAAAACAGTACGACCTCAGCCTGCAGCCTGAAAAATTGAACAATCGTCCGCTGTTATTCTGGCATGGGAAATTAGATGCGGTCGTACCATATCAATCTGCGTATGATTTTTACGAGCAAAACAGGAAAAACTATAAGAGACTAGATGGTATGTTTGAATTCATCACAGATGAAAATGCTGGACACAATGTGTCAAATGCGGGTGTTGAGGCAACTGCAAGTTGGTTTGAAAAGCATATCTAATGGCTTTCTGCTTTTAATGGGTACAAATCATTGTTATGATAGTAATAGGTTACAGCAATAAAAAAGGAGTGTTCACCGATGGATGAAGAATTAAAAGATAGCATTATGGGTGCGCTTGAGATGGTCGTTGACCCTGAACTTGGCGTCGATATCGTTAATTTAGGGCTTGTATATGATGTGGATTTGAACGATGAAGGACTTGCGACAGTGACAATGACATTGACTTCCATGGGCTGCCCGCTTGCAGGTACGATCGTTGAGCAGGTTAAATTGGCTCTTGCCGACCTTCCAGAAGTAAAAGATACCGAAGTTAATATCGTATTTAACCCACCATGGTCTAAGGACATGATGTCCCGTTATGCGAAAATCGCTTTAGGCGTAAGGGACTAAGTCATTGGACTAAGTTATTATCTAGAAGCAGCAGGAAACCATCTTGCTGCTTTTTTCTTTTAAAAAAATTTCGTTGTGAGCCTGAACGATGCGCTTCGTTTTTTTCTTGAGAGTGAGCAAATGTTTACAGGTCACAAAATTGTCATACAAAAGGCGATTACGGGTCTGTTTATGTGAGTTAGTTCACTTAATCATGTTGTAAACACTTATATACTTCTGTTATAGAGAAGTACTTAAGGAGGCGCAAATGATGTTTGATAGAGATTTTAACAAAGACCCATTCATTGTGATTTGGGAATTAACCAGAGCCTGCCAATTAAAATGCCTGCACTGTCGTGCGGAGGCACAATATAGAAGAGATCCGCGTGAATTGTCCTTTGAAGAAGGTAAATCACTGATTGACCAAATATATGAAATGAATAATCCGATGCTTGTGTTCACGGGTGGGGACCCGTTGATGAGGGAGGATGTTTTTGATATTGCCGAGTATGCCGTAAAAAAAGGCGTGCGTGTTTCGATGACACCAAGTGCGACACCTAATGTGACGAAGGAAGCTATTGAAAAGGCGAAGTCGGTTGGACTATCCCGCTGGGCGTTCAGCATCGACGGTCCTACAGCTGACGTCCACGATCACTTCAGGGGAACAGCCGGCTCTTTTGATCTGACAATGGAAAGAATCAAGTATTTGCATGAGCTGGAAATCCCGATTCAAATCAATACTGTTATCTCCCGCTATAATATTGAGTATTTAGATGAAATGGCCAAGATGGTGGAAGATTTGGATTGTGTTCTTTGGAGTGTGTTCTTCCTTGTTCCGACAGGACGCGGCCAGGAAAAGGACATGATCTCACCTGTGGAGCATGAAAAAGTCTTCACCTGGCTATATGATTTAAGCAAGAGGGTTAAGTTCGACATTAAAACGACTGCGGCGCAGCATTATCGACGGGTTGTCATCCAGCAAAAAATGCGCGAAGCAAAGGATCATACAGAAGAAATAGATTATTTGACCGCGCTGACGAAGGAAGGATTAACTGGATCCATCGACGGCCTTGGACGTGCGCCAAAAGGAGTCAACGATGGCAATGGTTTTGTGTTTATATCCCACGTTGGAGATGTCTATCCAAGCGGACTGCTGCCTGTAAAAGCAGGGAACGTAAGGGAACAGCCGCTTGCTGAAATTTACAGGGATTCTCCTGTCTTCAAGTCTTTGAGGAATCCTGACGAGTACAAGGGGAAATGTGGAGTATGCGAGTTCAGGCATGTATGCGGGGGTTCACGTTCAAGAGCATATGCCATGACTGGTGATTACCTGGAGAGCGAGCCATTCTGCGTATACATTCCTAAAGCGTTGAGAAAACAAAAGCAGGAGAGCTGATGAAGCTCTCCTCCGGGTACGATTGAAAAAGCGAGTGAAGCCATAAGGGCATTCACTCGCTTTTTTTCATTAATCTATTGAACAAAAAACAGCCGGGCAGTTCTCGCAGCCGATTTCCTGGCGCAAATAATCCACATCATGGACAAGGATTTTCCCTTTTTTAACAGAAATGATTCCCTCTCGCTTCAGTTCATTCAGGATGCGATTCGTGCTTTCGCGGGATGTTCCGCAGAAATTGGCCAGCTCCTGGTTTGTCAGCGGCAGGTCAATCAGAATGCCGGTATCTTTCTGGACTCCATAGCTGTTAGTCATTCGGATCAAGGTGGAGAATAGTGCCCCTTTTTTTCCGTTAAGTACTAAGTCGCGGAATTTAGTCTGTGTTTTGCGGAAATGATCGCTCATCCACTTCATGAATTCAAATGCAAGTTTCGGATTGTGGAATATCTCCTTTTCAATTACATCTTTTCTGATTGCTGCGATTTTCGCATCTTCCAGGATAAGCGCACTTAAGAGGTACTTAGGTGCATCAGTAAAAAGTGTCAATTCTCCGCAAATATCGTTCTCTCCGCAGATTCTTAAGGCAAGCTCGCGGCCATCCTGGGTGACTTTGCTGATTTGGACCTTGCCGCCCAGGATCAAGTAAAGTTCCTCAGCCTCCATGCCTTCCTGGAACAGATATGAACCTTTTGGCACATGGATCGTCCGGTCGGCAAACTGGAGTAATTCTTTAATTTCAATTGAATGAGTTACTTTAGTTGTGTTTGGCATGGTCATCACCCTTTTTTTGATTTTAAAAAGCATAGATCTCACTTTGAGAATTGTCTAGCTCTTGCGCCTAGCCAGTTTTCATCCTTGCTCGGCTTCTTCGAGTATCTTGCGAGAAGCGTTAGCTTTTAGCAGCTCGAGACGTTTGTCTAGCTGCGGCTCCTAACTCCTCGAGACGCTTCGGCCCTGCCAATGAAGTCAAAGAACGACTTCACTGGCAGGTCCTCCAGCGCTTGTCGGTGTTGGGCAGTCGCCTCCGCTTTTCGAATTCGGTCCGCCCAATGAAGTCAAAGAGCGACTTCACCGGTCGGCCCTCCAACGCTAGTCGGGGCTGACCAAGGCGCATACGCTTTTCTTTATATCCGTGGCATAATCTCTATTGGCACAATAATAACACCTAGATAGTGTTAACTAAATATTGATTAAGGAAATGTCAAAATCTCGTCACAATCTAAGACGGTTTTGTTCACAATTTAGAAACAAAGTCAGTCTAGGTATATTATATCGAGAAAAAAGCCAGTTGTTTGTAATGTTTCGAAACAACTGTGACAGTTTATTGAACAAAAAAGCGGGTGTGAAGTTAGTCATATCTTCGAGTTCTGATTTTTCTTACTATTTACACAAGGTACAGTTCGGTTTTTTATTAAAATTCTTTGGCAAAAAGGGGGAAATCATGAGAACACAAAAAGTGCAACTGCCTCTCCAAACGCTCAGTCTTGTTGCAGGGTTTATGGTATGGGTTATTTTATCGGCATTAATGCCCTTCATCAAAGAGGATATACAGCTGACTTCGAACCAGATTGCGATGGCTACTGCCATACCAGTCGTCCTCGGCTCTATCCTGAGAATCCCGATTGGTTACTGGACAAACAAATATGGCGCACGAAAACTGTTCTTGATCAGCTTTGCATTCCTTCTGTTACCGGTATACTTCATTAGTATCGCTGATTCCTATTCTGATTTGTTAATAGGGGGCTTGTTTGTCGGTATTGGGGGAGCGATATTCTCTGTAGGTGTAACATCGCTGCCGAAGTACTATCCAAAAGAACGACACGGTTTCGTTAACGGTATATATGGAGTCGGAAACCTTGGGACAGCCGTTACAACATTTTCTGCGCCTGCCGTTGCAGCACAGTTAGGCTGGCAGCCAACAGTCAAACTTTTTATGATCTTGCTTAGTGCATTTGTTTTCCTTAACTATTTCTTGGGTGATAAAAAAGAGCCCAAGGTCGTTACTCCTTTAGGGGAGCAAATCCAGAGCGTATACAAAAACCAGAAGCTTTGGGCTTTAAGCCTGTTCTACTTTTTAACTTTTGGTTCATTTGTAGCCTTCACGATCTATTTGCCGAATTTCCTCGTATCGCATTTCGAGCTTGATAAAGTAGATGCTGGCCTTAGGACTGCAGGCTTTATCGCACTGGCAACATTTTTCAGGCCGATTGGCGGCTGGCTGGGTGATAAATTCAACTCGTTTGTCATTTTAATGGTGGTGTTTGCTGGAATGACAATTTCGGGGATACTGCTCTCGTTCACGCCTTCATTGACGCTGTATACGATTGGCTGTCTCACAGTCGCAATCAGTGCCGGTATTGGGAATGGGACTGTATTTAAACTTGTACCGCTTTATTTTTCAAAGCAAGCAGGTATCGTCAACGGGATTGTCTCTGCGATGGGCGGCTTAGGAGGCTTTTTCCCGCCGCTTATGCTGGCATTCCTGTTCAACCTTACCGGACACTACGCAATTGGTTTCATGGCATTATCCCAGGTGGCACTGGCAAGCTTGATCATCGTTATCTGGATGTACTATCAGGATAAATTAAGTCTCGCTAAAAATATCATCGACCACACAGCAGAGGGAATCATGGTTACAGATGTAAAAGGAACAATTGAAAAAGTAAATCCAGCCTTCACGACTGTTACTGGCTACAGTGCAGAAGAAGTCATCGGAAAAAATCCCCGCATCCTGCAATCGGGCAAGCATGGAGAAGACTTTTATAAGGAAATGTGGAAATCTGTAAACGAGCTTGGATTCTGGCATGGGCAAATTTGGAACAAAAAGAAGAACGGTACCATTTACCCTGAATGGCTCACAATCAGCCCTGTAAAAAATGAAGCAGGTGAAATCAAGAACTTTGTCGGCATGTTCAGTGAAATCTCTGTTAAAAGCAAATAAACTTTTAAAAGCTGCATCAAATCCTTGATGCAGCTTTCTATTTTAGATAATATGACAACATGATGACAATTCTCGATAAAAACACTATCCTGGCAGTTTTTATGTTGTAATATATACATAAGGATGAAATCTACTATTCTAATAGAGGGCTATTGATGTTACTGTGAGAATATTAACAGTTAACAATTTTTGTTGCTGTTACAATGTCAATAATCATAACTTCTATAATTGGAGTTGACACTAATGGTAAAAAGCATAATAAAAGACCAATTAAATAGACCGCTCCGCGACTTGCGTATTTCTGTTATAGATCGATGCAATTTCCGCTGTCAGTATTGTATGCCTGCTGAAATTTTCGGACCTGATTTCGCGTTCTTGCCTAAAAGCGAACTGCTGTCATATGAAGAAATTGAGCGTGTGGCCAAATTATTCATTGAACTAGGTGTAGAAAAAATCAGGCTTACAGGCGGCGAGCCGTTAATGCGAAAGGATTTGCCAATTCTCGTAAAAATGCTGAATGAAATTGAAGGATTGAAGGATATCGCTTTGACCACTAATGGTGTAATGCTGCCGAAATATGCTGATGAGCTGTATGCTGCAGGCCTGAAACGTGTCAATATCAGTCTGGACAGTCTAAAAGATGAACTGTTCGGTCAAATCAATGGCCGGAATGTTGGTGTTGGACCGGTATTAAAAGGAATTGAAGCAGCTAAGAAAGCTGGCTTGGGTGTAAAAATCAATACGGTAATCAAAAAGGGGCTCAATGATTCTGAAATCATTCCAATGGCTGAATTCTGCAAAAAAGAAGGCCTGGAGCTTCGTTATATTGAATACATGGATGTGGGCAGCACGAACGGCTGGAAAATGGATGATGTCATCACAAAGAAGCAGATTCATGACTTAATCAGCGAGCACTATGAACTAGAGCCAGTTGATCCGGAATACTTCGGGGAAGTCGCTAAAAAATACCGGTATAAAGGTACTGATATCAATGTCGGCTTCATTTCTTCTGTATCAGAGTCATTCTGCTCAAGCTGCACAAGGTCACGTTTGTCTGCGAACGGCCAGATTTTCACATGCCTGTTCAACGGGAATGGCCATGATATCCGCGACTTCATGCGCGCCGGTGCTTCAGATGATGAACTTCGCGCACGAATTACGGACGTGTGGAACCATAGAACGGACCGCTATTCAGATGAACGTACGGCTGAAACAGTTGCGAACAGAAAGAAAATTGAAATGTCCTATATTGGCGGTTAAGACTCCTTCGGGGGTCTTTTTTTTCTGTCTTAATTCTACTAAATAGGCCACGGATACATCAGTGGCCACAACTGCGTCTGAAAACTCTCGATCACACAAAATACTTATAGTCAAATACGCTTCTGTGTTTTTTAGGTATCTGGAATATTTGGGTATACTATGTTTCCGGACAATTGGTTTTTGGGTATACATGAATCTACTATAAATTTTTTGGAGTATACTGGGATGCTAAAAAGAAGACTTGATTTCCTATTTGTATTTATTTTAATGATATGTTTTTATCTTGTATTTTTTACTGGTTATAGCCAGGCAATCAAAGTAACAGCGATATTGATTTATGCATTGATTATCCTTATCAGCATGTATTCATTGATGCTTGAAAACCGCTCGGCACAGCACACGCTGATGTGGATGTATGTCATGCTGCTTTTTCCTGTGGGCGGTTATTTCTTCTACCTATTTTCAGGACAGTTGTATTTGAAGGGTTATTTATATAAAAGCAAGCGCACGAGGGATCGGGACCAGTGGGAAAAACTGATGCGGCAGGAAGAGTCGAGGGACCTTTCTTTTCTGATCGAGAATCAGCAGTGCTTTGCGAAATATGCAAAGAATGCAACCTTGACTCCGATTACCACTGCTTCCAGGGCAAAAATCCTGAAAAATGGAGAAGAGACTTTTACGGAAATTAAAAAAAGACTGAGAGAAGCTAAAAAGTTCATTCACATGGAGTATTATATCTTCAGGTCTGACAGGCTTGGCAAGGAGATTATTGATATTCTGATTGAAAAAGCACGGCAGGGTGTCGAGGTGTTATTCATTTTTGATGCTGCTGGAAGCATGAAGATCGCGGCCACAGATTTAAAGGAAATGCAGGAAGCTGGCATAAAAGCGGCTCCCTTTTCTCCGCTAAAGTATGGATTCTTCAATCAGAAATTCAATTTCCGCAACCACAGGAAAATAGTTATCATTGATGGGGAAATCGGTTTTACCGGAGGGTTGAATGTCGGAGTGGAGTATCTAGGGGAAGATGACAAGATCGGTTTCTGGCGTGATACTCACATGCTGCTGACAGGAGAGTCAGTTTATACTCTTCACAATGTTTTCCTGCTTGATTGGGAATATATTAGCGGCGAGAAAGTCCTGGAGAGCCATCGGGCCGAGAAAAAACCTCATGAAGATGAGGAACTGGATGGTGCGATCCAAGTGGTGCCAAGCGGTCCAGATACACAGCAGGGAATCATGAGTGATTTTTATTATACGATGATGTCCTGTGCGACAAAATCTATTTGGATTGCCACACCTTATTTTGTTCCTGATGAAGCAATCCGAACTGCATTAAGAGTAGCGGCAGCAAAGGGTATCGAAGTAAGGATCATGGTACCTGAAATCAATGACAGCTATCTAACGCAATATGCAAGCCGTTCCTATTATTCAGAGCTATTGCGGAACGGTGCTGAAATATACTCATACAAAAAAGGCTTCTTGCACCAAAAGGTCATCATCGTCGATGGAAATATCGCATCTATAGGCACAGCAAATTTAGATTTGCGGAGCTTCCATCTGAATTTTGAAGTCAATGTCTTCCTGTTTGGTACAAGCTCAATCAGGGACCTTGTGGCTCATTATGAAGAAGATCTTGAGGATTCGGAAAAAATCAGCCCAGTTCAGTACCATAAACGCGGGTTATGGGTACGAACGAAAGAATCCTTCGCGAGGCTTTTCTCCGGGGCATTATAATGTTAGCTTAAATAAAAATGCCCCATCATTAATTGATTGGGGCATTTTTATTGGTTAGGCAATATACCTTGGGAAAAGGATGTTGTTTTCCAGATGTACGTGCATAAAAGTATGTGATTCAAGAGCTTCTAGTCGCTTGTATACTAATCGATACGTTCCGCATGCATCGATTGGCGGATTGAAGTCTGCAGTAATCTCACGTAATTGTTTAAGGATTGAGCCTGCATGGTCATGTTCCTTCTCAAGTTCTGTGATTTCTGCGGTCATTTCAGTACGCTTTTCTTCATCGGCAGTATCGAGCTGCAGAAGCAGCGGGAAAACAGTCGCTTCCTCTTTTGCTGTATGTTCCAGGAGCTCTTTCTTCAACTCGTAGAAAAGCTCATAGACTTTCAACAGCTCTTCGTGGCGGTCACCATGGACCTTTGCAACCTTTGTTACATACGGGCTGAGCAATTTCAATTCTTCTTCAAGCTCGCGGTGGTATTTATTCTTGATATGGTCGATCAATTCTGCTGAGCCAGTTTCTGTCCAGACCTCCATGCTTTCTGCTGCGCCGTTATGCTTGCGATACAGCTCTTCGAGTTCAGCCATGATTGCAGGTATATCCAGGTTCTGTTCGCCAGCCGCTTCTGCTAGAGGACGGTTTCCGCCGCAGCAGAAATCCAGTCTATTCTGCTTGAATAAATCACTTGATTGGGGGAATATATTGACAATATCTTTAACTAAGGAATTTTGATCAAAAGGCATTTTCATGTAAGAACCCTCCAGTAAATTATTTAATACTGTTTACATACTCATCATAAAGGAAATGGTTTTACTACTTGGTGATGTGTATCACACTTCACAAAAAATCTACATATTTTCGGATGATTTTATGAGAGAATGTTGTGAGGTTTGTTATGTTTTCATTTTTACATTACTCTTATAATGAAAAGGGTAAATCTAGAAGTTAAGCCTGTAATAGGAGCTGATTATATGTTAGAGAAAAGAAACCCTATTCCGATAGGAGAGGCAGTTAAAAGAGTGATGGAGTATAAGCAAAAAGGCTCCACTGAATATGTTTCAATCAATGAAAGCTATGGACGCTATCTTTCGGAGGACTTGAAAGCTACCAGCGATGTACCGCATTTTGACAGAGCTCCGTATGATGGATATGCAATCCGTTCTGTCGATACAAAGGAAGCTTCTCAAAATAACGCCATTGAATTTGAAGTGGTGGACCATATCGGTGCCGGAATGCTTACTGATAAAGAACTTGGGCCATTCCAGGCAGTCAGAATTATGACAGGAGCACAGATGCCTGTTGGTGCTGATGCTGTTGTCATGTTTGAATTGGCCAGCGAAATCGAGCGTGACGGAAAAAAATATATGACAACAAAGCGCAAACATAACGAAGGAGATAATGTTTCCTACCGTGGAGAGGATGCGAGGGAAGGGGAAGTGCTTGTTAAAAAAGGCACGTTCATCAATCCGGGAATCCAGGCGATGCTGGCTACTTTTGGATATGCCAAAGTACCTGTTTCGAAAAAGCCGGTAATTGGATTATATGCAACAGGTACTGAATTGCTTGATGTCGATGAACCGCTTGAGCCTGGTAAAATCCGTAACAGCAACTCTTATATGATATCCGCGCAAATTCTTCGTGCTGGAGCAGAAGTGAAATACTTTGGACAGCTTCCAGATGATTTTGACACCTGCTTTGATGCAGTAAGCAAAGCGATTGAAGAAGTGGATTTATTCATTACCACTGGCGGGGTTTCCGTCGGGGACTACGACTATCTGCCGGAGATCTACGCAAAGCTGGGAGCAGAGGTGCTGTTCAATAAAGTAGCGATGAGACCGGGCAGCGTCACTACTGTAGCGCAGCTTGATGACAAGTTATTGTTTGGCCTGTCAGGAAACCCTTCGGCATGCTATGTTGGCTTTGAGTTGTTCGCTCGTCCAATCATCAGGACGATGCTCTGTACTGAACAGCCTCATTTGAGGAAGGAAAAAGCGATTCTTGATGCCAACTTCCCTAAAGCAAATCCATTTACTAGATTTGTAAGGAGCGCTCTTAGAGTCGAGAATGGCAAACTGGTAGTGACACCTAGCGGCCTGGATAAATCGAATATTATCATGAGCCTCGCTGGAGCTAATTCCCTTATGATTCTGCCTGGCGGTACAAGAGGATTTGAAGAAGGATCAGAGGTGGATGTTCTGTTGCTGGAGGACCATGTGGGCAGTGATTGGCCTTGGTAAAGCCGGTGCTGTTCCAGGTTGCAGGGTACCAAAACAGCGGCAAAACGACGCTTAGCCTGACATTGATCCAGCAACTGGCTGCAAAAGGTCTGAAGGTTGCGACAGTCAAACACCATGGGCATGGCGGCAGGCCGGAAATTGTTGAGGGGAAGGATTCAGACAAGCATGTTAAGGCAGGCGCAGCGGTCTCTCTTGTGGAAGGGGGAGGCAGGATGATTATTCATGCTGAAAATGATAAATGGTCTTTATCTGAAGAAATAGACATGCTATCTTTTTTCAAGCCTGATGTAATCTTGATAGAAGGTTATAAGAATGAGTCCTATCCTAAGGCTGTCATCCTGCGTGATGAGAGCGATCTGGAGCTAGTGGGAAAGCTGCAAAATATCCAGGTGGTTTTATGCCGAAGTGCGGAGTTGATAGACATGTTAAAGGGTTCGCCTCTCCCTGTATTGGAAATTGATGATGGAATCAACTGGATTTTAGATTACATTAGCAGTACACACTAGGTGATTTCCTTTAGTCGTAAAAGAAAAAGTTCTTATTTTAGACATATACGGCGACTTTTGTCACTGTCACTTAATGTTTCCCCGGTTAGAATGTTAAATGGGGTTCATGTTGTGAGATATGTGTGAGGTGAGAGCGATGGAAATGCTACAAATCTTTTTATGGATTGTATATCCCTACACGGTTGCGGCAATAGTGGCGATGGGGCTTGTTTGGCAATACGATGCATCAAGAGAAGAAGGAACGCGTTCGAAGGCAGGAAGATTTCTGCTTGTCATCGTGAAAACACTTATGGTTGCCAGCACAGCAACGGGCATTGCCATCGTGTTGTCGAGTAGCATAGCGTATGAACCAGTACTGCTGTTTAGATGGCTCATCAGCCTTGCCCAACTGCAGCCAGACATGAGCCTGGTCACAGACGTTTCCGTTCTCTCAAAGGTGCATTTTATTATTGTATTCCTGTTCCTATTGAGTCTGGCATTCACGAAGGAAATTTATTATTTACTAAAACCGCACTTATATTTAAAGAAAATCTTCCTAAAACTGCATTTTGAAAGAAGAGGCTGAAAATAGGTTTTTCTTAGTTAGACTAACGATGTTGGATGAATCTCGGTGAAATGATTCCAGTAGTTTATATGGCTATAAAAAAACGCTTAGGGGGCCCTAAGCGTTTTTGTTCTATTTTAGGCCAGTTGCTGCCTGGTATTCGTGGGAAATAGTGAAATTATCATCTCTTAACACATATGGGTGCGTTTCCATCAAAATTTTTATAAGGTGGTCAGGCATTTTCGCGCCTTCGTAAGCACAAATCAATGGGAAAGAGAGTGAATTTACAGCTTTATCTACTATTCTTTCAAAATCTTCAATTATATGCAGCGGGTCTTTCATAGTGGTCCACTCAACATGTGCCCAAGATCGAAAAGGGATATCATTTTCTACGTACGGCTGTACCATATTATTAAAGTAATCCAGAATTGCAGGAGGATGATAACTTCCACTAGAATAATAAAAATCGAAGCTGTTCACGCTATGGACAAATTTCATCTGGTCTTCCGTTAATCGTGAGTTGAGCTCTTTGTTAATTGAACGGAACAGAGGTTCATTTTCAATGAAAATAACATAATCTCCTGCCTTAACACCTTCTTCTATGTAACTAACAGCCTGTTCAATGTATTTCTCCATTGTATTATAGGAATACAGGACATGGATGCTCCGTTGATCCTTAAACAACTGATTCATTTTGTTATCCAATTGATCACCCCTTCATTCATGATTCCCTTAAGTTTACTACACTTTTGTTTGGTTTAATACCTTGTAGGAAGTGTTTTTGACAGTTCAGTGTCATTTAAGACTTCACCATTTAAAAATGTGATATGTTTCACTTATCAAACCTTTTGCCTGCTTTATATTTAAGTTAGGAAACAAAAGGGAGTGTTCATTCATGAAGTTATTTATGCCAAAACAGCACGGAGCCTGGGCGATGTTGATCATCCCTTTCTGGCTTGGAGCAGCGGCAAGTGAAATAGTCTGGCAGCATATCCCGTTTTTTATCGGATGGCTATTATTATATTTAGGAACATATCCGCTTCTTTTGATGTTCAAGAAAAAGAAAATCCCATTTTATCGTAAATGGGCTCTTATTTATATGATACCGGCTCTTGTGTTCTTAATGGTTCCATTGTTCACGACACCAACGATCGTAACGTTCGGACTTGCGATGATTCCATTTTTTATGCTCAATGCATACTTCTCTGCTAAAAATAAGGACCGGGCGCTATTGAATGATCTAAGTGCCATCGTTGTATTTTCTTTTGCCGGTTTGGCCAGCAGCTTTCTGCCAAGTGGGGAAATAAATGAAAATGCAATTCTCGTTTTTGCTTCCAGTATTCTATTTTTCACCGGAAGCACATTTTACGTGAAAACAATGATTCGCGAAAAGAAGAACAGCCAATTCAAATGGATTTCCTGGACCTACCACCTTTTGGTCCCTGTTCTTTGGCTCGCAGCTGGAGAAGTCATAGTCGCTGTTGCCGCAGTGCCAAGCTTGATCAGAGCTGTAGCTTTTTATGGCAAACCGCTTTCTGTCATGAAGGTAGGGATATACGAAATCGTGAACGCATTCCTGTTCTTTATCATCATGCTATTTGCGATTCTGTAATAAATTTATAAGACTTGAGTTGATTGGAGTGGAAGGCGCGAAGACTCCTGTGGGAGCATGGGTCAGGGGGAGACCCCGCAGGAGTGAAACGACGAGGAGGATCCCCGAGCCACCAAGGAAGAATTTGCTCATGAAAAAGCCGGCAGTTGGGCTTTTTCATAATTCTTCCCACGGAAAGCGAAGCGCCTGGAACAGAAATCAACGGACTTTTTGTATCAGTCCAAATAATAAAGAGGGTGCCCAAAGTTTTTTTGGGCACCCTCTTGCTATTCAATATTGCATATCTCAATCGGACAATTTTCACAATCTATTTCTCTTTTTAGACGATTAAGGGCATGTATGGTAATGAATCCTTTATCAATTGATATGATTTTACTTTTCCTTAGGTCGCTCAATAATCTGTTCACGACTTCGCGCGAGGTCCCGCAAAAGTTTGCGAGCTCCTGATTCGTCAGCGATACATCAATTTTCAACCCATCTTCTGTTTTTACTCCGTAACTGTTCACCATCCGGATGAGGGTTGAATACAAAGCACCTTTTTTGCCATGAAGGACAAGGTCCCTGAACCTTGTTTGCGATTTGCGGTGCTGCAGGGAAAGCCATTTAACGAGTTCCAGTGCTAGCCCGCTATCCTTTTCAATTTCAGCCTCGAGCTTATCCTTTTGAATAACCGCCACCGTCCCACTCTCTGATGCGCGAGCATTCAAGATATGCTGAGATGTTTGGCTGAACAATGATAACTCTCCAACCAATTCACCAGCTGAACACATTCTGATTGTTAGTTCGCGGCCATCTGGAACCATTTTACTTATCTGAAATTTACCGCTCTGGATAATGTACAGCTCATCTGCGGTATTGCCTTCTTCAAAAAGGAAGCGTCCTTTGTCAATGCTTTTGATTCTATGGACCTTTTCAAAAAGCTTATTCAAATTTGGTGACAACGTTGTTGCAGTCAACATATGAATACCACCTTATTTACGGGAGCGTTATACTCCCTTCCGTATCTGATATTAATATAATTATATTGTAAATCATACAAAGCCAGCAATAAAATTGTGAATTGTTCACATATTGTTAATAAATCTATTGCGTTTTCCTTCCGTTGTTTTTATAATAAAAAGAAATTTATTTATAAATATAAATTTATATGATTATTTATGCATAAGTTGAAAGGAGGTCTCAAGTGAAGGCAGCGATAATTGGTACGACTGGATATGGTGGAGGAGAATTGATTCGTATCCTGGCAAATCATCCGTTTTTCAGTATTCATTCAATCCACACAACAAGAGATGAAAAACCTGTTTCCGAAGAGTATCCCCATTTAACAGGAATTTTTGATAAGGTCCTCACCAAGATTGACACTGATATAATAGCCGAGGAAGCAGACATTGTGTTCCTGGCAACCCCTTCAAAAGTTTCCGGAAAGCTTGTAGAATCATTTTTTAATAAAGGCATTAAAGTTATAGATCTATCAGGTGATTTGAGATTGAAAGACGCATCAGCATATGAGGCATGGTATAAGCATGAATCGGTCGATACCTCTATTCTAAATGAAGCAGTATACGGCTTAAGTGAATGGAATAGGGAGCAGATTATGAATGCGAACTTGCTGGCCAATCCAGGCTGCTATCCGACTGCAGCGCTCCTTGGGCTGGCACCTGTGCTAAAAGAAAAATTGGTTGCCCCGAATAGTATCATCATTGACGCGAAGTCTGGCGTATCAGGGGCTGGAAGGTCTCTGTCAATGGGCACGCTATACGCAGAGTTGAATGAAAATTTCAAAATTTATAAAGTGAATGAGCATCAGCATATCCCTGAAATCGAGCAGCAGCTCAGCATTTGGAATGGAGAAATGGTAAAGGTATCTTTCAGTACCCATCTTATACCTGTCACACGCGGTATCATGGCCACCATATATGTCCAGTTAAATGAAGAGTTGGATACTGCAAGATTGCTGGATTTATATAAGGAAACGTATGATGGCTATCCCTTTGTAAGAGTTAGGAAAAATGGTGTTTTCCCGTCAGTCAAAGAGGTCAAGGGATCGAATTACTGTGATATTGGATTGCATAGTGACAGCCGGACAGGAAGGCTGACGATTGTTTCGGTTATCGATAATTTAATGAAAGGTGCCGCAGGGCAGGCGGTGCAAAACGCCAATATCATGTTTGGATTAGAGGAAAGTGCAGGACTTCAGATGATTCCACTGTATCCATAAAGGAGGAAAATATGTATCAGGCAATGACCGACAAGCAGATAATAAAAAGTATTCCTGATGGCGGGATTTTATCGCCAAAAGGATTTCAGTGCGGTGGTGTGCATGCAGGGCTGCGTTATACAAAGCTTGATCTGGGGATGGTTGTAAGCGAGAAACCTGCAAGTTGTGCCGCAGTCTACACGACGAGTCACTTCCAGGCAGCTCCATTGGTGGTTACTCAGGAGAGTATTGCAAAGGAGAATGTTCTCCAGGCAATCGTTGTCAACAGTGCATGTGCGAATGCTTGCACCGGGGAACAAGGGTATCAGGATGCGTTGAAGATGCGCTCATTGGCAGCATCAAAAATGGGGATTCCGGAACATCATGTTGCAGTAGCTTCAACGGGTGTCATTGGTGAATTTATGCAAATGGGAAAAATCGAATCTGGAATCGGCAATCTGGCCATTGGCAAATCAGCTGATGATGTAAAGGGCTTCCAAACGGCAATCCTGACAACGGATACGGTAATGAAAAGCTGCTGTTATTCTGCCGAGATTGACGGGATAACAGTGAGTATGGGGGGAGCTGCCAAAGGTTCAGGGATGATTCACCCAAATATGGCAACGATGCTTGCATTTTTAACAACAGATGCAAACATCTCGAGTGAACATCTTACTGCTGCGCTAAAAGATGTAACGAACACAACCTTCAATCAAATCACGGTTGATGGAGATACATCAACGAACGATATGGTGCTGGTAATGGCAAATGGAACGGCAGGTAATCAGCCGCTGAACCCGGACCATCCAGATTGGCCAGTTTTTGTAGAACTTTTAAAAGAAAGCTGTGCAAGTCTTGCGAAACAAATCGCAAAGGATGGAGAAGGAGCAACTAAATTAATTGAGATATCCGTCGCAGGCGCAATGTCTGATGAAGAGGCTCAAGTGATAGGTAAACAGATTGCCGGATCCAATCTTGTCAAAACAGCAGTCTACGGGGCGGATGCGAACTGGGGACGGATCATTGGCGCAATCGGCCAAAGTCAGTCAACAGTAAATCCAAAAACAGTCGATATCTCTCTTGGAGAAATTACTATGCTAAAAAACAGTACACCAGTTGCTTTCAATGAAGATCAGGCGAGGGAGTACCTATTGAATGACAAGGTTGATATTTTCGTTGACCTCCATGTGGGGGAGGGGAAAGGAATGGCCTGGGGCTGCGATCTTTCCTATGATTATGTGAAAATAAATGCAAGCTATCGGACATAAAGGGGCGGATTAATTGGAAACAGTGGTCATTAAATGCGGCGGTAGTGTGCTGGAGGACCTTAATGATAATTTCTTTAATAGTCTCAGAGAATTGAAGGAGGCTGGGGTGTATCCGGTCATCGTTCATGGCGGAGGGCCAGCTATCAACTCGATGCTTGATTTATATGAAATCCCGGCTGAGTTCAAGAATGGTTTAAGAGTAACGTGCGAGAAGACCATGGAAATCGTTGAAATGGTATTGTCCGGACAAACGAACCGGAAGCTATGCAGCATGCTGATGAAGCGGGACTTTAATGCTCTCGGTATCAATGGCAGCGACGGACTTTGTCTCCAGGCGGATTTTATTGATAAGCAGAGTTTGGGATACGTAGGAAACATCACCCATGTAAATAATGACCTGATTATGCTGGCAGTCAATAATGGCTATATTCCTGTAATTACTCCAATCGGCATTGCCGAAGATGGCAGCAAGCTAAATATAAACGGCGATTATGCTGCTGCATCAATTGCGAAAGCCTTGAAGGCTGAACGCTGTGCTTTCGTTACCAATGTTGACGGAATCCTGATAGATGGTGAGTTGGTCAGCGAAATTACGGATAGCGAAATAGAAAACTATATTACTGAAGGAAGCATCTATGGAGGAATGGTTCCAAAGGTGAAATCCGCATTGTCAGCTACAGCGGCGGGCGTGGACACTGTCATGATCATTTCTGGCAAAAAGCAATTCTATAAAAATAACTGCTGGCACGGTACAGCGATTGCCGCAAAAGAAGAGGTGTTTTAATGAGTCATTTATTCCCTACCTATCAACGATGGGAAATCGAACCTGATAAAGCAGCAGGGACGATCATCTATGGAAAGGATGGAAATCAATACCTTGATTTTACTTCAGGCATAGGTGTCTGCAATTTAGGCCATCGCCCTGAAGCAGTGGAACGTGCAGTCAAGGAACAGCTGGAATTGTTCTGGCATGTTTCAAATCTCTTTCCGCAAAGCATTCAGGAAGATGCAGCGAAAAAGCTCGCAGAGGGTTCTGGGTTGGATTGTGTATTTTTTGCCAATAGTGGCGCTGAAGCAAACGAAGCAGCTATTAAACTGGCAAGGAAAGCTACTGGCCGCACCAAAATCATCACTTTCCTGCAATCCTTTCACGGCAGGACTTTCGCCGGGATGGCTGCGACTGGACAGGATAAAATCAAGCAAGGGTTTGGAAGCATGCTTGAAACATTTATCCACCTGCCATTCAACGACCTGGATGCTTTAAAAACCGAAATTGATTCTGATACAGCTGCGGTAATGATTGAAATGGTCCAGGGTGAGGGCGGAATCAATGTCGTTACAAATGAGTTTATAAAGGAAGCAGCAAGCTTATGTGCCGAAAGTGGCGTCCTGCTTATTATCGATGAAATCCAGACCGGCATCGGGCGGACCGGGAAGCCATTTGCATTTAAGCATTTTGGGATTGAACCCGATATCATAACTGTTGCGAAAGGGCTTGGCAATGGGTTTCCAATAGGAGCTGCCATAGGCAAAGAGGAACTTGCGGAGTTTTTTGGTCCAGGAAGCCATGGGTCGACATTCGGCGGAAACCCGATCAGTACGGCGGCAGCGATAGCCGTTATGGACATCATTTTTAGCGAAGAATTCCTTAAAGAGGTAACAGATAAGGGTAAACAACTGTTTGAGTTGCTTAATAAGGAACTCGGGTGTATGGAAGTGGTTAATGAAATCAGGGGACTTGGATTGATGGCGGGAATCGAACTGACTGTTGCTGCCCAGCCAATTCTAGCTGAGTTAAGGAAATCAGGAATGATCGCGTTGCCGGCAGGAGAGAAGGTAGTCCGTCTTCTTCCGCCGCTTAATGTAACAACAGAGGAGATAGAAAAGGCTGTCTCTTTAATGAAAGAAACACTAAGTAAAACTAAGGTAACAGCTTAAATAGCAGTAAATTTTTTTAAATATTAATGTATAAAAATAAGTTAATATAAATAAATATACGTTTGGAGAGGTGTCTGATGAAAGGATATCTGCATCTGGCTGACGGCAAGACATTTCAGGGGCACTTGCAAGGTTCGCTAGCTGAAGAAGGTATTGCCGGTGAGATAGTATTTTTTACAGGAATGACGGGTTATCAAGAGGTGCTGACTGATCCTTCATACAAGAATCAGATCATTGTTTTCACGTATCCGCTGATTGGCAACTATGGCATTAATGATAAGGATTTTGAAAGCAAAAAGCCGCATGTTGCAGCCGTAATCGTTCTAGAAGCTGCAAAAACAGCTTATCATTATGAAGCCCGGCACTCATTTACAGAGTATCTGGAGAAATGGGAAATACCTTTACTCGAGCATGTGGATACGCGCGAGCTCGTAAAATGCATCCGCCAGAACGGGACGATGCCTGCAATTTTATCCAGCGGCCCGGTTTGTGAATTAAGATGCGACACAATCGAGGGAATCAAAGTGCAGGAGGTATCTTCGAAGGCAACAGAATCTATCGGATTTGGCGACACCCATATTGTGTTGATTGATTACGGTTTTAAGAAATCGATTGCTGACTATTTGGTCAAACAAAATTGCCTCGTGACAATTGTTCCTTACAATTATAGCTTTGAACAAATTGCTGCTTTGAAGCCTGATGGGGTGCTGTTATCTAATGGACCAGGTGATCCGAAAGAATTATTTGGACAGTTGCATGAAATCAGGAAAGCAATCGAGCATTACCCTGTATTGGGGATTTGCCTTGGGCACCAGCTGGCAGCACTGGCGCTTGGAGGAGACACCCAGAAAATGCTCTTCGGCCATAGAGGAGCAAACCAGCCTATATACGATGTAAAAAGCAAACGGGTATTCATGTCATCGCAAAATCACAGCTATGCTGTTGATTCAAAAAGTATCGGAAGTACAGGATTAAAGGTTCTTTTCTTCAATCAGAATGATCAGTCAATCGAAGGCCTTTACCATGAAAAGTTCCCTCTGATGACTGTCCAGTTCCACCCGGAAGCAAGCCCCGGCCCTGAAGACAGTGTATTCATATTTGAAGATTTCATCAATACAGTCAAATACAAAAAGCGGAGAGAAGTCAGCTATGCCTAAGGATAAAAATATTAAGTCAATCTTAGTAATCGGTTCTGGCCCAATCATCATCGGCCAGGCCGCAGAATTTGATTATGCTGGGACCCAGGCCTGCATCGCCTTGAAAGAGGAAGGCTATCGGGTGATCCTGGTAAACAATAACCCGGCAACCGTCATGACAGACCATGTTTTTGCGGATGCAGTCTATTTTGAACCGATGACACCAGAAGGCGTAGAAAAAGTGATCAAGGTTGAAAAGCCGGATGGAATTTTAGGGACTCTTGGCGGCCAGGCAGGGTTAAATCTTGTGTTTAAGCTGAGTGAAGAGGGAATTCTCGAAAAGTACAATGTAAAAGTGCTTGGCACCTCGGTTGCAAGTATTAAACAAGGTGAAGACAGGGAAGCCTTCCGCAGCCTGATGCATGAGCTAAATGAACCAGTCCCGGAGAGTGAGATCGTCCAATTTGTTGAAGAGGCGGTGGTCTTTGCAAACAAAATCGGCTTTCCGTTAATTGTAAGGCCTGCTTACACACTTGGAGGCACAGGCGGTGGGATAGCTGAAACAATGGAAGAATTGATGTCTCTAGTTTCGGGCGGATTAAGTGAGAGTCCGATAAAGCAATGCCTGGTCGAAAGAAGCATTGCAGGCTATAAGGAAATCGAATACGAAATGATGCGTGATGCAGCTGGTACTTGCATCTCCATCTGCAATATGGAGAATATTGACCCAGTCGGCATCCATACAGGCGATTCCATTGTAGTAGCTCCATCACAGACACTTACGGATCGAGAATACCAGATGCTCAGGACATCCGCCGTTAAAATCATTTCAGCTTTGGGCATCGTTGGAGGCTGCAACATCCAGTTCGCTCTCGATCCAAAGAGCAAAAATTACTTTTTGATTGAAGTGAACCCACGGGTCAGCAGATCTTCAGCGCTTGCATCAAAAGCGACAGGTTATCCAATCGCACGGATGGCAGCAAAGCTGGCAGTCGGATACAATCTTGCCGAGATCATAAACCCTGTGACAGGCACTACCTTTGCCAGCTATGAGCCATCGCTCGACTATGTAGTAGTGAAAATACCGAAATGGCCGTTTGAGCAATTCCCGCAAATCGACAGGAGCTTAGGGACGCAAATGAAGGCAACAGGGGAAGCGATGGCAATTGATCGGAGCTTTGAACGAGCCTTTAACAAAGCCGTCCGTTCACTGAACATAAAGACTCTTGATTTACGACTGCCGGCATTTGAAAAATATACTGTCGAACAGCTATATATATTGGCAGAAAAACAGACAGACCAGCGGATTTTTGCATTGCTCGAACTGCTGCGCCGGGGTGAGCAAATTGAGTATCTCCACGAAAAAACAAAAATAGATTTATTTTTCCTTCATAAATTCAAGTCTTTGACCGGCATTGAGAAGGATATTGAAGGACGCAAGATCGAAAACATTACAGCATTAGAATTAAGGTACCTGAAAGAAAAGGGATTCAGTGATTCCTACCTGGCAAAAGAGTGGAAGGTTAGTGAGAAAGCGGTCAGGGAGCTGCGAAAAAAGCACGGAATCACCCCTGTTTATAAAATGGTCGATACATGTGCTGCAGAATTTGAATCTGCTTCCAATTATTTTTACTCCAGCTATCTTGGGGAAAATGAGGCGACAGTTAGAAGCAGTAAACGAAAGGTGCTAGTGATTGGCAGCGGTCCAATCAGTATCGGTCAGGGAATTGAGTTTGATTATTGCAGTGTTCATGGCGTTTTTGCCCTTAAGGAAGAAAATGTAGAAACAATCATGATCAATAATAATCCTGAAACCGTCAGCACTGATTTTACGATATCTGATCGATTGTATTTTGAGCCTATAACCCTGGAAGACATCATGAATGTGATTGAAATGGAAGGGATAGAGGAAGTCATTGTCCAGTTGGGTGGGCAGACTGCATTGAATCTGGCAAAAGAACTTGAAGAAGCTGGAGTCAAGCTTTTGGGAACGAGTTCAGCAACAATTGATTTGTTTGAAGACCGAGATCAATTTTACCAGCTTCTCGACAAGCTTCAAATTCCGCGTGTAAAGGGTGAAACAGCTGAGGACAAGTGTGAACTGCTTAGCGCTGTTGGGCGGTTAGGGTATCCAGTATTAATCCGGCCTTCGTATGTGATTGGCGGACTAAATATGGTGGTGATTCGAAACGAGCAGGAACTCAAAAATGCTCTTGAGGCAGGGAGTATTTCATATCCTATCCTGGTGGATCAATACCTTGAAGCAACTGAGGCAGAACTTGATCTTGCAGCTGATGGAGAGCATATCCTGATTCCAGCTATCATTGAGCACATCGAAAAAACAGGTGTCCATTCAGGGGACAGTTTTTGCATCATTCCTGCACAAAGCTTTCCAAATGAAACGAAGCAGCAGATGGCTGAGTATGCAAAGCGGATCGTGACTGAATTGAAGTATAAGGGATTAATGAACATCCAGTTCATTGTGAAGGGAAATGAAGTGTATCTGCTTGAAGTCAATCCACGATCCAGCAGGACAATGCCGATCGTCAGCAAGGTAGCCGGTGTTGAATTAGTCAAAAAAGCGACAAAAATATTGCTTGGGAAATATATTTTGTCGAAAGATGAAGTATTACTCGACTCTGATGCACAATACACATGCGTAAAACATCCTGTGTTTTCAAATTTTGCTTTAAAAGGACTGGATGCAAAGACAGGTCCGCAAATGATATCTACAGGGGAAGGCATCAGCATCGCATCGACACTTGAAGAAGCATTGAATAAGAGTTTCCATTCAATCAGCGGAAAAGCTGTCCAGGGAGCAGTCGCGTTTGCTGATAAAAACGAGTTATTGGAAGCTGGAAAGAAGCCAGCAAATTTAAATTTAATTCATATCGAAAAAGTAACCGACCATCAAAAAGTGGTAGCCCTGTATTGTCCTGGCACATCAGAGAGGGATATTTCTCTAAGAGAGTGGGCTGTAAAGAATCGAAAAATCGTACTGACCCAAAAAGAAACCCTACATGCATTGTTAAAAAGTGCATCAATTGAAAGTTGGAATGTCAACTCCCTGGATCAATGGTTGACAGAAACTAGTGAGGAAGTGATGGCAGAATGACAGCGCTACAGCAGATTAATATTGATCTAAAGGGCAAAGACTTGTTAACTCTGGCAGATTTGCAACCAGAGGAAATTTTAACATTGTTAGAAAAGGCAGTGGTCTTAAAGGAAAAAACATTAAAAAAACAATTCGACCAGCCACTTAAAGGGAAAATACTTGGAATGATCTTCGACAAGTCGTCAACGCGTACGAGAGTATCTTTTGAGGTAGGAATGATTCAGCTTGGAGGAAGCGCACTTTATTTAAATGGCAACGATCTTCAGCTCGGGCGAGGTGAATCGGTAGCAGACACAGCCCAAGTTCTTTCACAATATCTTGACGGGATTATGATCAGAACCTTCTCGCACAAGTCAGTCGAGGAATTGGCCGATCATGCCGACATTCCGGTCATCAACGGTCTGACCGATTTGTACCATCCTTGCCAGGCACTTGCAGACCTTCTGACGATTTATGAACAAAAGGGGAAGTTGAAAGGCCTCAAGCTTGCTTACATTGGTGATGGAAACAATGTCGCCCATTCATTGATGATCTCCTGCACAAAAGTCGGGATGGATGTATCTATTGCTTCTCCAAAAGGATACTTCCCTGATGAGACGATAACAGCTCGCTGTGAAGACTTTGCAAGGCAGAGTGGTGCAAATTTGGTCATTACACAATCTCCTCAAGAAGCCGTTAAAAACGCAGATATTATCTATACGGATGTGTGGACCAGTATGGGCCAGGAGCTCGAAAATGAACAAAGGTTACAGGATTTTCATGAATACCAGGTGAATGAAGCATTACTCCAAGAAGCAAATGAAGACTACCTGTTCATGCACTGTCTTCCCGCACACCGAGGCGAGGAGGTAACAGCAGAAGTCATCGACGGTGCGCACTCCGTCGTATTCGAACAGGCAGGAAACCGGCTTCATGCCCAGAAAGCATTGCTTGTTGAGTTATTGAAGGATTAAGTGACTGGAGCAAATGCCTAGGTTAAAAATAAAGACAGAATCCTGAGCAGTTTTGCTACAAGGTCATAGGTGGAAAAAGGTCATATAGAAATGTTCTATGTGCCCGAAACGGTGGGCGTAGGCGGGAAAAGGTCAAATAGAAATGTTCTATGTGCCCGAAACGATGGCCAGAGGAGGGAAAAGGTTAAATAGAAGTGTTCTATGTGCCCGAATTGGTGGCTGGAGGCGGGAAAAGGTCAAATAGAAAGGTTCTATGTGCCCGAAACGATGGCCGGAGGTGGAAAAAGGTCAAATAGAAAGGTTCTATGTGCCCGAATCAGTGGGCGTAGGTGGGAAAAGGTCAAATAGAAATGTTCTATGTGCCCGAAACGATGGCCGGAGGTGGAAAAAGGTCAAATAGAAAGGTTCTATGTGCCCGAATCGGTTGGCGTAGGTGGGAAAAGGTCAAATAGAAATGTTCTATGTGCCCAAAACGATGGCCAGAGGTGGAAAAAGGTCCTATAGAAAGATTCTATAAGCCCGAATAAGTGGTCCAGGCACAAAAAGATCCTTTAGAAGGGTTTTGAACTGTCCAATTGAGTATCCAGGATTCAAAAAGGCAAAATGGAGGACATTCCATATTTAAAAACGCAAAAACCGGCTGTTGAATCAGCCGGTTTTTGTGTATTAAGAGAAGATAAGGACAAGTGGTCCTACTATGAAGCAGTAAATTGCAAAGTATTTCAGGTTTCCACGCGCCATGATATTCATGAACCATTTTAATGAAAAGTAAGAAGCAATAAGTGATGCGATGAATGCGAAAATATATGGCACAGCTAGTTCCCCGAGTCGCTCATCAAGTAAGAGATCAGAAAATCCGAGAATCATTCCGCCGAAACTAACTGGAATATAAAGCAGGAAAGAGTACCTAAGAGCCGTTTCCTGTTTCATACCAAGACTCATCGCTGCAACAATGGTAGCTCCGGAACGGCTAATGCCAGGAATCAGGGCTACTGCTTGTGCCAGTCCGACAATGATGGCATCTTTGAAACTTAAATCTCCGTCATTTTTGCGTCCGCGCATATTTCTGATTAGCCAAAGCGCAATGCCAGTCACTATAAGTGTTACGCCGACAGTCTTAATATGGGACAATTCTTTTTCGATAAAATCTCCGAATAGAATTCCAATGACACCAGCAGGAATTGTTCCGACAATCAAATAAATGATGAACATGAAATCTGGCTTGGCGTCAGAGTCTTTAGTTTTAAGATATGCAATCCCGTTAACAATTAACCGGATGATATCGGCTCTATAGATTAACAAAACAGCGAATAGGGAAGCTGTATTCATTAAAAGGGCAAAACTTAATCCTTCAATTTTTAACCGGAAAAAATGTTCTGCGATCTCAAGATGCCCGCTTGATGAAACAGGAATCGGCTCGGTGATTCCCTGGAACAGCCCAAGAAATATGTATTTTAACAATTCGTAAAAATAATCCATATCGTTTTGAATCCTCCGTTTTATATAAGCTAAACTAATATATTATTTCCACCTTGAGAATTGTCCAGCTCCAGCGCCTAGCCCCTCGAGTCGCTTGTCTAGTGTCGCCTCCTAGAAACTCCAAAACTTCAACTCCGCCGGCAGAAGCAAAAAGCGCTTCTTTGTCGGAGTCTCCAGTTTCTGCGTTTCTGGACAGTCGGCTATACTTTTCGATTTCGGTCCTGCCAATGAAGTCAAAGAACGACTTCACTGGCAGGACCTCCATCGCTTGTCGGGGCTGACCAAGGCGCTTCCGCTTTTCTTTTCTCATACACACTAATGTACCGTATAACCCTTTTTTTTGGAAGGATAAAATATGCATAAATACTTTATTTGAATCAGTAAATAATATAATTGCCGGAATACTTTAATGAAGGAGGAAGGCAAATGGGTCAAAGTCATCAGTTCCGTGCCGGACAAAAGGCACCGAATAATGGTATTTACATTGAAATTGGCGAAACAGGCAGCAATGTCAACAATCCGCAGAAAATCAAGCTTAAAGCTGGGGACCGTTTTCCGGAAAACTCCAACCATAACCGCCACTGGACTTACATGCCAAAGTTCAAATAAGCTGTATCACACTCAACAGGACGAGAGCTAATCGAGGGTGAAATCCATTCTGCTTTTTTCTTAAGCCATCCAATGCGGATGGCTTTACTAATTGGGAATTTTTATTATAATATAATTAAAGGTCAAAAAAGGTCAAAGGAGTGGTTGGGCATGGATTTGAATAAAATGACTGAAAGCTTGCAAAATGCCTTTGTATCAGCCCAGACCCTGGCTGTTCAATATAATCACCAGGAAGTAGATGATGTGCACTTGATGCTTGGCCTGCATGAACAGGATGGCAATCTGGCCGAAACTCTGCTTGCTGGAATCGGACTGAATCTAGATCATTATATAGAAGAATTAAACCATATCCTGTCAAAGAAGCCGCAAGTTTCTGGTAGCGGGGCAGAACAGGGTAAATTATATATTACGGCAACTCTGCAGAAGGTTTTGGCACAGGCAGAAAAGGAAATGAAACAGTTCGAGGATGACTTTTTGTCTGTAGAACATGTTTTGTTATCTTTACTTGATATACCGAGCTCAGAAGCAGGGGCAGCTTTAAAAAAATTAAATGTTAGCAGAGAAAAATTATTAACAAGAATCAAAGAGGTTAGGGGGAACCAGAGAGTGACTTCACAAAACCCAGAAGCTACTTATGAAGTGTTAAAAAAGTATGGCCGCGACCTTGTTGAGGAAGTCCGTGCGGGAAAGGTTGACCCGGTAATCGGCAGGGATAGTGAAATTCGAAATGTCATCCGCATCCTGTCAAGGAAGACAAAAAACAACCCAGTTTTAATCGGGGAGCCAGGCGTAGGCAAGACAGCTATTGTTGAAGGACTGGCACAGAGGATCGTTCGAAGGGATGTTCCGGAAGGCCTGAAGGATAAGACGGTCTTTGCACTGGACATGAGCGCTCTGATAGCTGGTGCTAAGTTCCGTGGCGAATTTGAGGAGAGACTGAAAGCAGTATTAAATGAAGTGAAAAAAAGTGAAGGGAAAATCCTCTTGTTCATCGATGAGCTCCATACCATTGTTGGCGCAGGTAAAACTGAAGGAGCAATGGATGCCGGGAATATGCTGAAACCAATGCTTGCTCGTGGAGAACTGCATTGCATCGGGGCAACGACACTTGATGAGCATCGCAAGTATATCGAAAAGGATCCAGCGCTGGAAAGAAGATTCCAGCAGGTACTTGTGCAGGAGCCAGATGTCGAGGATACTGTATCAATTTTACGAGGATTGAAGGAGAGGTTTGAAATCCACCATGGAGTGAATATCCATGACCGTGCGCTGGTTGCTGCCGCTACATTATCAGATCGTTACATCACAGACAGATTTTTGCCAGATAAGGCGATTGACCTCGTAGATGAAGCGTGCGCGATGATCCGTACAGAAATTGACTCAATGCCGACTGAGCTTGATGAAGTGACTAGAAGGGTCATGCAGTTAGAAATTGAAGAAGCTGCGTTAACTAAGGAAAAAGATGATGCAAGCCAAGTGCGCCTTGAAACTCTGCGTAAGGAGCTTGCTAACTTGAGGGAAAAAGCAAATATAATGAAGTCAAGGTGGCAGAAAGAAAAAGAAGGCATCCAAAAGGTCCAGGAACAGCGTGAGCTGCTGGAAAGACTTCGTCGAGAGCTGGAAAAAGCAGAAAATGACTATGATTTAAATAAGGCTGCTGAACTTAGGCATGGCCGTATACCTTCTCTTGAAAAAGAACTCAAGGCACTTGAGCAGGAGGTTAGCAAAAATGAAGGAGAGAGGCTCCTTCGCGAAGAAGTAACTGAAGAGGAGATTGCGTCAATTGTCTCCAGATGGACAGGCATACCAGTGATGAAGCTTGTTGAAGGTGAACGCGAAAAGCTTCTCAAGCTAGAAAGCATTCTTCATGAACGGGTTGTTGGACAGGATGAAGCTGTTTCACTTGTATCCGATGCTGTCCTCAGAGCTAGAGCTGGCATCAAGGATCCGAACAGGCCAATTGGGTCTTTCATTTTCCTAGGTCCTACCGGAGTAGGTAAAACAGAACTGGCCAAAACGCTTGCTCAGTCTTTGTTTGACAGTGAAGAACATATCATTCGAATTGACATGTCTGAGTATATGGAAAAACATGCAGTATCAAGGCTGATTGGGGCACCTCCTGGATATGTAGGTTATGAGGAAGGCGGCCAGCTGACAGAAGCGGTCAGAAGGAATCCATATTCGGTCATCCTCCTTGATGAAGTGGAGAAAGCACATCCAGAAGTGTTCAATATCTTATTGCAGATGCTGGATGATGGCCGGGTAACGGACTCACAAGGGAGAATGGTCGACTTTAAGAATACTGTCATTATTATGACATCCAATATTGGCTCCCATCACTTGCTAGACCGGCAGGGTGGAGGCGATGAAATCCCTTCTGAAACCAGGGATCTAGTAATGGCCCAGCTTCGTGGCCATTTCCGTCCGGAATTTCTGAATCGTGTGGACGAAATCATCCTTTTCAAGCCTCTGGCATTAAAAGAGATCAAAATGATCGTCGGAAAATTAGTAAAGACTTTGCAGTCAAGGCTCGCAGACCAGCAAATCCAGCTGTCAATCACCGATGAAGCAAAAGCGTTCTTGGCTGAACAAGGATTCGATCCCGTATACGGCGCTAGGCCGCTTAAGAGATTTATCCAGAGGAGCGTAGAAACAAAGCTCGCCCGGGAAATCATTGCAGGCAGGATCAAAGAGAAGAGCCAGGTGGAAATTGGCGTAGAAAATGGAGATATATCCTTGAGTGTAAAGTAAGCGGCTTACTAACAAAGAAAAAAAGTCATCCGGTCGGATGACTTTTTTTATGTACTTTAATGACCATGCTTCTCTTCAGATCCATTTGGAAGAACTGCCGGAATCACAAGGATTATGACTGTTGCCACAACCGCAAGGATCGTACTTTGAGCTAAGTCCAATCCAACGCCGATCATCGCGCCAGCTACGTAATTAAGCATTAGAACCAGGAGGAAAGTCCAGAGTAAAGTCCAGAAATATTTCACGATTTTCACCTCTTACATTATTAAATCTTTTCTCATCTTACCATAAGCCATATAAATTATAAATGAATTTTAAATAAAATGAAAAGCGTTTTCATAGTACACCTCTATTTTACAAAAACCTGGTAAAATTAATATATCGGACTTATGGAGATTTGAACACCGTGAGAAGGGATAAATATGGAAAAATGGGCAAATCCCCTTTCATTTCCTGTTAAATTACATACAGTAATATGAATAATCTGTAGAGAAGGGGTTGGTAAGATGGAGAGCCGGAACTTTAAACTGGATACCGAATGGAATGTCATCCATTATCCTGAAAGGCCAAATGGTTTCGGTATCCTGACGATTGGAGATGAAAGGCATTTTGTGAACAGCGAAAGCAGCTTCTGGATGCAGAATGAAGGTAAACGTTCACTGTTGAACATACTGAAAAATGAAGGGTATACTGTCTTTTATTCAAATTTATATGGAAGACATTGGGGGAGTGAGAAGGCTGTCGAGTTAACCATGAGACTGTGCAGCCATATCGTCCGTAATGAAATATTGAATACTTCTTTCCATGTAGTGGCTGAGGGGATGGGGGCACTTGTTGCCTTAAAACTTTTAGCGCATGGTGATTCAAAAATCAGAAGCCTGGTCTTGATCAATCCAATCCTCTCTCTGAGTGATCACTTGGAGCAGGAAAAAGAGAATAAGTTTTTTTATAAAAAGCTTGTCGCAGAACTAGAAGCTGCATATGAAACCGAGATTAGCAAGCTCCTTGAGAGTTTCAATGATAGCTCTTCGAGTCCTGCTTTCAATAAAGAAACGCCTGTGAAAATCATACATGTATTAACAGGAAACAGAGCATATAAGCAGTCAAGTATCATTAAGGAACTTTCAGTTGATTGGGAAAGAGCTGAGCTCCCGGTTACCGTAAGTTATGTACTTCCTGAAAAAGTGCTTCAAGTAGGAAGCCAAATCGTACAATTTTTTACAAAATATGAGCAAGTCCTATAACTCCCTGCAAATATTTTCAGTTTTAGATTCATAGGATACAAGAGAGTATTTGCAAGGAGGAGTTCATTATGGAAAGGGCAACGATTCTCGGAGTATATGATTTTATAGGATATAGTCTGTGCCGTCATATGCTTGATCTGGGCGTAGAGATAGATGGAATTCATCAGTCAGGAAACATAGATGATTATTTTACAGAAGAAAAACGTCTCGAAATCGGCAGGAATGCTAACTTCTCAGAGATCAGTCTGCAAGATTGGGAAGCTGAGCAGGCAGAAGGGTTTCTGTTCGTGACTTTGTTTGAGTCGCTGCAGACTCGGAATGGTACAGATGATTTATTGAAAGCACTCATCAGCAAATTAGAAGACCGTCATTTGAATAAGCTGCCGACAGCTGTTATTCTGCCTGCATATTTTGCCGAGGAAAACATGGATTTTAGAGAGGTAGAAACAAAAATTAGCACCTATATAAAAAATAGGAAATCCACACTTCTAACAATTTATTTGCCGACTATTTATGGTCCCTGGCAGCCGGAGGAGTGTTTTTTCCAGCAAGTGATCTTTCATTCTTCAAGTAATCGCAGGAAGCTTCCTGATATTAGCAAATGGGAGTGGACGCATGATTGCTTGTATATAGATGATGCTGTTAAAACTATAAAGGAAATGGCTGAATCAGGACAACAGGGCCAGTATATACTATCAAGTGGTGAAAAGGACAGATGGCTGAAGTGTGCCGAGGAGCTGATGGGCCAGGATGCGGCAAAACTTAGGAACGAGGTTGCAGCACCGGTAATAAAAGGAACAATTGAAGTCAGGACATTAGGACAAAATGAGCAAATCTGCAAGGGATTTAGAAAGCAAAAGGAGCATTTTACCCGGATTCAGGACAGCAGAGTCTAAGCGAATTTCGATAAACCACTTTTCAAAGTGATACTCCAGAGAGTAAAATGGTAAAAGATTCTTTTAATCGGTTCCATTTTAATAAAGCGAACACTGAATGATTTTAAGGATTTGCACAGTGGCGCATAAAGGAGATGCATCGGATGCTGAAACGTTTCGGGCTAATATTGTTAAGCCTTCTTTTGCTTGGGGGATGCGGACAACCTCTTGCAACAGGCAAGGTGGAGAAAGTCGGCCTGTTGGTGCCTGAAACTATTAATGATCAGGTGTGGGGGACGAAAGGATATCGAGGACTTCTGCAAATTCAATCCAGCCTGGGGGTTGATGTCTTTTTCAAAGAAGGTATGAATACACAGGAAGATGTAGAGGCTGCTGTGAAGGAGTTCGACCGCCAGGGAGTTAACCTTATATATGGGCATGGAAATGAGTACGCACCTTATTTCAATAAGCTGTCAGGGAACTACCCTGACATACATTTCATTAGCTTTAATGGAGATGCCAGAACAAAAAATACGACAAGCCTAAATTTCAAGGGATATGCCATGGGCTTTTTTGGTGGAATGGTCGCGAGCCATATGTCGGAAACCGGCAAGGTTGGGATCATCGCTGCTTATGAATGGCAGCCTGAAGTGGAAGGCTTTTATGATGGTGCGATGTTTGAAAACAAGGATATGAAGGTCGACATTCGCTTTGTAGGACACTGGGATGATCAAAAGAAAGCGCTGGATGTCCTTGACGATGTATTAGATGAGGGAGCCGATGTCATATATCCTGCTGGAGATGGGTTTAATGTACCCGTGATCGAAAGGGTGAAGGACAGAGGCTTATATATAATTGGCTATATTTCAGACCAGTCGGATTTTGGCGAGTCGACGGTATTGACGAGTACTGTCCAGCACGTTGACGACTTGTATGAATTGACGGCTGAGAAATTCAATAATGGGGAATTAAAGTCGGGCAACCTATCATTCGACTTTCAGGATGGAGTTATTTCCCTCGGCAAGTTCAGTCCTAAAGTCGATTCCAAGTTTAGGGAAAGAATAGGCACGTTTATCAATTCTTATAAAGAAACCGGCAAATTGCCCAACCAGTAAATATATTAGAAGGAGACGTTCTACATGCAAAGTAATGATAAAACGATGGAGTTCATGCAAATCGCGATGAAGTACCTACCGGAAGCTCAGCAAAAACTACAGGAGGCAGGTATTGAATTGACCATGGACAACCTCCAGCCATTTTTTACGCTTTTCACTAAGGTAATGAATGAAGCATACGAGCTGGGAAAAGCAGATGCCGCAAAAGAATAATATATTCAGGAACAAAAGCTGAGGAGCGCCCTCAGCTTTTATTATTTTCTATGAAATGGTCAAAAAGTGGTTTTACTTTGCCCACTAACGGCTTGAGTTCTCTGGCTGATGTGATTAGTGTATCTACATGGTGCATGACTTCATCTAAATCAATTTGTCCCAAATACTTGTTAAGGGGAGAATCATTTTTCACTCTTTGCTCACTAGATTCTTCGTTATTTCTTGGCCGCCCGAACATAAATTGATCGAAATGAGTATGACCTTGTTCACCTTGATCGGAACTCTCTTCATTATCTCTCTTTAGCTTAAAACCAAATAAGTCCCTGTCTCTTCCATCCTCCATTTTCACTCCCACCTTTCTATTTATTTTAAAAATTAGTAAGCAACTGGTTAGACTGGCTTATTTCAGACTGCCTTAGGTCGTCAACAACCGGCCCAAAAGCATTAGTCTTCAATGTCAGTTTATGATTGATCTGGCCACATGGACTAGGGCAGGAGCGGAATTGTTAATTTTCAGTTGCAGTGAACGAGCAGTTTCTGCTAAAATTAGTACCAAGTCATAATAATTGATAATAAAAAATTTAACAAAATAGACAGAATCCAAGATAAAAGGAGATGGATCCCATGAATGCAGGGATAACTGGGGTTGGGCGGTATTTGCCGGAAGAAGTTGTAACAAACCTTGATTTAGAAAAGAAAATGGATACCTCGGATGAGTGGATCCGGACAAGGACGGGGATAGAAGAACGAAGAATAGCAGGCGACGATATGGACACTTCGGATTTAGCCTATCGTGCTGCTGTTGAAGCCATCAGCAATGCTGGGATCTCAGCTGAGGACCTCGATTTGATTCTTGTGGCGACAGTTACACCTGACCAGCCTTTCCCAACAGTTTCTTGTATGCTCCAGGATCAACTTGGTGCGAAAAAAGCTGCCGCAATGGATTTGAGTGCCGCATGTGCGGGATTCATGTATGGAATGGTTACTGCTAAACAATTTATTGAAGCAGGCACATATAAGTATGTTTTAATAGTAGGTGTAGAAAAGCTTTCCAAGATAACCGACTGGAACGACCGTAACACAGCTGTGCTGTTTGGTGATGGAGCAGGTGCGGTTGTCATGGGACCTGTCTCTGATGGCAGAGGAGTGCTTTCATTTGAACTCGGATCTGATGGTTCAGGCGGCAAGCATTTGTACCAGGATGACTATATAGTAATGAATGGCCGTGAAGTTTTTAAATTTGCTGTCAGGCAAATGGGTGAGAGCAGTATTAATGTCCTTGAAAAAGCTGGACTTTCAAAAGAGGATGTTGATTTCCTGATTCCCCACCAGGCAAATATCAGGATTATGGAATCTGCCCGTCAGCGACTTGAACTGCCTGTAGAAAAAATGTCAATGACCGTCCATAAATACGGTAATACATCAGCTGCATCGATACCGATCTCGCTTTTTGAAGAACTGGAAGCAGGTAAGATCAAGGACGGCGATGTAGTAGTAATGGTTGGCTTTGGCGGCGGTTTGACATGGGGCGCGATTGCAATGCGCTGGGGCAATTAAACCAATTATTAGATGAACTCTATATAATATAAGAGTGTGAATAAAGGAGATGCAATAATAATGGAGAAACGCAGAGTCGTTGTTACTGGAATCGGGGCTGTTACGCCTCTTGGAAATGACGCAGAAACTACCTGGAACAATATCATTGAAGGTGTATCGGGAATCGGCCCGGTTACGAGACTGAATGCAGATGACTTTCCTGCAAAGGTTGCAGCAGAAGTTAAGGAATTCAATGTTGAGAACTTTATGGACAGGAAAGACGCAAGGAAAATGGATCGTTTTACTCATTATGCTGTCGCAGCTTCATTGATGGCTGTAAAAGATTCCGGCCTGGAAATCACTGATGAAAACGCTCCTAGAGTCGGAGTGTGGATTGGGTCAGGAATTGGCGGGATGGAGACATTCGAGCAGCAGCACGAAACCTTCATGAACAGAGGATATCGCAGGGTCAGCCCTTTCTTCGTGCCAATGATGATTCCTGATATGGCAACAGGACAGGTATCCATCACACTTGGCGCAAGAGGCTTTAACTCTTGTACAGTCACAGCATGTGCTACTGGAACTAACTCAATCGGGGATGCTTTCAAAGTAATCCAGCGAGGCGACGCTGATGTAATGGTTACTGGCGGGGCAGAAGCGCCAATTACAAAAATGTCTTTCGCAGGCTTCTGTGCAAATACAGCGTTATCTACTAACCAGGATCCGCAGAAAGCGAGCAGGCCGTTTGACAAAGATCGCGATGGATTTGTTATGGGTGAGGGTGCTGGAATTGTAGTCCTTGAGGATCTGGAGCACGCATTGGCCCGTGGAGCAAAAATCTACGCTGAAATCGTCGGTTACGGTGCTACCGGAGATGCTTATCACATTACCGCTCCAGCTCCTGAAGGGGAAGGCGGAGCAAGAGCGATGAAAATGGCGCTTGACGATGCAGGCCTTTCACCGGAAGAAATTGGCTATATCAATGCCCATGGAACAAGCACTGAATATAATGATAAATACGAAACAATGGCCATCAAATCAGTATTTGGCAAGCATGCTTACAAGCTTACAGTTAGCTCAACAAAATCAATGACAGGCCACTTGCTTGGTGCAGCAGGAGGAATCGAAGCAATTTTCACGGTTCTCGCTTTGAAGGAAGGAATCCTGCCGCCAACGATTAACCTGGAAACACCGGATCCAGAATGTGACCTGGATTATGTGCCAAACTCAGCGCGCAAGCAACAGGTCAATGCAGCAATCAGCAACTCACTGGGCTTCGGCGGCCATAATGCGACAATAGCTTTCAGAAAATACGAAGCTTAATGAGGAAGAGAACTCTTCCAACTATAAAGCAGAAACCCTTCTTGATTTTAGGGTTTCTGCTTTTTTATTTGCCTTTATTTCGCTATCCCCGCGCATTTGGGTAAAAGGAGAGCGCCTGCATTGCCCGAAAAAGTGCTTGCCTCCGGATTTGGGTAAAAGGAGACTACCTCTGTTCCCTTAAAGCATTTCAATCTAAAAAAACTTCATTCGAATTACTCAATCATCCAATATATCAACAATCCCGCTACCCTATACTTTTTTTAATAGGAAGCTCAAACTATTTTCCTGCTAAAACAATTTACCTACAAAGTGTCTATTCCTATAACCTGACAAAAAAATATTGCAATGAAAAAAGTAATGAAAGTGTAATAAAAGAACACTGTTTCTAATAATTAATAATTATCAGAATCTTTTACTTGGTCAGAAAGTCATTTCTCTTAATATCAATTTCATTGGGATAGGCGGTGTGCAAGAAACGTGACAGCCTTATTGGAACTAAAGAATCTAAAAACCTATTTTAAAAGGAAAAAGACACTGATTCCAGCAGTTGACGGGGTAGATCTAGTCATCAATAGAGGGGAAACTGTCGCATTGGTAGGGGAATCAGGGTCTGGCAAGAGCATTACTTCTCTATCGATTATGCGGCTGATACCTAGTCCTCCCGGAGAAATTGTGGACGGGCAGATCTATTTTGATGGCCGTGATCTTGCCAAAGCAAGCGAGGAAGAAATGTGCAAAATTCGCGGAAATGATATATCAATGATTTTCCAGGAACCAATGACATCGCTCAACCCTGTACTTACCATCGGTGAACAAATCACGGAAGTCCTGACATACCATCAGGGCTTGAATAATGCTATGGCGAAGAAAAAGGCGATTGAGATGCTGGAGTTGGTGGGTTTTTCCCGTGCAAAGGAAATAATCAATGATTATCCGCACAGGCTTTCGGGGGGGATGCGCCAAAGGGTGATGATTGCAATGGCAATGAGCTGCAACCCGAAGCTATTGATAGCGGATGAACCGACAACTGCATTGGACGTGACCATCCAGGCACAAATTTTGGACTTGATGAAGGACCTGAGCACCAAGTTTGAAACATCAATCCTAATCATTACCCATGACCTGGGAGTGGTTTCTGAAGTTGCTGATAGAGTCGTCGTCCTGTATGCAGGCCAGGTAGTAGAAGAAGCGATGGTTGAAGACCTATTTGAAAATCCGCTGCATCCTTATACCATTGGCCTTATGGGTTCCATCCCATCAATCGACGAAGACCATTCACGGCTTGCCTCTATTGAAGGAAATGTTCCGTCACCTGAGAATCTCCCAAAAGGCTGCCGGTTTGCGCCTCGCTGCCCGCATGCCTTTGAGCGCTGTTTCAGTGAAATGCCAGAGCTTGAGAGAAAATACGGCAATCGTTCTGTAAGGTGTTTTTTGCATGACAGCAAGGAGGTGAAGAAATGACTTCACCAAATGAAATCCTGGAAAAGAACTCACAGGAATATAGTTCTGAAATCTTGCTTGAATTACAGGATGTAAAAAAGCACTTTCCTATAAAATCTGGATTGCTTCAAAAGACAGTAGGTCATATAAAGGCAGTCGATGGAATAAATCTGAAGGTGAATAAAGGTGAGACTCTAGGGATTGTCGGAGAATCAGGCTGTGGCAAATCGACAGTCGGCCGGACCATTATCCGACTCTATGAACCTACCGATGGAAAGATCATTCTTAATGGCAGGGATATCTCCCATCTATCTGAAAGTGAGCTTCGCAAGGATGTACGAAAAAACATCCAGATGATTTTTCAGGATCCGTTCGCGTCTCTTAACCCTAGGAAAACACTGAGATCAATCATCAGGGAACCGCTGGATACCCACCATCTATATAAAAGCAAGGAACGGGATGAGAAAGTCGAAATTCTGTTGGAGAAAGTAGGACTCAATGCTTCATTCATCAATCGGTATCCACATGAGTTTTCAGGCGGACAGCGGCAAAGGATCGGGATATCAAGAGCACTGGCATTGAACCCGGAACTGATCGTTGCCGACGAAGCTGTATCAGCATTGGACGTTTCAATCCAGGCCCAAATTATCAATCTGATGGAGGACCTTCAGGCAGAATTCGGCCTTACTTACATTTTTATATCCCACGACCTAAGCGTTGTCAGGCATATAAGCGACAGGGTCGGGGTTATGTACCTTGGAAAAATGATGGAGCTTGCTTCAAAAAAGGAAATTTACGCAGAACCACTTCATCCCTATACACAGGCATTGTTGTCGGCTGTGCCGGTGCCTAGAAAAAAAGGTGCCATCAAGAGGGAACGGATTATCTTAAAAGGTGAGCTGCCAAGCCCGGCAAACCCGCCAAAAGGGTGTGTCTTCCATACAAGGTGCCCAGCCGCATTTGATCTTTGCAAACAAGTTAACCCTGACTTCAAAGAAGTCAAGAACAACCATTTTGTTGCCTGCCATCTGTATACATAGTGCAGGAGCACGACTTGAAAGGAGGAGATACCGGCACCTTTCTATTGTTTAAGGCTATTTGCGTAAGCTTTGTTGCCCTTTCCGCCAATAATGAATCAAGAGTTTAAGTCCTCTTTGAAATGAGTCTCGTAGCCTGTGAGAATGCATTAACTAGTACGAACAACAAAGGGTTCGTAAATGGCAAAAAAATCTAGTGAAAAACCTAAGGGGGAAATGATGTGAAATTAAGAAAAGCTTCGTGGTGGTTGATTAGTCTTACTCTGATCCTGTCGATCTTCCTGACAGCCTGTACAGGAGGCAATACATCTGAGGATCCGAAAGAAACTCCTGGAGATGATGGCAAGACAGAAGAGGAAGCGACTGGTCCTCAGCAAGGCGGGGATTTGATTATTGGTTCAACTGGTGCTCCTACTGTTTTCAATCCGCTTTATTCTACTGATTCGTCCAGCTCTGACATTGAAGGATTCATTTATGACAGTCTTGTATCATCTGATACGGAATTTAATCCAACAATGAGCATGGCTGAGTCAATTGATATTTCTGAGGATGGTTTGACATTTACAGCCAAACTTAAAAAGGGAATCAAGTGGCATGATGGTGAAGAATTCACAGCAGATGACGTTGTTTTCACCTTCAGCATTCCAAAGGACCCTGGTTATAATGGTGAGCGCGGATCTGCTTTTGAAGCGATGGAATCAGTTACAAAAGTCGATGACTATACTGTCGAGTTCAAGCTGAGCAAGAAGGATGCTTCCTTCTATCCAGTATCGTTAAGCTATTACATTCTGCCTGAACATATCCTTAAGGATGTACCTGTTGCAGAGCTTGGGGAGCATGAGTTCAATACAAAGAGCCCGATTGGTACTGGTCCATTCAAATTCGTTGAATGGAAAGACGGTGAATACGTTAAGGTAGAAGCGTTTGATGATTACTTCAAAGGCCGTCCATACCTTGATACGCTTACGTATAAAATTGTACCTGACATGGATGCGATGATTGCGCAAATCCAGGCAGGGGATATCCACTTTGCTGCAGGAGTTCCTGGAACTGACATAGAAACAGTCAAATCATTCCCTGGAGTTAAAGTAGAGTCAGGCCTAGGCCTATCTTACACCTATCTTGGTTACAACCAGAAGAATGAGCTGTTCAAAGACAAGAAGGTTCGTCAGGCAATCACTCATGCTATTGACAGGGAAGCAATTGTAAGTTCTGTCATGAACGGAGACGGTAAAGTGGCGCATGTTCCAGAAAGTCCATTATCGTTTGCCTACAATGATGATGTTCCTAAATTTGGATATGATGTAGAAAAAGCAAAGTCTTTGCTGGCCGAAGCAGGCTGGAAGGATTCAGATGGTGACGGAATCCTTGACAAGGACGGCAAGAAATTCTCCTTTACTGTAAAAACAAACCAAGGTAACAAAGTACGTGAAGATATCGTCGTCGTCCTTCAAGAACAGTTGAAGGAAGTAGGGATTGAAGCGAAGCCGGAAATCGTTGAATGGAGCGCATTCATTGAGCAAATTTCAGCTCCGAACTGGAACTATGACGCGCTGGTACTTGGATGGAGCCTATCAACGTTCCCTGACCAGTATGATATATTCCACACTAGCCAGATGGAAGAAGGCCTGAACTTCGTCTGGTACTCGAACCCAGAAGCGGATAAGCTGATGGAAGAAGCGAAGCAGATTCTGGATCAGGATGAATATAAGGCAGCTTATGCTGACATCTATAAGATGCTGGCAGAAGACCAACCTTACACATTCTTGTACTATCCAAATGTACACAGGGGTATGCCGGCTAATTTAGAAGGGTACGTGTTCCACGCGAAGGATGATTTTTATGATATCTCCAAGTGGTGGCTGAAACAATAGGATCAGAGTGGGAGGGAAGGGAGAATCCCTTCCCTTTCAAACTTTACAAAAGGTTGTTTTCGTAAGATTGTCGTTAAAATCCTAAAGCCGATTTTAACGTGATAAAACTCATTTGGTAGGTCGGTATTAAGTGTGCAAACAACAAAGTTTGAGAAAAGAACCATACAAAAACATGCCTTAATATAAATCTCTTATTTATAAAAGGAGAATTGCCATGCTATCTTATATCATTCGCCGAATACTGATGGCCATTCCTTTGCTGCTGGGGATTACGATTGTCTCCTTTGCAATCATGAAGTTAGCTCCCGGTGATCCTGCCAGTCTGATGATGGATCCGACGATCAGTCCGGCTGATAAGGAAAGGTTCATGGAAAGGTACGGGCTTAACGATCCTGTCCATATTCAGTATTTAAAGTGGCTGGGAGCCATGCTTCAAGGTGACTTTGGTACATCGCTTATCCGCAAAGGTGTTCCCGTAATTGAAATGATCATGAACAGGATGCCAAATACGATTTTACTGATGGTCGTTTCAACAATCCTGGCCATATTAATTTCGATTCCATTTGGAGTCATTTCGGCCACACGACCGTATTCCAAGCTGGATTATTCAGTGACAGTCACATCATTTCTTGGAGTAGCAACGCCAAACTTCTTCCTTGGCCTGATTTTAATCATGGTCTTTGCAGTGCAGAACAACTGGTTCCCGACTGGAGGAGTAGCGACATTGAATGCGCCTTTCAGTTTATGGGACAGGATACACCATTTAATCATGCCGGCATTTGTTTTGGCTTCCGCCGATATGGCTGGATTGACCAGGTATACGAGATCTAGCATGCTCGAAGTCATAAAGCAGGATTATATGAGGACTGCCAGAGCAAAAGGCTTTAGAGAAAACAAAGTCATTTATAAGCACGGCCTCCGTAATGGCCTGATTCCGGTTATCACGATTTTTGGTTTGATGATTCCTTCCTTCATTGGAGGGGCTGTCATTGTTGAAAAAATCTTCACCTGGCCAGGGATTGGCTTATTGTTTGTAGACTCCGCCTTCCAGCGGGACTATCCAGTGCTTATGGGCTTAACTGTAATTTCATCGGTGTTTGTCGTCATCGGGAATCTGATTGCCGATATACTTTATGCAATTTTTGATCCAAGGATCGAGTATTAAGGGGAGGTAAACATGGCAAAAACAAATCTAGCTGGAAATACTTCTGGCAGCCTTGACTTGCATGGTATCAAAACCTCGCGGGACACAATGCTCGGGATCATTGTCAGAAAGTTTTTCAAAAACAAGCTCGCCATTTTTGGCGGAGTATTCTTGATCATCATTATCTCGGCAGCGCTCCTAGCGCCAGTAATCGCACCATACTCGCCTTCAAAACAAAATTTGCTGTTAAAATTGCAGCCGCCGAACAGTGATCACTGGCTCGGGACAGACAGGTTCGGCAGGGATGTCTTTTCAAGGCTTTTATATGGTGCGAGAATATCTCTATTGGTCGGATTCGCCTCAGTGTTGGGATCGATTACAATCGGAACCTTTCTTGGAGCGGTCGCTGGCTATGTTGGAGGAATTGTAGATGCTATCATTATGCGTTTTGTAGATATCATACTATCAATCCCATCCATTTTCTTATTGATTACTCTCGTCACGATTTTCAAGCCAGGAGTGGATAAGCTAATCTTAATCTTCGCACTGCTAGGCTGGACAACTACTGCCCGTCTTGTGAGAGGTGAGTTCCTATCATTAAGGTCGAGGGAATTTGTCCTTGCCTCCAAAACGATCGGAACAAGGACACATACGATTATATTTTCGCATATCCTTCCTAATGCGATGGGTCCAATCATTGTCTCAGCCACATTGGCAGTTGGCTATGTCATTCTGGCGGAATCTGGATTAAGTTATTTGGGACTGGGCATACAGCCTCCGGACGCAAGTTGGGGAAACATGCTCCAGGACGCACAGAATTTCACGATCTTATTAAAATCATGGTGGTACCCTCTGGCACCGGGATTGATGATTTTGTTGACCGTCATTTGTTTTAACTTTGTCGGCGATGGGCTCAGGGATGCACTTGACCCGAAGATAAATGAGTAACTGGTTTAAATGGATTTACTGGATTTTTAAAAAACTTCAAAGATTAAATTACGTAAAAATAAATGAGCCAGGGAAACCTGGCTTTTTACTTTTGCTAGGAAATTATAAAATAATTTCAATGTGGATGACTCTAAGGTTTTTCTTAATCCAGCTCCTGCGCTTGTCGGGGCTGAACGAGACCCTTGCGCTTTTTGTTCATGTTGGGAAAATTTTTGAGAATGATAAGGCATCCCAGAACTATTGGCAGCTATTTTCATAGAATAGCTGTAAATATTGATTTCTTCGGAGGGAAAGCGATGGGGTAGTCAGGACTGATACATGGTTAGAGACTGAATTAAACAGTCCACAACGGATATGTGAAAAGCTGGTTGATTATTTTGAAGGTGAGGTTGACTCCAAAAAAATATACAGCTATTTAAAGAACTTCGGCATGTACAAGCCGGACGACAGAAGCAGGAAGACGCTCGGAGAGCTGGAGGCAGGAAAGTATTGGTCAGTGGCAGAAAGAATTTTTAATAAGTATAAAAGAAAATGGAAAGGCCCAGATATCCCAATCTTCATCTTTCCCCTGGATCAAACGAACTCAAAGTTAATGAGGGAAGGGAAAGGGAAATCAGGATTATCTTTTGTTGATAAAATGTTTCTCTTCTTGACTCCGATAAACGATGAGAAAGAGCTGGAAGCATTGTTTGTCCACGAATACCACCATGTATGCAGGATGCAGGCACAAAAGAAAAATCCTGCTGAATATACCCTCCTCGACTCAATAATTCTAGAAGGTCTTGCCGAGCATGCAGTGGCTGAAAATTGTGGTGAAAAATATACGGGAGATTGGAGCAGGCGATATTCGACAAAAGTTTTGGCAGAGTTTTGGGAAAAAGAGATCAAAGAGAAGCTCTCAATCAAGAGGGATGATCGTCAGCATGATGAAATTTTGTTTGGATTAAGGGGCCGGCCCACGCTTCTCGGCTATGCAATTGGCTATGAAATTGTAAAACAATATAAACAACATGGATATTTTACTGAAAAAGCATCGTTTAAGATTTCTTCTAATGAATTTACAAAGTTAATAAAATTTAAATAATTAAAAAACTAAAAAAACCCTGTCATACCGGGTTTTTTCTTATTTTTAAAAAATAATAAATTTCCCAATTGAAAAAAAAGTATTGCAAATGTAATAAATCTGTAATAACATTTTATTTAAATATATCGAATTTGCAGAATATTTTATTATTTAAATGTGAGAAGGTGTCCCAATGAGCAACTATTCAATACATAAAGATGCACCTTTGCTAGAAGTCAAGAACCTTGAAACAGCTTTTGATATCGATGGTGAATTTTATAATGCTGTAGACAAGGTCAGTTTTGCTGTCAAACCAAGGCAGATTGTCGGGGTTGTTGGCGAATCAGGGTGCGGAAAATCGGTTATGAGCCTTTCAGTCATGCAGCTCCTGCCAAAAGGGGTTGGCAAAATCCGCGGTGGGGAAATCGTTTTCGAAGGAGTCCACCTGGAAAAAATGTCCGAAAAGGAAATGAACAAAATCCGCGGGCGCGATATTTCGATGATCTTCCAGGAACCAATGACATCGATGAACCCGGTTTTTACAATCGGATTCCAGCTTCAGGAAGTATTGTTCAACCATACGAAAATCACCAAAGCAGAAGCAAGACAAAAAAGTGTTGCGCTGCTGAAAAGCGTTGGTATTTCACGACCTGAAAAAATCGTGGATGAATATCCACACCAACTTTCAGGCGGCATGAGACAAAGGGTCATGATTGCGATGGCAATCGCTAACCAGCCTAAATTGTTGATCGCTGATGAACCTACTACAGCGCTGGATGTGACAGTACAAGCCCAGATACTCGACTTGCTAAAGAGTATACAGGAAGTAAATGATATGTCAGTTATCATGATTACGCATGACCTTGGCGTTGTTGCTGAAATGTGTGATGAAGTCATCGTAATGTACGCAGGCCGCATCGTCGAACGAGCTGATGTTGACACACTTTTCTATAATCCAAAGCATCCGTACACAGAACTGATGATGGGTGCCATTCCGAAAATGGACGAGGAAAAAGAAGAATTAAGCTCGATCAAGGGGATTGTCCCGTCACTTAAGAATATGCCGGCAACTGGTTGCCGATTCGCAAACCGCTGTCCGAAAGCAATGCCAGAGTGTACAAGTATCACTCCACAGCTTGGAGAAGTCGAGCAAGGACATGAAGTGGCGTGCATTCTATATGAAGCAAGTATGCCAAAAGAAGGGGTTAAGGCATAATGAGCAATACAACTTTAGTAGAAAAAGAGAATTTGCTGGAAATTAGGAATCTGAAAACCTACTATCCTGTAAAAGGTGGCTTTTTCCGCCGTACAGTCGGCAATGTCAAGGCTGTAGATGATGTGTCATTCGAAATTAAAAAGGGTGAAACATTGGGACTTGTAGGAGAATCAGGCTGCGGAAAATCCACAACAGGCAGGACAATCATCCGCTTGTTGAATGCAACAGACGGCGAAATTATCTTTGAAGGCAAAGATATCACTAAACTAAGAGGCAAGACACTTCAGGCGATCCGCCAGGATATCCAGATGGTCTTCCAGGATCCTTATGCTTCACTGAACCCGATGCAAATGGTCGGGGATATTGTTTCAGAACCTATCAGGAACTTCAAGAATGCGAGCCTGAAGGACCTTAAAGGTGAAGTAATGGATTTATTAACAAAAGTTGGTCTTCCAGAAGATGCTTACTATAAATATGCCCATGAATTTTCAGGCGGGCAAAGACAAAGGATCGGCATTGCAAGGGCGCTAGCGCTCAGACCGAAACTTATCATCGCAGATGAGCCGGTTTCGGCACTGGACGTATCCGTGCAGTCCCAGGTTCTCAATCTTTTGAAAGAGCTACAGAAGGAATTTGACCTGACTTTCTTATTTATCGCTCATGACCTTAGTGTCGTTAAGCATATGAGTGACCGGATCGGCGTAATGTATCTCGGCAATATGGTAGAAATTGCTGATCGCAACAGCATGTATGCTGAGCCGCTCCACCCATATACACAGGCTTTAATCTCAGCCATTCCAATGCCGGATCCACGCAGGAAGAAGGAAAGGATCGTACTTGAAGGAGATGTTCCAAGTCCATTGAATCCTCCGACAGGATGTCCATTCCATCCGCGCTGCCCAGCTGCGATGGCAGAGTGTTCTCAAGTGAAGCCAGCTTTAAAGGAGGTGAAGCCAGGACACCGAGTTGCTTGCCACCTTTACTAGGGCAATAATTTTTACAAAAAATATAAGAAAAACGGGGGGAAAACCATGAAGAAACCATTGCTTTGGCTAGCTATGCTAGTATTGGTTTTATCAACATTCCTTGCTGCGTGCAGCGGAGGAGACACAAAGAAGACGACAACTGATCCAAAAGAAGACGACAAGGACAACGCAGCAGAAGAAACAGGACCGCAAGATGGCGGTACATTGACTTACGCTTTAAGTTCTGAATTCAAAGGCCTTTTGAACTGGAACTTCTACGATGCTGATGGAGACGATGATATCATCGCATTCTTCGACGATGCATTGATCGACTATGATGAAAACCTTAAGGCAGAACCAAACATCGCAAGCTGGAAGACTGATGACAACAAGGTTTTCACATTCACATTTGAAAAAGGCGTAAAATGGCACAATGGCGAAGAACTTACAGTTCATGACTGGGTATTCGCTCTTGAAACAATCGCTACTCTTGGTGGAGAACACCAGCGCTGGTCTAACGTTAACACAATCGAAGGTGCTAAGGATTTCAACGAAGGAAAGGCTGACAAGATTGCTGGTCTTGAAGTAGTTGATGACTATACTTTAAAAATCACTTTTGACAAAGCTCGTGTAAACAACCTTGAGAACGTCTGGGCTTACCCTCTTTCTCGCAAGGAATTCGAAGGAATCGCCCCTAAAGACATGGCTGCTTCTGAGCAGGTTCGTACTAAGCCTGTAGGAACTGGACCATTCAAAGTTGCAAAAGTTATCCCTGGTGAATCAGTAGAACTAGTTAAGAACGAAAACTACTGGAAAGGCGCTCCTCACTTAGATAAGATCGTTGTTAAAGTTATCGATTCTTCTTTAACAACTGGAGAACTTAAAAATGGAACGCTTGATATGACTCCATTCCACCCAACAGTTCTTCCTGAAATCGAAGCGCTTGATAATGTTGAAGTAGTAAAATCTCCTGGCTTATCTTACTACTATATCGGTTTCAAACTTGGTAAGTACGATGGTAAGAAAAACGTAATGGACAAAGATAAGTATGCTAACAAAGAATTGCGTCAAGCTATGCTGTTCGCAATCAACCGCGAAGAGTGGGTAAAAGCTTTCTTCAGCGGACTAGGACAGCCGCTTAACCGTCCGATCCCATCTGCACACTGGATTGCTGCAGATAACAAAGATATGCCTGTACAATACGAGTACAACCCTGAAAAAGCGAAAGAAATCCTTGATAAAGCTGGTTATGTAGATAAGGATGGAGACGGATTCCGTGAAGATCCTAAAGGTGAGAAGTTCACAGTTAAGTTCTCTCACTATGCTACTGGTAACCCAACTTTCGAAGCACGTGCAAAAGCTATGACTCAGTACTGGGAAGAAGTTGGTTTGAAATCTGAGCTTCAAATGACTGATGTTAACCTTTACTATGATCAACTTGAAAAAGACGATCCAGCTCTTGAAGTATTCTACGGCGGATGGGGAACTGGAGCAGATCCAGATCCACTACCACTTTGGGGTGTTGAATCTGTTTGGAACTACCCTCGTTGGGTAAATGAAGATGCTCAAAAGCTTCTTGAAGATGCTGTTGACTTAGAAGTAGTTGGAACTGATACTGAAAAGCGTGCACAGCTTTATGCTGACTGGCAGAAGATTTTCAACGAAGAAGTGCCTGCACTTCCAATTCTTGAGCTAGAAGAAGTAATGGCTGTTGCAAAACGTGTACAAGGCCTTAAAATTGACGTATCAGGCACTAACTCACCTCATGAATGGTGGATCAAGCAATAATCATTAAATCCCACCTACTCAGTTAAGGAGAATGCATATGCTTAAATACAGTTTACGTCGCATACTCGGCATGATTCCTATGCTTTTCCTTATCTCCATTGTAGTGTTTTCCCTGGCGAAACTTATGCCAGGGGACTCACTTAGTGGGGAAATCGATCCGAACAATACGGATCCGGCATACATAGAAGAGATGCGCGAGAAGCTTGGATACAATGACCCTGTTCATATTCAATATTTTACTTGGATTACAAACTTCATGCAGGGAGATTTCGGAAAATCAACCCGTTATAAGATCCCAGCGAGTGAAATCATTGGAGAACGTTTACCGAATACGATATTCCTAGGTTTTTCAAGTATTTTAATCACTTATATTCTAGCATTTATCATGGGTATTTATGCCGGAAGGAAGCCATATACACTTGGCGATAATGTCATAGGTACCGCAAACTATATAGGATTGGCACTACCTTCATTTGTTGCAGGTGTGTTCGCAATCTATTTCTTCTCATTCACATTAGGCTGGTTCCCTTCAAACGGTTCTGTGGATATTTCCACAACAGAAGGTACAGCTGCATACTGGTTAAGCAGAATTCATCATGTTTTCTTACCAGCACTTGTATTAGGTTTATTGAGTACTGCAAGCTATACGCAATTCCTGCGTAATGACATTATAGAAAACAGCCGTAAGGATTTTGTAAGAACGGCACGAGCAAAAGGAACACCTGAAAAGAAAATTTACAATCAGCATATTTTGCGCAATTCAATTATCCCGCTGATTACATTCCTTGGATTTGATATCGTAGCGTTGGTCGGTGGAGCGATCATCACAGAAACGATTTTCACTTATCCGGGTATCGGTCAATTATTCTTGAACTCTGTCAGCCAAAGGGACTATCCAGTCTTAATGACCTTGACAATGATGTTCTCATTCTTGACACTTTTTGGGAACCTGGTTGCAGATATACTATACGGAATTGTTGATCCAAGGATCAGGCTTGATTAAGGAGGATGGCTATGGAAGTTTCTACTGCAAAAAATACACAGATAAACCTGAAGCCGGAAAAAGGCATGTCTCCTTGGGCCATCGCTAGAAGAAAATTTGTGAAGAACAAATTGGCGATGACAAGCTTGATCTTCTTGTTATTCGTAATGATTGTCTCTTTTCTGGCTCCGTACATTACAACTACAGATATCACAAAAATTAACATTGGCTCAATGTCCTTAAAGCCATCTGCAGAGCACTGGCTGGGAACGGACAAAAACGGGCGTGACGTTTTTACCAGATTGTTATACGGCGGAAGAGTATCACTCTTAGTCGGAATTAGCTGTACACTATTTGTAATCTTTTTTGGAACCATTGTAGGATCGATTGCAGGATACTTCGGCGGAATCGTTGATAGCATGCTAATGCGTTTTACTGACTTCGTCCTGAACTTCCCATTCCTGGTTTTCGTTATCGTATTGGCTACAATTTTCCATGGTAAGGTCAATGGTCTTGTTATCCTGATTATGGTTATCAGCTTGCTGAGCTGGGGCGGGGTAGCGAGGATTGTCCGAAGCAAGATTTTAGCAGAGAAGGAGAATGAATACATTCTTGCTTCCATCTCAATCGGATGCTCACCATTCAAAGTAATCACAAAGCATTTACTGCCGAACGTCCTTTCAACAATCATCGTGCAGGCAACAATCCTGTTCGCTTCTATGATTGTCGCAGAAACAGGACTAAGCTTCTTAGGATTCGGTGTACCTTCCGAGATTCCTTCTTGGGGTAACATGCTAGCATTCGCGAATGAACCAGACGTATTACAAGGAAAGCCGTGGATCTGGATTCCACCAGCACTTGCCATCACACTCACGATTCTGTCAATCAACTTCGTAGGTGAAGGTCTAAAAGATGCTTTGAATCCAAGATCACGCCGTTAAAAAATCTACCATACAAAGGTAGATTTTTTATTTTGGCTATTTTCTATTAGAAAGTGAGGTCGTAGGGGAGATGAGGAAGCACTGATGACGTTCGAAGTAGCATTAGTTTCGACCAAAACAGTGATTGGAACCGCATGAAATGTCCGAAGTCACCCCAAGTTCGACCAAAACAGTGATTGGAGTCGTATGAAATGTCCGAAGTCACCCCAAGTTCGACCAAAACATTGATTGGAACCGCATGAAATGTCCGAAGTCACCCCAAGTTCGACCAAAACAGCGATCGGAGCCGCATGAAATGTCCGAAGTCACCCCAAGTTCGACCAAAACAGTGGTTGGAACCGCATGAAATGTCCGAAGTCACCCCAAGTTCGACCAAAACAGTGATTGGAACCGTATGGAATGTCCGAAGTCACCCCAGGTTCGACCAAACCAGTGATTGGAACCGCATGAATTGACCGAAGTCACCCCAAGTTCGACCAAAACAGTGGTTGGAACTGCATGAAATGTCCGAAGTCACCCCAGGTTCGACCAAAACAGTGGTTGGAACTGCATGAAATGTCTGAAGTCACCCCAGGTTCGACCAAAACAATGATTGGAGCGGCAGGAAATGTCCGAAGTCACCCCAGGTTCGAACGGAAAATTACCGTAAGTTCGAAAGTAATACATATCAGAATCTTTCCTATGAGACACCGATGCATTTTTCAAGTAGTTGGCCCTTTTCTTTAGGCCCATTTAAATCAGCTTTCAGTACTTTCCCGCCAACTTCCTTCATATATATGTTAAAAATGGACAGGCCGGGGTGAGCGTAGTGTGTGATATGAATTCCTGTTATGAAGAGAGTCAATCTGATGATCTTTAGATTGTTTGTTTTGACGATTGGTTTTGGACTGGCTGTATCGGGGGGGATTAGCTCAATTGCATATTTGAATATGATTGTGGCTGGGCACGGTCTGGATGAGTATTTAGCTTTTGTCTCGCGGAGAGTGGAGTGCTACTTGCTGCCGGCTGGAATCGGGATCATTTGGTTAAGCATTTATTGGCCTCATAATAATGATGTAAATTGATCTTCCTTTTAAGGAATATTTTTACTTAGTGATGCCCATACTGATGGACAAACAGTTTCTTGAAGTGAGGGGTTAAAAATCATGTTGTATCTTCATGATGTCTGGGTGAACTGGTTCGAAGGGGAAGAGAACGGCTATAATGTCTGCCATTTTCACGAATGGCGGAAGGACGATGGGGTTGAGCTGCTTGACCAGGTGCCGCTCCTTAAAATTGACCATTTGTTATTTAATTACATTGAGAATGATTTATCAGAGTTGCCTCAACAGCTTCTGGATGACATTTACCGTAAGGCATATTTGAGGAAAAACCATGAACGTACGCAGCTCGATTACTGTTTCGTTGTTTCCGATGGAACGGGCATACTGGCTGTTGACACGATCGGGTATAATATCCCAATCCGAAAGAGCCGGCTTATCCCGCGCCAGGAGCAACTCGTGTACGAAATGATTGAAAATCAGGATACGATCCAATATGGGTTCAATGATCAAACCGCCTTAAAGGACTTCCATATTTTATCGCCTTCTCCGGATTTAATGAGAGGTCTGACGCGTAAAGAAAGACAGTTGAAGCAATTATTGTTCATGGCCATGGACCAGCTGAATTCTTCAAAGAATGTAGCGGAAGTACGATATTGGTTCACTGAATGGAAACCTGAGCAATATGAAGAAATTCAGCGTCTCCCATTTGAGGATGTATGGGAACAATTATATGAAGAAACAAAGTTTGGCTGGTCACATAAACACGAGAAGTTTTGCGAAAACATCATCAAAGGGCAATCCTTTTTCGAAAAACTTTGGGAAATGGAGCACGGCCCTAAAGTGAATTGATATATATTACGAAAAAACGGGGCTGACACATTGTCAGCTCCGTTTCTATTATTGTTTAGGAAATGATAAAGTTTTTATAAATCCAGCTCCAGCGCCTAGCCCCTCGAGACGCTTGTCTAGTGTCGCCTCCTAGAAACTCCGAAACTTCAACTCCGCCGGCAGAAGCAAAAAGCGCTTCTGCCGGCGGAGTCTCCAGTTTCTGCGTTTCTGGGCAGTCGCCTATACTTTTCGATTCGGTCCGCCCAATGAAGTCAAAGAACGACTTCACCGGTCGGTCCTCCATCGCTTATCGGGGCTGACCAAGGCGCTTGCGCTTTTTGTTCTTACTTGCGCTTTCGCCCAAGGCCCATCGCATTCTCCATTTTCTTTAGCATTTTGTTTGCGACAAAGTTTGCTTTTTCAGCACCACGGTCAAGAATTTCATCTAACTCTGGTGAATCAACCAGCTCGTAATATTTTTTTTGTATCGGTTCAATGACACTGACAACAACCTTCGCAAGGTCTCCCTTGAAGTCTCCATACCCTTTACCTTCATAATCCTTTTCAATGTCAGTAATTGATTTGCCGGTCAAGATAGAATAAATGGACAAGAGGTTGGAGATGCCAGGCTTGTTCTCTTTATCATATTTTACGATACCCTCTGAGTCAGTTACAGCACTCTTGATTTTCTTTTCAATTTGCTTAGGGTCGTCGAGCATAGAGATGAAAGCCTTGTTGTTAGGATCTGATTTGCTCATTTTCTTCAATGGATCCTGTAAAGACATGACCCTTGCACCGACTTTAGCGATGCGAACATCTGGAATCGTAAAAATGTCATTGTATTTCTTATTGAAGCGTTCAGCTAAATCCCTTGTCAACTCTAAATGCTGTTTTTGGTCTTCGCCGACTGGTACGAGATTCGTACTATATAGAAGGATGTCGGCTGCCATTAACGGCGGATACGTTAATAAACCAGCTGAGACGGCTTCTTTCCCAGTGGATTTATCCTTGAATTGGGTCATCCTTTCAAGCTCACCTATATAGGCTGCGCATTGCATCATCCATCCAGCCTGAGCATGTGCCGGCACTTCTGATTGGATGAATAATGTTACTTTTTCAGGATCGATTCCTGAAGCGATGTACAATGCTGCAAGGCTCTTAATATTCTTTCTAAGCTGCAAACGGTCCTGTGGGACGGTTATCGCATGCTGGTCAACGATACAGAAGTAACAGTTATATTCTTCCTGCAGTTCTGTGAATTGCTTCATTGCGCCGATATAGTTGCCAAGTGTGATGGTACCGCTCGGCTGGATACCAGAAAAAATAGTTTCCATAATAAATTCCTCCTATAAGTTTTATCTCGTTCTCATTCTGTCTGAAATTGTTTACATTAACCTTTAAACAGAAGAAAAAAGAACACAAAAAAGACCATTCGCCCTAAATACTAGGGACGAATGGTCCGTGTTGCCACCCTAATTACTCACGAATGAGTCACTCTGCCCATGCCTCAGTGAAGCATGGATTCCTTTAACGCAGGAATACGTCTGGATCTACTTAAGTTCAAACCAGAAGCTCAAAAGTCCATTCCAATTGCCAGGCTGTTTGTTTTCACCAACCACAAACTCTCTGAATAGCCTTGAACAAGTGTACTACTCTTCATCATTGCTTTTAAAGTTTTATTAAAAATGATTATAATCAAATCAATTATGATAATCAAGAGTACCAGAGAGATTTTTACAGATAATAAATAATCAGTGCTGCAATCATTAACATAAAATCTGTCAGTCCAACCATGAAAAGAGGGTTTGCATTAAATGTAATCAGTTCGGATAAAGGCGTCATCTCATCAAAGGATTTCTTTTTTTCTCCTTCTTCTTTGCCAGCGAAAACTGTTCTGAATGAATAGGAAATTGCGTCAAAAAAACCTGAGTTGACTGTAAATACTATTAGTGATGAAAAAAGCAGAGCACTTGCAATGTAAAAAGAGACATTTATATAACTTAGCAAAGTTATACTCTGTTGATAGACAAGTGAGAGAATAAAAATCAGCACCTGAGAACCCAAAAATCCTAAAAAAATTTTCCCAAATCTATTACGCATTTTACTAAATCTCCCTTATATTGTTATTTCATAAAAGTGATTTTGTGAATAAAACATAAAAAATAAACAAATATTACAATAAGTTACACGGCAAATTTGCTCGCAAAAGGCTTATAAGTCACTATTATAACACAAATCAAGGAGGGAATTTATTACTATTGTTTCAATGTTGTAAATTTTTCACGCAAAAATATTGAACATTTAATTTAATCTATGTATAATAGGGAATGTAAAAAGTTTTCAGAAAACATTAATAAAGAGGGGGCATAACTTTGAAAAAGTCAAAATTTTCACTGCTATTGATTTTGACTCTAGTATTCTCGTTAATCCTGTCTGCATGTAGCGGCGGAAATGACGATGCTGGAGAAAAGACGCCTGATGATGGCGAAGGCACATCTGGCGAAACTGCTAACGTACCACAAGAATTAAGAATGTTGGATTCTTCTGCGATTCCAACTATGGACACAGTCCTTGCTGAAGGTTCTACAAGTTTCACTTACATAAACAACGTAGGTGAAGGTCTTTACCGCCTTGACCAGAACCACAAGCCAGTTCCTGCACTTGCAGATGGCGAGCCAGAAATCAGCGATGATAACCTGGTTTACACTTTCAAGCTTATCGATTCAAAATGGTCTAACGGCGAGCCTGTAACAGCTCACGATTTCGTTTTTGCTTGGCAGCGCGCAATCGACCCTAAGACTGCTTCTCCATATGGTCCATACATGATGGGCGGCAAAATCAAGGGTGCTGAAGCAATCACAGCAGCTGGTTCTAAGAAAGAACCTTACGATGTAACTACACTTGGCGTTAAAGCTCTTGACGACAAGACTCTAGAAGTAACTCTTGAAAAGCCAATCGCTTACTGGCAAGACCTTTTCGCTTTCCCAACATTCTATCCGCAAAACCAGAAGTTTGTTGAAGAGAAAGGCGATGCTTACGCAAGCAATGCTGAAAACTTACTTTACAACGGTCCATTCGTAATGGAAACTTGGGAAAGTACTGACGCTGAAGAGTGGGTACTAACTAAGAACCCTAACTATCACAATGCTGATCAAGTTAAACTTGAAAAGATCACTGTAAACGTCGTTAAAGATTCTAACTCTGCTGTAAACGCATTTGAAGCAGGCGAAACAGATATGACTGGATTGCTTTCTTCTGACCTTGTTCCTGCTTACGAAGGCGATGAGCGTATGCTTAGCTGGATGGAAGCAACTGTATTCTGGATCAAGATGAACCAGAAGAACGAAGCACTTGCTAATGTTAACATCCGTAAAGCAATCGCAATGGGCTTCAACAAAGAAGACCTTGCTGCTAGCATCCTGAACAACGGTTCAGTTGCTGCTAACTACTTCGTACCAAAAGATTTCGTAACTCTTGATGGTGAAGATTTCCGTGAGAAGCACGGCGACCTAATTGTCTTCAATGCTGAAGAAGCTAAGAAATATTGGGAAACTGGTCTTAAAGAACTTGGCGTAGATAAGTTAGAGCTTCGCTACCTTGGTGGAGACACTGAAGCAGCTAAGAAGACTGACGCTTACATCAAGAACCAATTAGAAACAAACCTTCCTGGTTTGACAATCAATCTTGAAAGTGTTCCTTTCGCAATTCGTCTAGAGCGTGACAACGCTATGGATTATGATCTTCAATTCGCTGGATGGGGTCCTGACTACGGTAACGCATTGTCATTCACTGACCTTTGGATCACTGACGGCGGAAGCAACAGAATGGGTTACTCAAACAAGAAATACGATCAGTTGATCAAGGATGCTCAAGGTAAACTTGCTACTGACGACAAAGCTCAATGGGAAGCACAACAAGAAGCTGAAAGAATCATGCTTGAAGAAGATGCTGGTCTAGCGCCTGTTTATCAGCGTGCAGCTAACATCCTTCTTAACCCTAATGTAAAAGGGCTTGCAATCTACAACTACGGTCCTGACTACTCATTCCAGTGGGTAACAATTGAAGGCGAAGAATAATAACTGAAGCAATTTCTTATTTCAGAGTGTAATAATTCTGAGGATAGAAAGAGAGTATATCTAGATATACTCTCTTTTTCCCTGTAGAGCATTTGTCGAATAATAGGGAAAATTGAAATAATACAGGAGGTGCACAGATATGGCAAAATACCTGTTAAAAAGGGTACTTTATATGTTTTTGACTCTTTTCATCATTGCGTCCTTAACATTTTTCTTAATGAAGATCATCCCAGGTACGCCTTTTGCTAGTGCGAACAAATTGAGCCCGGCACAAATGGAAATCATGAAAGCGAAATATGGTCTTGACCAGCCGGTACCTGTGCAGTATGCGAAGTATCTTGGAAACTTGGTGCAAGGGGATTTAGGGGTTTCCTTTCAATTCAATAACAGGTCTGTTACAGATATGATTGTTGGCCGTCTTGGCCCTTCCATGCAGCTAGGTGCACAAGCAATGATTTTAGGTACGATTGTCGGTATTTTACTCGGGATATTTGCGGCATTAAGACAAAATACATGGGTTGACTATAGTTCAACGTTTATAGCTGTATTGGGTAAATCCATACCAAACTTCGTGTTTGCTGGATTACTTCAATATTATATCGGGGTTAAACTTGGTTGGTTCCCGGTACTTTTCTGGCGAGGATTTGAGTACACAATCCTTCCAACAATAGCTCTGTCCATGCTGCCGATCGCTATCGCTGCCCGATTCATGAGAACCGAAATGATTGAGGTTTTAGGTTCTGACTATATCATGCTGGCAAAAGCTAAGGGTGCAAGTTTCTTTGAGATTGCCTTTAAGCATGCTTTAAGGAACGCGCTAATTCCTTTGGTTACAGTTTTAGGACCTTTGGCAATCTCATTGATGACGGGTTCACTAGTAATTGAAAAGATTTTCGCGATTCCTGGTCTTGGCGAGCAGTTCGTTGCATCAATTACACTTAATGATTACCCTGTTATCATGGGAACAACTCTTTTATTTGCTGTATTATTTGTAGTTATCATCCTTGTTGTGGATATTCTCTATGGAATCATCGATCCACGCATCAGGCTTTCTGGAGGTAATAAGTAATGGCTGACTTTGAAACGAAAATTCCAAAAGATCGTTTTAGGCCGGCGGAGATCGATTCGGCCAAGAGCGAGGAAATTAATAAGCCTAGCTTAACCTTCTGGCAGGATGCTTGGATGCGTGTCCGCAAAAATAAAGGTGCGCTAGTAAGTTTGATCGTTATGGCAATATTGATCATTATGGCATTCCTTGGACCAGTGATCAGCGGCAAGGAATTCGATACTCAAAATGTAAGGCATAACAATTTGCCACCTAAAATTCAGGGGCTAGAAAATATCAGCTGGCTTCCGTTTGACGGTATAAAGGTAAATAAAGCAGGAAAAGAAATCGATATGTATGAAGTCAAAAAAGTAGAAGAGTACTATTGGTTTGGTACCGATGCGTTAGGACGTGACTTATTCACACGTGTCTGGAAAGGAACGCAAATCTCCTTGTACATTGCGCTTTTGGCCGCAGTAATTGATATGATAATTGGTGTTGCGTATGGCGCAATATCAGGTTATTTCGGTGGAAGGTTAGATAACGTGATGCAGAGGATTACCGAAATCCTAGTAGGTATTCCGACGATGATTGTTGTTATCTTAATGATCCTTGTGTTGAAGCCTGGTATTATTTCCATCACTGTTGCCTTGACGATTACAGGTTGGGTAGGTATGGCCCGTGTAGTACGTGCTCAGACGCTGAAGCTTAAGGAACAGGAGTTTGTACTCGCTTCTAAAACTCTCGGAAACAGCGATGGCAAAATCATCTCCAAACACTTATTGCCAAACCTTGCTGGTGTCATCATTATCAATACAATGTTCACGATTCCAAATGCGGTATTCTTTGAAGCGTTCCTGAGCTTTATTGGACTAGGTCTTCAGGATCCGTATGCATCACTCGGTACATTGATTGATGAAGGTTTTAAAGTGCTAAGATTGCACCCTCATGAGATGATAATTCCAGCTATTATCATCAGTATCATCATGATTACGTTCAATATGCTGGCAGACGGATTGCGCGATGCGCTTGATCCGAAAATGCGCGATTAAGGGGCAGGTGAATGTATTATGGAAAATATTTTAGAAGTTAAAGATTTAAATATCTCCTTCCATACATTCGCGGGCGAAGTTAAAGCGATCCGCGGTGTGAACTTTGAACTGAAAAAGGGAGAAACCCTTGCAATAGTTGGTGAGTCGGGATCAGGTAAATCAGTAACGACTAAAGCAATCATGAAATTGTTGCCTCCTGGCAATTCCGAAATTAAGCAAGGTGAGATTTTGTTTGAAGGCAAAGACTTAGCTAAGTTGAGCGACAAACAAATGCAAAAAATCCGTGGTCAGGACATTTCGATGATTTTCCAGGATCCGATGACTTCTTTGAATCCAACAATGACAGTTGGAAAGCAGATCATGGAACCATTGATCAAGCATCAAAATATGAGTAAATCAGCAGCTGGTGAACGTGCTGTTCAACTCTTGAAGCTGGTTGGCATCCCTAAACCTGAGTTGCGTGTCAAACAATACCCGCACCAATTCTCAGGCGGAATGAGACAAAGGGTGGTTATCGCGATTGCCTTGGCATGTAATCCTAAGGTTCTTATTGCAGATGAGCCAACAACGGCTTTGGATGTAACGATCCAGGCGCAGATTTTGGAACTTATGAAAGATTTGCAGCAAAAAATTGATACTTCAATTATTTTCATCACTCACGACCTGGGTGTTGTTGCGAATGTTGCAGATAGAGTAGCAGTAATGTACGGTGGTAAAATTGTCGAAATTGGTACTGTGGATGAAGTCTTCTACAATCCGCAACATCCTTATACTTGGGGATTGATCAGTTCAATGCCAAGCCTGGATTCTAAAGATGAAGAGCTTTACGCAATTCCTGGTACGCCGCCAAACTTATTGCATCCGCCAAAAGGTGATGCTTTTGCACCTCGTAATGAATATGCAATGCAAATTGACTTAGAAGAACAGCCTCCAATGTTTAAAGTGTCTGATACACATTATGCTGCTACATGGCTGTTGCATCCAGATGCTCCTAAGGTAGAACCGCCGGAAGCTGTGAAAAGCAGAATGCGTAAATTCATGGGCACGAAATAACTGTAAGAGGAGGACTGGCTGATGGAAAATAGAGAAAAGCTTCTTGAAATAAAGAATCTGAAGCAATACTTCAATATGGGTCAACCTAATGAAGTAAGAGCAATTGATGGAATTACTTTTGATATCTTTAAAGGAGAAACTCTTGGATTGGTTGGAGAATCAGGATGTGGTAAGTCCACGACTGGCCGAACAATAATCAGGCTTTATGAAGCGACAGATGGAGAGGTCCTTTACAAGGGAGAAAACGTTCACGGCAAGAAGAATAAAAAAGATTTAAAGAGATTCAACAGAAGTATGCAAATGATTTTCCAGGATCCTTATGCATCCTTGAACCCAAGGATGAAAGTATCCGATGTTATTGCCGAGGGTATCGATATTCATGGCCTGGCAAAAAGCAAGCAAGAAAGAATGGAAATGGTATATGAACTGCTTGAAACAGTTGGCTTAAATAGAGAACACGCCAACCGCTATCCTCATGAGTTTTCAGGTGGGCAGAGGCAGCGTATCGGGATTGCACGTGCCCTTGCCGTGCAGCCGGAATTTATTATCGCAGACGAACCAATTTCCGCTCTAGACGTTTCCATCCAGGCTCAGGTTGTCAACCTGATGAGGAAATTACAGCGTGAAAAAGGTTTAACATACTTGTTTATCGCACATGATCTTTCCATGGTAAAATATATCAGCGATCGAATTGGTGTAATGTACTTTGGTAAGCTGGTTGAGTTAACAACAGCTGAAGAGCTATACAAAAACCCGCTTCACCCATACACACAATCATTGCTTTCTGCGATCCCGCTTCCAGATCCAGAATCTGAGCGCACGCGACGACGCAAAACCTATGATCCAAACGTACATCAGTATGCAGATGGAGAAGAAGTGAAAATGCGCGAAGTTGTTCCTGGGCACTATGTTTATTGCTCAGAAAAAGAACTGAAGCAATATCAGCAGCAATATGTCAAATGAATTTAACGATCTCTTATTTTGAGATCGTTTTTTTTTTGTTTTTTGATTGAAGAGGAAAAGTGATTCTTAGGGTCGGTAATAAATTCCAAATAAAAATATTAATGTATAATATCTAAATCTGTCGAAAGTGGGTAAAATAGAATTATAGATTCATATTATAAAGAAAGTTACTATTTAAAGTGAGCGTTTTGAAAGGAGAGGTGTTTGTGCAGTTTAAAAAAATCGCAGCAGCAGCATTATTGGCTGCCTCTTTTTCACAAACAGGAGGTACAGCATTTGCAGAATCGAAAGCACATGAAACAGAAAAACTTCCGGTCAGGGAACATCAGTCACTGGTTAGGGAAATTCCAAAGCAGATGCCAAGGTTTAAATTCGACTCGGGTTACACGTTTGAATATCCTGACGCTGTAAGGGGAATCTATGTAACTGGAAACTCAGCTGGAGGAGAGAGGTTTAATAGTCTTACCAAACTTGTTGATGAGACTGATTTAAATGCAATGGTTATTGATATCAAAGAAGACCACGGATATCTTACATACAAACCAGATGAAGATTCTTCCTTCAAAGAGATTGGAAAGCCTTATATTAAAGATCCGAAAAAACTATTGAAAACCTTGGAAGAAAAACAAATATATCCTATTGCAAGGGTAGTAGTTTTCAAAGATACAGCACTGGCAAACAAGAAGCCGGAGTGGTCATTCAAGGATGGAAACCAGGTTTGGAAAAATGGCAGAGGAGAATCGTTTGTAAATCCTTTTGTTAAAGAAGTTTGGGATTACAACGTTCAAATTGCAATCGAAGCAGCGAAAATGGGTTTCCAGGAAATCCAATTTGATTATGTGCGTTTTCCTGAGGGTTTCGAACGAAGAGACTCAACACTTCAATATTCCATGGGGGACTACAAGGATGTTGAAATGGATAATGTGCAAAAAAGGGTTAAAGCGGTGACTGATTTCGTAGCATACGCTCGAAAAGAGCTAAAGCCATATGATGTAAAAGTTTCGGTTGATATCTTTGGCTATACAGCAACACTTCCTGAAGCACCAGGAATCGGACAGAACTTCTCAAAAATATCAGAGAATGTGGATGTCATTTCTTCTATGATTTATCCAAGCCATTGGACTTCTTATTTTGGAATTGCCAAGCCTGACACAGAGCCATACCGTCTCGTTCAGGAATACGCAAAAATGGAAAAACAGAAACTTGCTGAATTAAAGACCCCGCCTGTATCACGCCCTTGGCTTCAGGATTTTACTGCATCCTGGTTAGGTAGTGGAAATTACCTAGTATACGGGAAAAAGGAAGTCGAAGACCAAATCAGGGCCTTAAAGGATCAGGGAATCAACGAATATTTATTATGGAACGCAAGCAACAGATACTCACCTAATGTTGATTACACGCCATAACCTGGGAGTAAGATAAGCGTAAGCGACTTGGTCGCCCCGACAAGCGCTGGAGCTGGACAATTCTCGAAGTGAAAAAATAATACTTTCTGATACTATATAAAAAGCCTGGAATGATTAAATATCGTTCCAGGCTTTTCATATCATTAGATTATCGATATCAAAATAAGTTATAATAACAATTGGGATGTGGATTACTTCTTGCTGCCGCCGACATTTTTCCAACCAGTTTGCAAACTAGTTGATTGATCGACGAATTCATTTCTTTTATTTCCACTAAAGAATCTGGTTCCTACTCCATTGGTAATCACACCAATTGTCGCGGTAATGCCCACAATCAGTAAAGCAACGATAGTTAAATCCATTATGTAACCGCCCATGATAAACCTCCACCTTTTTTTTCACTAAGTCTTGATAGTGATTTTGTGATAAATATAATTCATGATCCCCGTACATCTTTATTTTAAAAGAATTGCCGGTGTATTAAAAGAACTTTATAAAGAAAAAATAATACAAGTATTATGATCATGATTATATAAGAAAAGCTGGGTGCTTATCAGGAAGGAATAAAAATAAAAAGGAGATAAGCAATGCATTGGTATGAGAAATTAAATCAGTATTTCCCGATTGAGGAAATGAAATCAAAAGAACATATGGAAACACTTTTAAAGGAAAGACCAGAGATTTACCATAAGGACGAAGGTCCCGGGCATGTCCTCATGTACGTTGAAACTGATGATTTTGTTTTCATCGATTACCTTTTTGTCTCTAAGACGACGCGAGGTCAGGGACTAGGCCATAAGCTGATAGAGAAGCTGAAGGAAAAGGGCAAACCAATTATTCTTGAGGTTGAACCAGTTAATTATGAGGATACGGATACGGAAAAACGTCTTCGTTTTTACAAACGGGAAGGCTTCGAGCATGCTAGGACGATTGGTTACAGACGTCGGTCGCTCGCAACGAAGGAAATCAATGAGATGGAAATCCTTTATTGGTCACCGGACGAGGCCTCAGAGGATTTAGTATATGAGTCGATGAAGAAGACCTACAATATGATTCATACTTATAAAGATAAAAAGTTTTACGGAGAATCCTACCAGCCAGTTGAGGAAGTCTTAACTGTTGAAGATAAACGGGATGATTTGCTCCAGGATATCTAAATCAAGAGCGCAACCATTGTTTTAACATGGTTGCGTTTTCATTTTGGTTGAATTAAATGAGAATAAAACTTTTTTAAAATAAATGGGTTTAAGTCTTTTGCAATCGGGTAAATATAATTAAGTTATGAAAATGAAAGTCTAACGGACACAAACAAGTAGAATTGTACGAATATTTATATAGATTTAGATCAAAGGGTGATGAAAATATAAATAATATTGAAACTTTTTTCTATTTCGTTCGTTATATATAGAGAAGAGTAAAAATATCCTTACATAAATACCCGGGATAAATTATGAAAAGGGATACCTTTTATTAAATCCATAGTGTATAATAAACAATATGAATTATAAAATTAAACTTATTATTATTTAAGAAATGACAGCTCATTTAAAGCAAATAATATAAGTAAATCTAAGGGAGTGTGAATTACCAATGGTCACTTTATACACTTCACCAAGTTGTACCTCTTGCAGAAAGGCAAAGTCATGGCTTGAAGAACATGAGATTCCATATAGTGAAAGAAACATATTCTCAGAGCCATTATCTATCGATGAAATAAAAGAAATTCTTCGAATGACCGAAGATGGAACGGATGAGATTATTTCTACCCGCTCGAAGACTTTCCAAAAGCTTGATGTGAATTTGGAAACCATGCCTCTACAAGAACTGTTTGAGGTTATCAAAGAAAATCCTGGCTTGCTTCGCCGTCCGATCATCATTGATGAAAAGCGCCTGCAGGTTGGATACAATGAAGACGAAATCAGACGATTCCTGCCGCGTAAAGTGCGTACTTTCCAGTTGCGCGAGGCTCAGCGTTTAGTCAATTAAATATAACAAAACTAAGCTCCCTTTTGGGGGCTTTTTATTTTCTATAAAGGCTCTTTTCTCACACTTTGATGCTATTGAATACAAAATTGGATTGAATTATCTATATCCCTTCCGAAAGTTGACGTTTCTAATGAAAAAAGAGCATGCAAACTTTATACCGACCTGGAAAATGGGTATATATTACGTTAAAATCGGCTTTAGGTTTTTAACAACAATCTTTACGAAAACAGCCTCTATAAAAGAACATATCCAAAAAATCATGGCCGTGCAGACAAATTGAAATATAGGTGCAGTTCTGCTAAAATATAAAGAATACTTTAAAATTTATAGTATATTAAAACCAAATAACATTTGGGGTAATTTGGCTGATTGTAGCTGAAGGGGAGAGAATTCTGTGAAAAAAGCAGCGCATTCGTGCCTATACAGCAGCCTAATTCAACAGTAAGTCGATCCATACAAAATTAAACATTTCCCTTTTATAAAAAATGGGTGTATATTTTGTTTCCAAAATGGCTTAATATAACATAAAATAAAAGTACAAGATCGTTTATTTCTTTTTACACAGTCCCTTTGTAAATCAAGGTGATTTAGGCTTATTTATTAAGGGTAAATAATAAAGACCAACTGCTTTTTTGGGGGTATTTAGTCCCTTCAAATCTTTGCCTGGAAGGGAGAGAAAGCGAATGGAAATCGAACGTATTAATGAGAATACGGTTAAGTTCTATATTTCATATATGGACATAGAAGAGCGCGGATTTGACCGGGAGGAAATCTGGTATAACCGTGACCGCAGCGAAGAGCTTTTCTGGGAGATGATGGATGAAGTCCATGCCGAGGAAGAGTTTGCCGTTGAAGGTCCTTTGTGGATACAGGTTCAGGCCCTTGAAAAAGGTCTGGAGGTTTTAGTTACTAAGGCGCAGCTATCGAAGGACGGCCCTAAGTTTGAACTGCCGCTTCCAAACGATAAACTGAAGGATCTGCCAGTCGATGAACGAATCGAAGAGCTGCTTGACCACCAATTCAATCCTAAAGGGATTGAGGATGCTGATCAAGCCTTCGAGGATGACTTAGAATTCCTGCTGTATTTCAAGGATTTCGAAGATGTCATCTCACTCTCGAAACGGCCTGGAATAGACAAAGTCAAAACAAGCTTATACAGCTATGATGACAAGTATTATTTATACATTGAGTTTCCTGAGCAGGATTTTGAAGATGAAGAGGAAATTGACAATATTCTAAGCGTTCTTCTAGAGTATGGGCAGGAGTCGACAGTTACGATTCACCGTCTCGATGAATACGGTAATAAGATTATCGAAGATGACGTGTTTAGTGTCATAAGAAAGCATTTTTCATGATTGCAGGCCGATTTCAGAGATGAAATCGGCTTTTTTAATCCAGCTCCAGCCTCATGGCGGGGTTGAACGAGTCGCTTGCGCTTTTTTTGATATAATTTGTATGAATCTCTTCACTTATTAGAAACGTATATATATCTAAAGTTCCTATTTCCGGTTGCAGGAACAATTCAGAGAGAGAAAACAGGTGGTAACAATGAAGAACACAGTGCGCATCTTAACTTTTTTATTAATTCTGGCTGGCATTTATTATTTGTTTTATGAAAAACTTGATGCAGTTTATCTTGGGTATATCAGTATATTTATGTCACTCACAGTCATCTTCATCAGCTTTGTGATATTCCTTGAGAATCGTCATCCAGCCCAGACCTTGACCTGGATTGTCGTGCTTGGCGGCTTCCCGGTTGTCGGTTTTATTTTTTATCTATTGTTCGGCAGGAATAAACGCAAGGAAAAGATGTTTCGGCGCAAATACTTCCTTGATAAAAAGGCTTTTTCAAAAATTGAAGGAGACTCAGAAAGGGTCAACAAAGCGAGGATGCTCGAAATGGAAGAGGACCATCGCCGCTTGTTTACCCTTGCCCAGAAGCTCGGAAACAGCCCTATCTCCTTTGCTACCTCCACAAAGGTACTGACAAATGGTGATGAGACCTTTAGCCATATCCTTGAAGAGCTAAAAAAAGCTACCCACCATATTCATATGGAATATTACATTGTTCGACACGATAAAATTGGTGATGAAATTAAGGAAGTTTTGATCAGCAAAGCAAGAAAAGGTGTAAAGGTCAGGTTCCTTTTTGATTCCGTTGGATCCTGGAAGCTCTCGAAAGAGTATATTTCTGACTTGAGTGAAGCAGGGGTAGAAGTGGTTGAATTTGGTCCCGTCCGTCTGCCGTTCCTGAACAGTAAATTCAATTTCAGGAATCACAGGAAAATCATTGTCATTGATGGGACCGTTGGCTTTGTTGGTGGCTTGAATATTGGGGATGAATACCTTGGCAGGGACAAAGGATTCGGTTTTTGGCGTGACACTCATCTAATGGCTAAAGGAGAAGCAGTTCGCAGTCTCCAGCTGATCTTCCTTCAAGATTGGTATTACATGACGAACAAAAGCTTTTTGACGTCGGATTATCTCTCGCCAGCCCTGCAGGCTAACACTCATGGAGGGGTTCAAATGATTGCCGGAGGACCTGACAACGAATGGAGTGTCATAAAGAATATCTTCTTTTCGATGATTTCCTCAGCTGATAAGTCAGTTTGGATTGCTTCGCCTTATTTCATCCCGGATGAAGACATTTTCAGCGCAATTAAAGTTGCGGCTCTCAGTGGCCTGGATGTCAGGCTTCTTGTGCCAAAGCGGCCAGATAAAAAAATCGTATTCTATGCTTCGAGATCGTATTTTCCAGAACTGCTTGAAGCCGGTGCAAAGATTTATGAATACGAAAAGGGCTTTATGCACAGCAAAATCGTCATCGTTGATGGTGAGCTTGCTTCCATCGGTACATCCAATATGGACATGAGAAGTTTCCACCTGAATTTCGAAGTCAACGCCTTCCTTTATAAAACTAGCAGCACTGCGAAACTGGTTAAAGAATATAAAAACGATGTACTTGACTCAACTGAAATTATCATGGATGATTTCAGCAAACGCCACATTGGCTACAGACTTCTCGAATCCACGTCGAGACTGTTGTCGCCGATGCTTTAGATGCCCGGATGCAAATCCGGGTTATTTTAATGAATAAGAAAGTATAAATTTTTTTCACTTAGATAAGTGTCTAGCTCCAGCGCCTAGCCCCTCGAGTCGCTTGTCTAGTGTCGCCTCCTAGAAACTCCAAAACTTCAACACCGCCGGCAGAAGCAAAAAGCGCTTCTTTGTCGGAGTCTCCAGTTTCTGCGTTCCTGGACAGTCGGCTATACTTTTCGATTTCGGTCCTGCCAATGAAGTCAAAGAGCGACTTCACTGGTCGGCCCTCCAGCGCTTGTCGGGGCTGACCAAGGCGCTTGCGCTTTTCTTATTTATTGTGAACGTTTTATAAACTTTTTCCTATTAAAAAGGTATTAGCTCAATAGACTAGAATATGTTCATGGTGAAGGGAGGCGCAAAGAATGTGCTAGTTGCGAATAAAAGTAATGGTGAAAAGCTATCCCTGGGTGAAAGGTGGGAAAAAAGTGATTTAATAGGAATTAGATCGACTGAAAAGTTCCACTGTCCGGAATGTGGTGAAGAGGTGGTTATGAAACTGGGGAGCAAGAAGATTTGGCACTTTTCTCATTTGGCGGGAGGCAGCTGCCAATATGAGTATGATCGTGAATCTGAATATCATCTTTCTGGAAAGCTTCAGCTCTTCAATTGGCTGAAAAAGCAAGGAATCAATGCTGAACTTGAGCAATTTGACCAACAAATGAAGCAGAAACCCGACATTGCTTTCAAGTTGCAAAACCAAAAATATGCGATTGAATTCCAATGTTCAGTTATACCTGAAGAGATTTTTGAAAAAAGGACCAGAACTTATTTGCATTATGGTGTAATACCAATTTGGGTTGCTGCAGAGACATTGGTCAGGCGCAAGAAAAATAATGTTGTATCAATCAATAACTTCCTCTATCTCTTCACTAGGCAGACAAGGCACTCATGGAATATCCCGGCTTTTTGTCCGATTTCAGGGCAATTCATCAATCTGAATGGTGCCATTCCAATCACTTCAAAGAAGACAATCACGAATCTTATAGTGAACTCACTTAATCACTATTCAATAGAGGAGCTACTGAGCCCAATCGATAAACCATTCCCCATATTGAAGACTTGGCAAGCTGAAAATCAAAAGCTTAAATCCCGCTACTTAACTTCCCCAGGAGCATGGCAAAATCCATTCCTGAAAGAACTCTATCGCAATCACCTAAGCCTTCTCACACTTCCAGCCGAAATCGGCCTTCCTATCCGCTCTAGCCCCTATATTGAAACACCTTCACTCATATGGCAGACATTCTTATACCTAGATGTATTCCGGCATTATCAAAAGGGGGACATAATAATTTATGCGAATATCCGGGAAGCCTTTAATAGGCGATTAAGCAGGAAAGAAATCAAACTACGAACCCTGCCTGTTGCTGGACAAAGAGACCATTGGTACGCTCTTGCTGAATATGTATTACTTTTAACAAAGGTATCATTCTTGGAAAGAATCGATTCAGGTACAGTGAGAGTACTCCGGGAAATTATTGTCCCAGGTTCAATTAACGAACAAATCAATGCAGAAGCCAACTTATTCACCAAGTACCGAAATGAAATTACACAATCAATATTCCCACTAACATGAAATGTGATATAACTGCGTAAAATAGGGTAGTTAGAATGCAAACTCACGAAAAAGAAAAACTTTTTCCTTATTTAATTTTATAGAAGGAAATAAGAAACCATTATCGAATATATGTTACTAGAAAAGTTTTTCGAATTCCGAAATGTTGTAAGGAGGATCTATATGTCAAACGAATCTACGGTAAAGAAATTACCAGCAAGGGACGAGGTTTCTGCAGAGAATACTTGGAGACTTGAGGATATTTTTGCGGTTGATGAGCAATGGGAAAAAGAATTCAATGAAGTTAAAGGATTGATTCCTTCTGTTCAGGAGTATCAAGGCAAGCTTGGTGAAAGTGCTGAACAACTTTACAGTGCGCTCCAGTTGCAGGATAAATTGCTTGAGCGTCTAGGACGACTTTATACATACGCGCACATGCGCTATGACCAGGATACAACGAATTCATTTTATCAGGGGCTTGATGACCGCATCAAGAATCTGTATTCTCAAGCAGCAAGTGCACTTGCCTTCATCGTGCCGGAAGTCCTGGCTGTTGATGAAGAGAAGATCAAAGGCTTCTTGAATGAAAAAGAAGAGTTGAAGCTTTATGAGCATGCATTGGAGGAAATCAATCTTCAGCGTCCGCATGTGCTATCCGCTGAAGAAGAAGCTCTCCTCGCTCAAGCTTCAGAGGTAATGAGCTCACCTTCGAATACATTTGGAATGCTGAACAACGCTGATTTAGAATTCCCTTCAATCAAGGACGAGAACGGAGAAGAAGTGGAGATCACGCATGGCCGCTATATCCGTTTCCTTGAAAGCGAAGATCGCAGGGTTCGAGAAGATGCTTTCAAAGCTGTGTACAAAACATATGGCAGCTTTAAAAATACCTTTTCCAGCACACTGAGCGGAAATATCAAAAAGGATAATTTCAATGCAAGGGTCCGCAAATATGAATCTGCAAGACATGCTGCGCTTTCTGCGAATAATATTCCTGAAAGTGTTTATGAAAACCTTGTGAATACCGTTAATGACAATCTGCACCTCCTGCACCGATATGTCAAGCTTCGCAGAAAGGTATTAGGCCTTGATAAGCTTCATATGTATGATCTTTATACACCGCTTGTTAAGGATGTGAAAATGGAGATTCCTTATGCGGAGGCAAAGGAATATGTCCTAAAAGGTTTAGCGCCTCTTGGAGATGAATATAACAATATCCTGAATGAAGGATTTGAAAATCGCTGGGTAGATGTTTATGAGAATAAAGGAAAGCGCAGCGGAGCTTATTCTTCAGGGGCGTATGGCACTAATCCATATATCCTGATGAACTGGCAGGACAATGTTAATAACTTGTTTACGCTGGCTCACGAGTTCGGCCATTCCGTGCACAGCTATTACACCAGGAAGACACAGCCATATCCTTACGGTAACTACTCTATTTTCGTTGCTGAAGTGGCATCTACTTGCAATGAAGCGTTGTTGAATGACTATATGCTAAAAACAATTGATGATGAGCAGAAGCGACTGTATCTTCTGAATCATTACCTCGAAGGCTTCAGGGGAACAGTATTCAGACAGACTATGTTCGCTGAATTTGAACATATGATTCACCAAAAGGCACAAAATAACGAGGCATTAACGGCAGATTCATTAACAAAAGATTACTACGAGCTCAATAAAAAGTATTTCGGTGAAGAGGACATCATTATTGATGAAGAAATCGGTCTTGAATGGTCAAGAATCCCGCATTTCTACTACAATTATTATGTATACCAGTATGCGACTGGCTTCAGCGCGGCAACAGCGCTGAGCAAACAAATCCTTGAAGAAGGGCAGCCGGCTGTTGAGCGCTATATTGATTTCTTGAAATCAGGCAGCTCAGATTATCCAATCGAAGTACTGAAAAAAGCAGGCGTAGATATGACAAGTTCTAAACCAATCGAGGATGCATTGAAGGTCTTCGAAGAAAAGCTTAACGAAATGGAAGCATTGCTTTCATAAAATAAGGAAACCGGCCGCAGAAATTGCGGCCGGTTTTTTTACCTCAAAAGACACTTGATCTTGAAAGGCACCTGGAAAAGAGAGTTAGAAGCCTTTGAACTTTTTTCGGTTATTTAAATATATCAGTAAAATAAATAATGCTAGAAATAGAATAGGAGAGGTTAGATACAAGGGCAGGAGATGCATTAATCCAAAAATATGAAGAATAAATGAAAATAGTATGAACAGAGCAATAAGGGTAAGACCTAGTTTATCCAATTGAATCACTCCGGATCGCTTTATAGTTCATTTATATGCTTCAGTCCAGGCATTCATGAATGGGATTTGACAATATTGTGAAATAACACACAAGGTTATTGTGATAGGGGGAAGGGTTATGATATATTTATAGCGTGAAGTTGATCACAAGCAAACATTTACCCCTTTGTTTGACCGTGAAAAATTTCTCCCATCCCCTTTGTTCGTATAAAATAGAGAAAAGGCCTTGCAGTTGGAGAGCTGCAAGGCCTTTTTCTGTTTATTAATGCGTAAGTCATACATATTTAGGTGAAAAAACACTAGCAGAAGTGATGAAATATAAATATATAGACCATAGCTCGAAATATATTGGCGGTTTTAAAATTTTATCCACCATATTTTGAAATATATCGGCGGATTTTGATTTTATCGACCACATTTAAAAATATATCGGCGGATTTTTAAATATATCGACCAATCACTTTTTAACGAGCTAGCAATCTGCTCTTAATATTCCAGTGCCCCGAACTGGAGGAACAGTCTACACGAGAATCAAATTAAAAAGACCGCGCAAATGCACGGTCATCCTTCAACATATCGCCAAAACACTCCATATTTAGCGGGTATTTGTTCGACTTGTTGTTTTAACATTAATTTCTTTAATTCCTTCTCTGCCTGTTGAACAGTTATATCATATACAACGGCTACTTCCTTGGATGCGACCATTTTGTAATGCTTCAGGAATTGTTCGAGAATCGGCGGATGGGATGCTTCTGGTTTTTCCTGCAGCATTTCTTCCAGAATCTGGACATACACCTCATATGGGTAAAGACCGGTAATCTTAATACCTTCCTCTTCAACATTCGCGTTAAAAAAGACGAATGTCGGGATTTCCTGGACATCCATTTCATTCGTTATTTTTAAATCGCACTGAAATGCTTTTGCTGCTGTTTCAGAATGAATATCGGTTACGAATTCCTCAACGTCCAAACCCACGCTCCTCGCGCAGTTTTTTAACACTTCGAAGTTCGAGACATTCTGTTTTTCAAGAAATAGTACTTCCTGAAGCTTGCGCAGGAACCTGATGCCTTTCTTTCTCCCCTGGAGCTCGGCTGATTTTATGGCGATTGATGCCAAATAAGGGGATGACACCGGGTTTTCAAACCACAGCGATCCGTCACAGGACATTCCTGTTCTGCTTGCTGTTTTTTCCCAAAGCTCGGCGATCGTTTCGTAGCGTTTTTTTCTGCTCATGTTCAGCGTGGCAAGTTTGCCGCTTAAAACATGGCGAATTGAAAAATATTTGCCGTATTCGATTTGCAGCTTTTTGATGATTGGTTCGAGTGCCCAGCATTCCGGACAGAGCGGGTCGACAAATATATAAATTTCGATAGGTTTTTTCTCCAGGCTATGGCAAAACTCTGATGGGTCATAGCTCAAAAGGTTTTCCCGACTCAGTTTCATGTGTTATCACCAGTTTCATCATCTGGTGTATTAATCATATGCTGGGCGGTCAGGTATAGTCTTGCGTAAAAGTCTTCCCTTACAGGTCCCTCAAGCCCTACTTCATCCATGGCTTCAGCCATACAGGCAAGCCAGGCTGTCGCCCTTACCGGCGTGATTTCAAACGGCAAATGTCTTGCGCGGAGCATTGGATGGCCATGTTCATCGGTATATAAGGAAGGGCCTCCTAAATATTGAGTTAAAAACTGCTTCTGTTTTCGGGCAGTTTCAGTTAAATCATCCGGGAATATAGGAGCAAGATCAGGATGCATTCCAACGCGGTGGTAAAAAACATCGACCAGCCGGTGAAGTGTCCCTTCGCCAATGGCTTCGAATGGTAAGGTCTTATTCTCAACCATATTGATAACTCCTTTAAAATAGATTTTAGAAATTTCATTCTGCTTTGATAGTTATGCTTTTTATTGTAGCAATGCTAAATTTATATCTCAAACAAATCGTCTTGACTTCTGTAAAAACGGCTTTTTCTTTATTTAATTTATAAATCCTTTTGAACGGTGAATGGTGTCATTGAATATATAAATCCTTTTGAACGGGTAATGATGTCCAGCTCCAGCGCCTTGCCCCTCGAGTCTTTTCGGTCCGCCCGATGAAGTCAAAGAACGACTTCACCGTTCGGCCCTCCAACGCTTGTCGGGGCAGACCAAGGCCCTTGCGCTTTTCTAATAATGTACACAAAAAGGCCGCCTGTTACCACTGACAGGCGGTCAAAACCGATGGGAATATTCTCCTTTTAAAGTGCCTTTTATCCGTAAAAGACATCCGTGACTTTCCGTACATAGTTTTGCGTTTCTTTAAATGGAGGGATCCCCCCATATTTGTCAACATTTCCTGGTCCAGCATTATATGCTGCAAGTGCTAGTTCGATGTTATTGTCATACTTGTCCAGCATTTGACGGAGGTATTTGCTTCCTGCGAGAATATTCTCCGCTGGGTCAAATACATTTTTAACGCCCAGGCCTCTGGCTGTCGCTGGCATCAATTGCATAAGTCCTGAAGCGCCGGCATGGCTCACGGCATTTGGATTGAAGTTGGATTCCTTTTGAATGACAGATTTAATGAGTTTGGCCGGAATATTGAACATAGTAGCAGCCTTATCAATGATTCCATCAAAATCAGCATGGCTATTGGCCGCCACTTTTGTCAATTGAATAGGAGGAAGCATTTGTCCAATGCTCGGTTTTGTTAAATCGAAAGAATCAACCGCTGTTTGCGCGTTGTTAAATAACTCTTCAAGCCTTGTTGCAGTGGCACCCAGAGAATTGCTTTGGTCACTGAGGATGCCGGAAAGCATTTCCTGAAAAAGGCTGTTACCAGATTGGCTGGTTGTCGGCTGGTTGAAGTTTTGGAGCGCCTGCAATTCAAGCATGACTTTTAACTGGTCAACATTCATCATGAGTCTCCTGCCTGGTCTATTCTTGTAAAAGATTATATTTTTTAGTGTAGAATCTTTTAATTTTATTATCGGTTGGTCTATGAGGGATTTTTAATTCTCCTAATAATTTAGAGAAAACCTTATATCCTTCTGTCTCATCCGTTACTTCATATTCTAGCTCATAATCTTCTGTATTTAAATAGTAACTATGGTCCAGAACAAGCAATCCTTCTTTGTACTCAACCTCGGCACGCACGGTTGTGAGCGACCCGAAGTATTGCAATGGCTCTGTATCTTTAATTAATTTCACAACAGCGTCTCTTACTTCACCTTCTGGCAGTTTTCCTGATGACAAGGCTTCCTCAGCCTGACCAGTAGTAAGCATTTGATTCGTTTCCAACAGCCCTGTTTCGGCGGGCTGCTTTAAAGTCATTTCAAACTTGGACCCTTTTTCCCTGATCCTTAATGCAGAACCATGCTCCTTCAAAGTGAAGGCATTTGTATCAAAATAATGATTAATCTGTTTTTTAAATTGCTCCGGCTCTATTTTAAAAAATCTTTCAAGGAAGTGGAATTCATCTTCAGTCAGCATGTTTTTAAATTCGATTTCGATATTCTGGCCCATGTCTATCTGTCCTTTCCAAATTAGCTAAGCTTATTATCTCGTTAAATCTGATTGGCTTCAATCCTTAGTAGAAAATGGTTCGATATGATAAAATAAAAAAGATTATGGAGGTTGAAGAAATGAGCCAAAAAATTTTAATTACAAATGCGAAAATAGAAAATAGTGAGTTACTTCTTACTACAGACTTTGAGACAGACCTAGGGGACTTTGCCGCTACTGGGCAGATGCTTGTTGATTCCGATCAATTATCATTTATTTATATTATTGATAAAGAAGATGGGTACCATTATATCACCATTCCTGCAGGTACTTGGAGTGTCATTCAGGAAGGTCTGCAGGCTGGACTAGAAACGTTTTTAGCAAACGATGGGGGCAAACTTAAACTGGATGGCTTCCATAGTGAAATGGAATATTTGATTGCAAATATAACTGGCAACAGCAACTATGGAGAGGAAATGGTCGCGAAAGTGGAACAGGTTTTTGCCGCACCCTCCGCTTAGGCTTTCGTGAATAGAACCGGATGAGGTGACTGATGTGAAACACTGGGATCAATTTTTAGAACCTTATAAGCACGCTGTGGAAGAATTGAAGGTAAAGCTAAAGGGGATCAGGAGCCAATATGAGCTCCATTCCGACCATTCTCCGATTGAATTCGTCACTGGAAGGGTAAAGCCTATTGCGAGCATTCTTGATAAAGCCCATCAAAAGGGAATTTCACTTGATAAGCTTGAGTCAGAAATGCAGGATATTGCCGGCTTGCGGATCATGTGCCAGTTCGTGGATGACATCAAGACAGTTGTTGAATTATTAAGAAGCCGTAATGATTTTGAGATTGTCGAGGAAAGAGACTATATCTCTCATAAGAAGGCGAGCGGCTATCGCTCCTATCATGTCGTGATCCGTTATCCAGTGCAGACAATCCGCGGTGAAAGAAATATACTGGCAGAAATCCAGATCAGAACATTGGCGATGAATTTCTGGGCAACAGTGGAACATTCGCTTAATTATAAGTACAAAGGGCTGTTTCCTGAGGACATAAAAATCAGGCTGCAGCGCGCAGCCGAGGCCGCATTCCGGCTTGATGAAGAAATGTCGACAATCAGAGGCGAAATCCAGGATGCACAGGCATTTTTTACAAGGAAAAAAGAAATGCAGCAGGATGGGAAGAAATAGTTTAAATCCGAAATGCAGGGGTGTTTGATTACATGAAATTTGCGATCACTTCAAAAGGGGATTCCAGGTCCAATACGTTGATGCATAAAATGAGGACATATCTTTTGGACTTTGATTTACAATATGATGAAGACCAGCCCGATATTTGTATCTCTGTGGGAGGAGATGGCACACTATTGTATGCCTTCCATCGATACAGCAGCAGGCTGGACAAAACAGCATTCATTGGAGTACATACCGGACACCTTGGCTTTTATGCTGACTGGGTTCCTGAAGAAATTGAAAAGCTGGTCATTGCCGTTGCCAAAACACCATACCAGGTGATTGAATATCCGCTGCTGGAGGTAATCATCAGATACCAGCATGGCGGCAGAGAAACAAGGTATCTTGCCCTGAATGAATCGACCGTCAAATCTGTTGAAGGCACCCTTGTCATGGATGTTGAGATTAGAGGTCAGCATTTTGAACGCTTCCGCGGAGATGGTTTGTGCGTATCCACGCCATCAGGAAGCACAGCCTACAATAAAGCATTAGGCGGTGCCATCCTTCACCCGTCACTAAGGGCTATCCAGGTTGCGGAAATGGCATCCATCAACAATCGAGTCTTCAGGACAGTGGGATCACCGTTGATCCTTCCCGACCATCATACATGTACACTAAAACCAGTTAATAGACCTGACTTCCAGGTAACTGTTGATCATTTGACATTACTGCATAAGGACGTTAAGTCAATTCAATTCCGGGTTGCAGATGAAAAAATCCGATTCGCTCGCTTCAGGCCGTTCCCGTTCTGGAAAAGGGTGCATGATTCCTTTATTTCAGACAGTGATTAAATGCTATTGAGTGAGGAACCAGAGTTAAATGGACTATGTGGTGGCGGAAGTCGTCTGAAACCTGTCACAATAATGGAGTTTTCTTGACAGCTTTGGGCTCTTTAAGCTAAAACCTGTCACAATAACCGTGTTTTCTTGACAGCTTAGTGCTCTACAAGCTGAACCCTGTCACAATAACCGTGTTTTCTTGACAGCTATGTGCTCTACAAGCTGAAACCTGTCACAATAACCGTGTTTTCTTGACAGCTATGTGCTCTACAAGCTGAAACCTGTCACAATAACCGTGTTTTCTTGACAGCTTAGTGCTCTACAAGCTGAAACCTGTCACAATAATCGCGTTTTTTTGACAGCTTTTAACTCTACAAGCTGAAACCTGTCACAATAACCGTGTTTTCATGACAGCTATAGGCTCTTCCAGCTGAAACCTGTCACAATAACTGTGTTTTCATGACAGCTTTGTGCTCCACAAGCTGAAACCTGTCATAATAACCAGCGTTTTATGGACATTTCGGAGACAGAATAAGCCCATAATGTCTAAAATCTTGGGTGTAGATGGTGTTTCAAAACTGGCGACACAAAGAGATCAAGAAAACAAGCTAGTCCAAGCTATCCCACAATTTGATTTTTAATTGAAAGCATTGTTTAAAAGAAATGAGAACGACAGGAGCCGCTGATATGGGGAAGAACTTCACACTGGAATATACTGCCGGGGCTGCTGATCAGGGTAAAATGCTTAGGGAATATCTCAAGGAGAAAGAAATTTCCAAGTCCGCGCTTACCGATATAAAATTCAAGGGCGGTTTTATTGCGGTTAACGGCCAGGAAGTTAATGTAAGATACATACTGAAAGCATCTGATTACGTTAGAATTGAGTTTCCACCTGAAATTCCTTCTGAGGGGTTGAAGGGAGAGGAAATCCCTCTTGCAATTATTTATGAGGATGAGCATTTGCTGGTAGTCAATAAACCGTCAGGAATGAATACAATTCCATCGAGGGAGCATCCATACGGCAGCCTGGCTAGTGCACTTATCGGTTATTATGAACGTGGAGGTCTATCTGCAACAACCCACATTGTCACCAGGCTCGATCGAGATACCTCCGGGCTAGTATTGATTGCGAAGCACAGCCATGTCCACCATTTATTCAGCAAGCAGCAACGAGCTGGTGGTGTTAAGCGGAGGTACGAGGCACTTGCTGAAGGTATTATTGAAATGGATAAAGGTACAATCGAAGAACCGATTGCCAGGAAACAAGACAGCATCATCGAGCGCGAGGTACATCCCGATGGGCAGTATGCTTGTACATTGTTTGAGATTATAAAGCGTTATGAAGACTTCACCCATGTCAGCCTCAGGTTATTGACGGGCAGAACACATCAGATCAGAGTGCATATGAGCTATTTAGGGCATACATTGCTTGGGGATACTTTATATGGCGGAGTTAAAAATAAGATATCAAGACAAGCTTTGCATTGCTGCGAATTAAGTTTTGTCCATCCGCTCTTGCACAAGGAATTGCATTTTAATGCAAGCCTACCAACGGATATGAATGAAGTGCTTGAAAAAGGCAGGTCGTTATAAACGATTTGCCTTTTTACATTTCTCTCAGATTTTTCATTATATATTTCCGTGCTATTTTTCAAATCCTAAGGAAGTAATAAATGAAATCTCAAGGAGGAAAGAAAAGTTGAATATATTGAAGCATGGAAAAATAATTACTGTGTCAGCTGTCATGTTGTTAGGGCTTGCTGCGTGCAATAACAATAATGATGAGGCGATGGATTTACGTGACAACAGAATGACAACCCTTGGAAATGACCGAACAGGTTATTGGGACAATGATGCCAATAGAATGAAGCAACAAAAACGCAGAGCAGAAATCAATGCAGCAAAAAATGGCGGGAATGCAACAAGTGAAATAATGCAAATGCCAAATGGTAAAGGATTTCTCACGATCGACCCGAACTCTTATAGTACGGGAATACCTAGTTCGAAATATCCTCATACGGAGATGAACAAGGAAGGCTAAAATTGACGGAGGACCAGCAAGCTGATTTAGATAAAATGCTTGCGGAATTGCAGCGCCGAACAGGTGTAGAACTACCGGAACTAAATAGGGGTGAAACTCCAGCACCTGAACAGGAAGCACCAGCACCGGCACCACAGGAAAGGGCAACTCCAGCTCCTGAACAAGAAGCAGCGCCGGCACCACAAGAAAGAACAGCACCTGCTCCTCAAGAGGAAGCAGCACCGGCACCAGAACAAAAGCAAACTCCAACTGGAACAGAAATCAGTGCTTTTGAATCGAGGGTAATCGATCTGACCAATGAACAGAGGCGAAAAAATGGCTTGCCAAACCTCCAGCCTGATACTGCTTTAAGCAATGTAGCCCAGGAAAAATCAAACGATATGCAGGCGAAGAATTACTTTTCGCATACGAGTCCTACTTATGGTTCACCGTTCGATATGATGAGGGACTTTGGTGTATCGTATAACACAGCTGGAGAGAATATCGCAATGGGTCAGCGAAGTGCGGAAGAAGTCGTGAATGCATGGATGAACAGCGAAGGTCACAGGAAGAACATTTTGAGTCCTAATTACACACATATTGGTGTAGGGCATACAAGCCAGGGGAACTATTGGACACAAATGTTTATCGGTAAATAAATGGAAAAAGCTAACCATCATCCAAGTGGTTAGCTTTTTTCCAATACGGGTATTATTATATCTCTCGAAATTTTTCTGAAACAAAAGGCATGCTGGATTGAACAGATACCAGTTCCATTTCAGGATATCGTAAGCCAGTCAGTTTCCCGCCGAATACAGCTCCCGTGTCTATATTGTAAGTATGATTGAGGACTCTTGGCTCCCTAACCGGAGTATGTCCATAAACAATGATGGCCTTTCCTTGATAATTCTTCGCCCAATCCCGCCTTACGGGTGTTCCATCGGCATTATTTTGGCCGGTAATATCACCGTAAAGGACAAAGGTTTTAACTTTTGAATTATTCTTGCCTATGTAATCTTCACGGATACCTGCATGTGCTAGCACCAGCCTCCCATGGTCGAGAACATGGTACAGAGGAGCTGACTCATATAAGTCGACGAATTTATTCCGGAAAGATTCTCTTAATCCATCTTCCAAAGCTAAGAATTCTGAGACGGTTGTTTCCAAGCCATGCTTCGTTTGAACTTTGTTTCCTAACAGGTACCGGTATAGTTTATTGCAGTGGTTACCTGGTACATAGTAAGAAATCTTCCTATTCCTGACTAATTCCCAGACCAGTTCTGCTGTCTTCACAGATTCTGGTCCTCGGTCAGTCAAATCCCCAATAAAAGCAAGCTGCCTGCCACCATGGTGAATAGGGACTCCGGAATTCCAATCGTATCCTAACTTTAGAGTGAGTTCTTTAAACTCGGCATAACAGCCATGGATATCTCCAATGATATCTAAGTTCATTTTTGGTCCCCCTTTTTTCTGTTATTCTTCCCGAAGCGGAAAAAAAGAAAAGTTTAAATTGAAAAAGGGAATGTTAAATAGAAGAGATATATTCCTTAAATAAATGGATGGCTGAAAGAGCGTTTCAAATAGAATGCATTAATTTGCTTGGAAAAAATACGATAAAGGCTGTTTTCGTACATGATTCAGCATCCGCATTATCAAACTCGTCTGGCTCCCTTCGAGGAGACTTAAGAGAGCGAAAGTGCGTAAAGGGTAGTGTAAACAACAAATTTACGAAAAGAGCCTCGATAAAAGACAAAGAAATCAATAAATGCTAGTATAATGGAATGTACATAGAAGAAAGGGGGTAAGGTGGATGTCTGAAGAACGGCGGGAAATGGCATCTAAGCAGCAAATCGATACAGAGCTGCTGATGGAAGCACTTTACTCTGAGAAAATTGATGATTTTCGTGCGGAATTTTTAGAGCTGCATCCGTACGATCAGGCAGCTTTTTTCGGTGAACTGAAAGATGAAGAGCGCGCGAAAGTGTATAACTTCCTATCACCAGAAGAAATGGCCGATCTATTCGAGAACCTGGAATCGGATGAGGAAGATTTTAAAGACGTACTTGCGCAAATGAATCCTAATTATGCGGCTGACATGCTATCAAATATGTATGCTGACGATGCGGTAGATGTGCTGAATGAGCTTGATAAAGACCAGGTTGTCAGTTATTTGACAATCATGAATGAGGAAGCAGCACAAGAAATCAAGGACTTGCTGCATTATGAGGAATACACAGCCGGTAGTATCATGACGACAGAATTCATTGCGATTTCTGCCAACCAAACTGTTAGGTCGGCTATGTATATTCTAAAAAAAGAAGCGCCACAGGCAGAAACGATTTATTATATTTTTGTGGTCGATGAGGATAAACGGCTTGCTGGTGTTATCTCACTGCGGGACCTGATTGTTGCGGATGATGAAACAATGATTGCTGAGGTTATGAATGACCGTGTTGTTTCCGTTTCTGTAGGGGAAGACCAGGAAGAAGTTGCCCGGATGATGAGAGATTATAACTTCCTCGCTCTTCCAGTCGTGGATTTCCAAAATCATCTCCTTGGGATCATCACTGTTGATGACATCATGGACGTCATGGAAGAAGAGGCGTCAGATGACTATTCCAAGCTTGCTGGTATCGCGGACCTGGATACAGTAGACCGAAACCCGCTTGCGGCTGCCAAAAAGAGGTTGCCATGGTTGATCATCCTTCTTTTTCTGGGCATGTTCACAGCGAGCTTGATTGGCAGGTTCGAGGATACACTGAATAAAGTGGCGATATTAGCGGTATTCATTCCGCTGATTGCTGGAATGGCAGGCAATACGGGTACTCAGGCCCTGGCAGTTGCCGTAAGGGGGATTGCTACTGGTGACCTTGAAAAAGAAAGCAAGTGGAGCATTATCGTTAGGGAAGCTGGAACTGGCTTCATAACAGGGTTAATATGCGGAATTTTGGTCACGTTCATCGTTTATATTTGGCAAGGAGAGCTGTTTCTAGGGGTTTTGGTCGGGATATCGATTTTCATTACCTTAATCATAGCGACACTTGCGGGTTCATTGGTGCCTTTAATCATGCACAGATTAAAAATTGACCCGGCTGTTGCTTCCGGCCCGTTTATCACTACTATAAATGACATAATTAGTATCTTAGTTTATTTTGGGATTGCTACTGCATTTATGAGTTATCTTACTAAATAAAGGAGGGATGAGGATGGAACATCATGCTTCGATTACATCACTTGTAATCGTCATTATCGTTGCATTTTTAACACCTATTTTACTTCACCGTCTAAAATTGAATTTCATACCAGTCGTCGTTGCCGAAATCATCATGGGTTTAATCATTGGTAAAAGCGGCTTTAACATTGTCCATGAAGATGCCTGGCTTGGAACCTTGTCTACATTAGGCTTCTTGTTCCTAATGTTCTTGAGCGGACTGGAAATCGACTTTACAGCTTTTTCAGGTAACAAAAAGAACAAAAAGAAGGCAAATGATAAAAAGGAACCAAATACATTCGTTGTTGCTTCAATTATCTTTGTTGGCATATTCGTTGTATCATTGGGATTATCCTATTTGTTTGTGCTCGCTGGCTTCATTGAGAACGTGTTCCTAATGACATTGATCATTTCGACGATTTCCCTGGGTGTAGTTGTCCCTACTTTGAAAGACGCACACTTAATGAAAACGAATATAGGGCAGACAATCTTACTGGTCGCAGTTATCGCAGATTTGGCAACAATGATCTTGCTTGCTGTTTTCGTCTCTATTTATGACGGAGGAGAAGGAAATACATGGTTGCTGCTTGTTCTGTTCGCAGCAGGAGTTGGCTTGTATTTCGTCGGTCGGGTTTTCAAAAACAGGACCTTCATCAATGCACTTTCCACTGGAACTACACAAATCGGCACTCGTGCCGTCTTTGCGCTAATCATTCTTCTGGTTGCCATCTCTGAAACAGTAGGTGCTGAAAATATCCTTGGCGCATTCCTGGCAGGTGTGCTTGTTTCATTGCTCGCCCCAGACCAGGAGATGGTCCATAAGCTTGATTCATTTGGCTATGGCTTCCTTATTCCGATTTTTTTCGTTATGGTTGGTGTTGAACTTGATATCTGGTCATTGTTCAGTGAGAAAAAGCTGTTATTGCTGATTCCATTGTTACTGCTGGCATTATTTTTATCAAAGCTGATACCGGTTTATTTGTTAAAAAAATGGTATGACACCAAAACAGTTTTGGCAGCTGGCTTCCTGCTGACATCAACGCTGTCATTGGTTATTGCAGCTGCTACCATTGGTGAACGTATGGAAATGATTACACCGCAAATGAGTGGCACACTGATATTAGTTGCAGTAATTTCAAGTGTTTTGACACCCATTTTATTTAAAAAGCTGTTCCCTCAGGAGAAGACAGAGGAAGTTAAAATCAAGGTGGCATTCATTGGTGCCAACCAGATGACACTTCCTGTATCTCGTGCGCTGCAATCAAATTTGTATGAGCCTGTAATTTTTCATACGAAACAGGAAAAAGCAGAAAAACAGATTGCTGATTCGGTCTTCGAAATCATTGAAATGGAAAATTACGAGATTGGAACCCTGGAGAAGCATGAGGTATATGAAGCTGATATTATCGTGATATCCACCGGGGATCCTGACTTGAATGCAACAATTGCAGTTAGTGCGAAAGAAAAAGGAATCGAGCGTGTAATCGCCAGGATTGAAAGTCCGGATCTTGCCGAAAAAGCACAAGAAGAGGGAATCGAAGTATTTTCGGTTCTTCGTTCAACTGAATCCCTGCTGCGTGCGATGATTGAATCGCCTGGTGTCATGAGCATCCTGACCAATCAGGAAAACTCCCTGCATGAAATCAGAATGCTTAATGATCACTTTGACGGCATGACGCTAAGACGCTTCCCATTCACGGGGGATGTCATTTTTGTCCGTATTTTGCGTGAGAATGAATCAATCGTTCCTCATGGGGATACCGAGTTGAGGCTGAATGACCGTTTGATTGTAACAGGCTCAAAAGAGTATGTCGATGAGTTAAAGCGTGAGCTTGAGTTCTGTTTTTGGTGTTAATGAAAAGTAAACCCGCCTTCTTGGCGGGTTTTTCTTTTCAAATGAAAAAATATAGTGTAGAATTAGCACTAGGTACTAATAACATGTATTAACATTGGGGGAACAGTAAAAATGACTCTTTCATTGAACGGAAAAACATATGTAGTAATGGGTGTTGCCAATAAACGAAGCATTGCCTGGGGAATTGCACAGTCACTTCACAATGCAGGAGCAAATTTAATTTTCACCTATGCAGGGGAGCGTCTGGAGAAAAGTGTACGAGAGCTTGCTGAATCATTGGACAAGAACTATTTAGTATTGCCCTGCGATGTTACGAACGATGAAGATGTTTCAAAATGCTTCCAAGAGGTTAAGGAAGCGGTTGGAATGATTGCTGGTGTTGCCCACTGTATCGCATTTGCGAACAAAGAGGAACTCCAGGGGGACTATATGAATGTAACACGCGAAGGCTTCCTGCTGGCTCATAATATCAGTGCCTACTCTCTGACTGCAGTTGCCAAGGAAGCGAAGGAACTTATGTCAGAAGGCGGAAGTATCGTTACTTTGACTTACCTTGGAGGAGAAAGAGCGATTCCGAATTACAATGTCATGGGAGTAGCAAAAGCATCCCTGGATGCCAGCGTCCGCTACCTTGCAGCAGACCTGGGGAAGGACAATATCCGCGTGAACTCAATTTCAGCCGGACCAATCCGTACACTATCTGCAAAAGGTGTAAGTGACTTTAATTCAATCTTAAAAGAAATCGAAGAAAGAGCTCCGCTTCGACGCAACACAACACCTGAAGAAGTCGGTGATACTGCAGTATTCCTATTCAGCGACATGTCACGCGGGATTACTGGAGAAAATATCCATGTTGATTCAGGGTTTCATATTTTATAAACAATCAAGTCCGCCAATGTGCGGGCTTTCTTTTTTATTATAAACAATTCAAAAATTGAGTCTGGCACCTATCCTAGGCTATCGCATACATATAGGGTGAGCGAAGTATTGGAGGTGCCGTATATGGGGAGGAAACGAAGTCGTAAGCAGTCTCCTTTGTTCTACATTAATCAACCAAACATTGATCTGCCGCAACCTGATATGCAAAAGAATTTTTCTTTTAACAATAGTGAAGAGATGTCTGAAGAACAACAACAGCAGGAAAATAGTTCAAGGACAATTGAATTAAATTCTGAAGAAACCGGAATTTCTGAAGAAGTAATTCATGAAACAGAAAGCCTGGATGCACCAAAGAAGAGGAATTTCAAAGAATATACACTCGAGGAAAAGATCAAGCATTTAAAGCTTGTCCCGGCATCTGTAGCTAAGGTTAAATATGAATTCATAACTATTGAGAGATCATATAAAGGTTATTTTATTGAAATGAAAGACGATATATTGTTTATCCATTCAATAAGCCCCAGAAAGAAGAGTGTTAGCATCCTAAAAGAGGATTTAGTCGATATTAAAAGGGCTGGATTATAAAAAAATAGGCTTACCAGTTACGGTAAGCCTGATTTTTCACACTGTAGTGATCAGCCGCTTCCAGGTAAGCTTGAAAGTGGCAATGCAGCTACAGGGTCTAGGCAAGTAACAGCGCAGAAGCAATCCAAGTCTACAGTTAGGCAGATTCCAGTCCTGAAGAATTCATTTCTTGATCCGCCAGTCCGAATTTGACCGCAAGGACTACTATCTTCAGGTTCTCCTCCGCGTGTAGCCAACAGCTCCAGTTTAGCGCAGCAGTTATCATCCACAGAAGTTACGCGGAAGAAGAAAGAGTTAAAGCAGTCAAGCATTTGTGGTCCGCCACCATTTGTACGGATACGAGTTCCAAACCCTTCGAACGGTTGACAATCACCACAATAAAGAATTAGTGGGATTGTATCTAAATCCGTTGTTGGAGTTTGTGCGCCTGCAAGTAATTCTTGGATAGACTTGTGGCAGCTGACATCGCAATCATTGTCTACATCCACTTCATCTTGAGCATCTGCTACTGCACGAAGGACCTCGCATACACAGTTGTCGCCATCATGTTTTTTACCTTTGCAACCCATAACAAGTTCATCTCCTTTTAGTTGATATGACCTATTGTCCTTAATAGAATATGAATCGCCCTCTTAATGGTGTGGGTGTTTGTCTAATTTTCAGCAGGTTTCCCATAAAAAATGATGACAGGAGCCGACAGGCTAAGGGCCTATACATAGGGATTTGCCCTGCATAAGCTGTATTGACTTGATTCAACACAGGTGGTGTAGCGGATGGGGAATTGGCTGGATTTATGCCTTCTTGTATTTGCGAGCTTTCGTTTGACCAGGTTGATTGTTTACGATACAATCACTGAATTCCTTCGAGCACCATTCCACGATATAGTGGAGGAGACATTGGAGGATGGGAGTACGGAAACTTATATAGAAATAAAAGGAGAGGGACTCAAATATTGGATAGGCGAGCTTTTAAGCTGCCATTGGTGCACTGGTATTTGGGCAACTTCTTTCCTATATGCGGGCTATGCACTGTTGCCGCATCTTTCAATGCCAGTCATCACAGTGCTGGCAATTGCGGGAATCGCTTCGGTGATCCAGCATTATTTTATAAAAGACTGACATATTAAATTAGTGAGTCCGTCCAGAACCCCATTGAAGATTTGTTCATAAACTATCGTATGGACTCTTTAATGAAGGGGTTGTATTCATGGAGGAAAAGCAAAACACGAAAAGCAGCAAGGGTTCTACTGTATCCAAAAGTAATGCTTCAACCCGCCGAGTGCGCAAGAAACGTGGCTGTGGCTGCGGGAAAAAGAAAAAACAAGCATAAAACAGCGTCTGCCAAACTTTCTGGCAGGCGTTTTTTTGTAGATTACGTCAAATAGGGAAGGCTATAAAAAGCAATAAGAGAGAGCTTTATTTTATTGAGAGGATGTAAAAGGTCATATTAAGCTCACCAAAGCAAATTTACCGCCAAGAAGGCTTAATTATTAATTTTACAACAACTGGAAGAGTAATCAGCTTTAAAAAATTCATAAATTTGGTTTTGGACGTGGAAAATAATTTTATAAGATGAAGCATAGGAAGGGATTAATTATGAATATGAAACAGGCAGTGAATTTTTTGGCAATATTAATCATGCTCGGAGCCGGCACTGCTGGCTGTACTTCTTTTGGTAAAACTTCACCAGAGAGCAGGGCATCCATGATCCAGTCTGTCAATCCTGATCCAGGAGCGACAAATGATCTTGAAGAGAAGGATCTAAAACTGGCTAAAAAGGTAAAGAAAGAAATCGCTGCATTTGATGAGATTTATGATGTTGCGGTCATTGCTGGTAAAAAGGAAGTATTAGTCGCATACAAGGTCAAGCATTTAAAGAGGTTCGGCATGAAGCGGATCGAGAAAGAAATCAATAAGATGCTGGAAAAGAATTATCCTGATGAAGACTTCATCGTTTCGAGTGATTATAAAATTTTTATTGAGGCGGTCGAGCTTAGGGAGAGAATGAAAGATCCGTCCTTTCCGGATAAAAAAGCAGAGGAACAATTGCAGCGGATTATTTCGTTGAAAAAAGAATTGACTTAAGAAAGGATGGGTGAAATGGGGGATAAGAAAAAGCAAAAGATGACACCTGAGCAGCAACAATATCAACAGCTTGAACAAAAGCATGAACTTAAACGCCCAGTAGTTAAAAATTGCATTAAAGCATTTTTGGTTGGTGGCTTGATTTGTACGATTGGGCAGGCAATAACCTATTTTTATATATACTTTTTCAATTTTACCGAACAAACAGCTGGGAATCCGACAGTTGCTACGATGATTTTCCTTTCCATGCTGTTGACAGGATTTGGTGTATATGACCATATCGGCCAATTCGCAGGAGCGGGTAGTGCTGTTCCGGTAACTGGTTTTGGGAATTCTGTTATTGCAGCCGCTATTGAACATCGAACTGAAGGCTTCGTTCTTGGTGTCGGTGGAAATATGTTCAAATTGGCAGGATCAGTAATCTTATTTGGAGTCTTTGCAGCCTTTGTCGTTGCACTCGTAAAAACTTTGCTGATAATGATGGGAGTGCTGTAAATGTTGATTGGAAAGCAGTCATGGCAATTTGCGAACCGGCCTGTCATTGAATCTTGGGGCACATCCGGCGGTCCTTTTGAAGCAGAGGGAAAACTCGCTGCTGACTTTGATGTCCTTCATGACGATTTATGGATGGGTGAAGACTCATACGAAAAAGCTCATAGGGTTTTACTTGAAGAAGCAATCAAATCTGCGTTGCAAAAAGGGAACTTCAATAAAGAGGACATGCAATTCATGCTGGCAGGTGATTTAATCAATCAGATCACACCGACGAGTTTTGCGGCAAGGACGATGGAAATCCCTTATTTCGGTCTCTTCGGTGCTTGCTCTACTTCTATGGAGGGACTGGCACTGGCATCTTTTATTGTGAACTATCAAGGAGCAAAGAAGACGGTAACCGGCGCATCAAGCCACAATTCGGCGGCTGAAAAACAATTCCGCTACCCGACGGAATATGGCGGACAAAAACCACCGACAGCACAGTGGACTGTTACCGGAGCAGGAGCTGCTGTCGTAACGGACAACTCGAATAAACAGGGGAAAATTGTCACCACGTCTGCCACTATCGGGAAAGTAGTGGATATGGGCATCTCGGATCCCTTCAATATGGGAGGGGCAATGGCACCTGCAGCCGCGGATACGATCATTGCCCACTTTAAAGATTTGGAGCGTGACCCATCTTATTATGATTTAGTTGTCACAGGCGATCTAGGAAGGATTGGGCAGGCTACTACATACGAGCTTTTGCAGCAGTCTGGACTGAATGTAACGAGAGAACAATTTCAGGATTGCGGTTTGATGATTTATAACGATGACCAACCGGTTCAATCAGGAGGAAGCGGAGCTGGGTGTTCGGCATCGGTGTTATATGGCCATTTATTAAACCAAATGAAAAATGGTGTCTATAAGAAAATACTTGTTGTTGCGACTGGGGCTTTGTTATCACCGCTTTCATTCCAGCAAAAAGAAACCATTCCATGTATTGCCCACGCTGTCTCAATTGAAATGAACTAGAAAGGAGGGATTGCTTTGCTGCCAATGTTTTTTTGGGCTTTTGTTATCGGAGGCCTGATTTGTGTGTTCGGCCAGTTGATGTTTGATATCGCCAAATTGACACCAGGACACACGATGAGTCTGCTTGTTGTCATTGGTGCTGTCCTTGATGGATTTGGTCTTTATGAGCCTCTAATAGATTTCGCCGGAGCAGGTGCTACAATTCCAATCACAAGCTTTGGTAATTCGCTCGTCCACGGCGCACTTCAGGAAGCAGAACAGCACGGATTGGTCGGTGTCCTGACAGGCATGTTTGAAATCACGAGTTCCGGTATTTCGGCTGCTGTGATTTTTGGCTTTATCGGCGCACTTATTTTTAAGCCAAAAGGCTGATACTGTGTCTAAAGGGATGATCTAATGCCGGATATTCTTAGAACCATCATACGCTCAATAATGCTGATTATAGGCTTGTTCATCATTACAAAGCTTCTTGGGAAAAAGCAGTTATCGAGTTTGTCATTTTTTGAATATATCGTAGGCATCACTGTAGGAGATATTGCAGGGACATTAGCGATGGATCCTGACTTGAGCTTGAGGGATGGGATTGCCAGTATGGTTGTGTGGTCATTCGTCCCTTTGGCGATTTCAACGATTTCCTTAAGAAGCAGAGCATTTCGCAAAATAGTTGAGGGGAAATCAACTACCTTCATTGAAAATGGCAATATTCTCGAAAAAAATATGCGGAAAGAGAAATACAGTATAGATGAACTCCTGGAGCAGCTCCGCAAAAAAAGTGTATTTAAGGTAGCGGATGTGGAGTTTGCTTCGCTGGATTCCAATGGAGAATTGAGTGTTTTATTGAAGAAAGCTAAACAGCCCTTAAGATATGAGGATATTGCAATTAAAATGGAAGAAGAGTCTGCCCCGGTTTCCGTTCTAGTCGATGGAACATATATTGATGAAAACTTAAAGCGGTTGGGTCTGGATAGGGGTGCATTGATGGAACAAATCCAGGATAAAGGATATCAGCCACATCAAGTCTTTTATGCAGAAATGGATTCTAGAGGAAACCTCAATGTTGATCTATATGATGAATTTATATCCTGCCATTTCCCTGACTTTGATCATGTTTAATCCATGATTTCTAAATGAATGGGGGCTCGCCCATACATATTCGTTAGGCCTCACATATATTGCTATTGAGTAATAAAAAGTGAGGTGAAGAAGAATGGGCTACGGTTGGTGTGGCGGCGGCTACGGCTACGGCGGTGGCGGCTATTATGGTTCCACTTTCGTATTGATTGTCGTGTTGTTCATTTTGTTGATTATTGTAGGAGCAAGCTTCTACAACTAAGAGTAAAGAAGGAGGAGCTGTTCAAATATGAACAGCTTTTTCTGGTTTAAGCTAACCTGATTTCCACGAGCTTTCTTTCACCATTTTTAGCTTCCTTCATACTATAGAGTAGTTAAAGAAGGAGGCGTGATTTATATGGATAATAATTTCTTCAAGAATATAGAAAAAAAGACTGGCGTAAATATGAATGATGTATTTGAGTTAGCGAATTCACTGCAAAATGCGAACTTTAAAGATGAGCAAACTGTAAGAGGCGTAATCCGCCGTGTTTCGAAAATGGCTAACAAACCAGTAAGTAAAGAAATGGAAGACAAGATTGTGGAATCCATTGTCAAGGATGGAAAACAGCTTGACTTTGGCCAAATCTCCAAAATGATCAACAAGAAGTAATTCTTGAATGCCAAATCAGGACCTGAGTTTATATACCCAGGTCCTGATTTGGCATGTTTCTTTTTAAGTTGGACAAAAAGCGCGAAGGGTTTGCTTTTCTTCCGCGTCTTCGTTGTGGAACGGAAATGAATAAGTTCTTTTCAGCCCTTGTCACCGCTACATAAAGCAGCCGGCGTTCTTCTTCGAGAGGCTGAAGGTCTCCATTGCGATAGGCATCCAAAGCATAATCATGGGGGATGCTTCCGTCTACAGTACCAATTATATAAACATTTCCATATTCAAGCCCTTTGGCTCGATGAATGGTACTTAATGTGATGGCGTCAGTTAGGTCCCTGCTGCTCCGTTTAATTTCTCCGTTCATGGCTGTCATATGGTCAGCATGCTCGATGAATTCTCCGATGGTTTTAAAGTTGCGTGCTGCCACTTTTAAATCCCGGATGTCATCCGATCCCTTTTCAAGCTGGTTCCCTTCATTTCCGCGCTTTTTGATAAAGTCCTGATATCCAAGGTCCTTTTCGACGATATCAATTGCTGCTACGGGCGACAGGGAAGACAGGGAGCGTACAATCGGTATGAGTCTTTTCAATTTTTGTTCCTGGAAGGCAAAGCCTGTTTTTACATGGGTAAGTGCTTCAAGCATGGAACAATCGTTCAGGATGCTATTCGCCTGTAAATCACGGAAAACCGACTGCTTTAAAAAAAGTGAAGGAAGAATATTTTTGATTGCCTCAGGATCATCGGGATTCTTACTTAGCCGCAAAAATGCCAGCATACCTTTTACCATGAATCGCTCGTAAAAGGATTCAATATCCTGATCAAGACGGAATGGCAGGCTGGAATTTGCCAGCCTCTCGAATATTGCGCGGCTAGCTGCATTCGTCCTGAACAGGATGGCGAAATCACCAGGGCGTTCCCCTTGTTCGATTCGCTCTTTGATATCAGTCAGAATCATCGTTGCCTCTTCTTCTTCATCATAAGGATGGAAGATAACCGGCGGACGCTCCCCTGAAAATTGGGCCCGCATCTCTTTTTCATGGCGAGTGAGATTGGCTGAAATTAAAGTGTTGGCAGTCTCGACAATCTCATGCGGAGAGCGGTAATTTTGGTTCAAAATGATTAATTTAGTATTTTTGAAATCTGTCTTAAAGTTAAACAGATAGGCAGGGTCGCTGCCACGGAATGAATAGATTGACTGGTCATCATCGCCTACAGCGCAAACATTTCCATGCTTGTCAGAGAGCATTTTCATGAGTTCATATTGAACTTTATTAATATCCTGGAACTCGTCTATTAAAAAATAGTTGAAACGATTTTGATAGTTTTCCAGTACTTCAGGCTTTTCCTTAAATAGCTTATAACAGCCGAGAAGCATGTCATCAAAATCGAACAACCTTTGCCTGTCTTTAGCAGCTTCATAGTCTTTATACAGCAAAGCCACCTTTTCTTCCCATGGGGATTCTGGCTTAACTTCGTGTGGCATGATCATCGTGTTTTTCCATAAACCGATTTGCTGAAGTGCCAGGTCATAGGCAAACTCTTTTTCATCCAGCTGGAGCTTTCGGCCAGCCTCCTTTAAAATCTGTTCCCGCTGCCATTCTTTTTTCATCAGCTTGTCTGATGACCAATTTTCACGGTCATGAAAACAAAGGATTCTGTAGAAGATGCTATGGTAGGTGCCAGCAATCAGCTGGTTAACCTTAGCTGGGGACATTCCCGGGTAAAGGGCAATCCGTTTCTTCATTTCAGCGGCAGCCTTTGCTGTGAAGGTAACAAGCATGATAGAAGCGGGTTCAACTTTTTTCTCTTCAATCATGAAGGCGGTTCTTGCGGTCAGTACTCTCGTCTTTCCACTCCCGGCACCCGCCAATATTAATAATGGACCATCTATAGAAACAACAGCTTTTTCCTGGTTGCCATCGAAATGGATCCCAGCTTCTTTAAGTTGTTTTAAATAATTTATCTTGACCCCTGGCTTAGCCGGTGGGAGCGGATTAAAAGGTAAAGGAATCTTTACTTCCCGTGGAAGTATGAATTTTTCCTCTCTTTCAGCTTCAGCAGTGATGGAACGGGCCTTCGGGATCCGGAAGCCATTTCGCTCGATATATTCCGCTTCCTCGAAAGGCTGAACGGACGGGGAGGATTCAAATTGTTCATTGCAATCCTCTTTTGTGGAGAGGTGATGATAGAAATGGGGCTTGTCCTTAATACCGAGGTAAAGACGGACAGGGCCTCCGCATACGGTACAGGTGAGCATCCCTTTTTTTCCGTCATCATAAAGCTTTTGATAATCCTCACGGTTATATCGATCAAGTCTTATTGACTGTTGATTATACTTGGCTGTTTTCATGTTTTCCCTCATCTCCGACCAAAAATAGCACAATCTCTATCATAGCAGAATAAGATTTTTAACAAAAGGTGTTTTCGGCATCCATCAACACTTTGTGAATACTTATATCCAGGGCTGAAGCCGAAAAAATTTTCATTAGCAGTTTAGTACGGTCATAAACAGGGAAAAGGAAAAGAAGAATATAGTGAGAAAAAAATAATTATACTTGGGGGATACCAAAATGGGATACATTCTTCCAGTGACAAATTATCAATATATACAATATGCTGAGCGTGAAATAGGGACAGATTATGATCCTTTCCAGATTAATAAAATTGCAAGGATCCGTAAAGAAGATCCTGTAGAACAGGGGCAGGAACAACAAGAGCAAGCCGTTGCACCAATGCAAAAGCGGAAAGACCATCAGCCTGTGGCAAGAATGCAGCTGGCAGCCTCTGATATAAGCTTTTCTAATACGGATCGGGTTTATAAAAAGAAGGTAAATCCTTCAGTGGTCAGCCAGGCATATGCTGAATTAACAGGAAAAGGAAGGCACTACAGCGAGTCAATCTAAACTCAGCTGTGGTGCCTTTTTGTTATTCAAAAAAAACTCCACTCATATAAGAATGGAGTTTCAGTAAATTTAAATGAATTTTTTCATCGTTTTATGTGGTATTCCGGCATCCATGAATTCTTCTGATACCGATTCATACCCTAGCCTGGAGTAAAATGGGATGGCATGTGTTTGTGCGTTCAATTTCAAGGTAGAGATGCCTTGTGACTTGGCATATTCCTCGATTTTATTCATGACCGCGACTCCAGCACCAGTTTTGCGGTTCTCCTTTAAAACACAAATCCGTTCTACCTTGCCGATTCCGTCCAATACACGGAATCTCCCTGCACCAGCTGCTTTGCGGTTATCATCATATAATACAAAATGGACAGAGTCCGATTCGAATTGATCAATTTCTTCTTCTTCCGGTACATTTTGTTCATGAATGAATACAGTCTTTCGTACTTCGAATGCATCTGCTAATTCTTGATCGTTGTTTACAATTTTTACTTCCACGATAGATTATTCCTTTCCGAGCCTGAATGTTTCATATACCGTCCACGATCCATTATCCAACTGGTATAATAGGTGGATTCTGTCGGCGGTATCCTCAAATTGCACTTTTGTCATCCTCAATGAACCATAAACGTCGGAATGTTCATCGTCAGACATTTTTTGTCCGATAGTGATATGAGGTACAAAGTTATACTCCTGATTTCCGTTTTCAAAGGTTGCATTTAGTTCATTATGAAGATTTTCCAAGTCTTCAGGTGATTCAACCTTTAAGTAGATTACATTGTTAACGGGCTTAAAGGAACCAATCTTAGTGACCTTGATGTTGACTGGTCTGAAATTCCTGGCGATTGAATCGAGTTTATTCGCGATTTCCTTGATTTCTTCCTCCGTTGCTTCAAAGGAGGACTTTAAAGTTACGTGAGGCGGGATTAAAGCATAGTGCGGATCGTAACGCCGTCTCATTGAATTTGCATAATCCTGGATTTTCTTCGATGGAAAAATGACAATACCGAATTTCATCTGAGATACCCCCGTTTCATTAGTGTGGTGCATATCGATTTATTGAAAACCTATATTATGATTTACCATTCATTATAACAAATTTTCTAAATATATAATATAAAGAAGCATATATTAGGAAAACACTTGTCTAATTGCCCGCTTGAGGTCTGGCTGCCAATAGGTCCATGTATGATCTCCCTCGAACTCATTGTAAAAATAGCCAAAGCCTCTTTCCTTAAATATCCTCGACAGCTCCCTGTTTGGCGTTAAAAAGTCCTTGTTTTTGGAAGATGACGTTTTCACCACTGTTTCCTGCTCTCCGACAGTATGATAGATTTGAAGCAATTCAGGTTGTCGGAAGCCTTTTACAGCCGTGAATACATCCTCGTTAACATAAGGTGATTGAAGAAGCACTTTTCCAAATGTGTGCGGATACTGGAGCGCGGCAAGCAAGGAAACTGTAGCTGCGAGTGAATCACCAATCAATGAGCGGCCCATGCCCATTTGGTAGGTAGGATATTGTTCATCTAAATAAGGAACAAGCTCATGAGCCAGAAAACGAATATAGGCTTGATGCTGTTCTCCATTTGGGTGGTACTTTCGCCGTCTATCCTCAACGGATGCATAAGGTATTCCCACGATGATGACGTTTTCAATTTCCTTTTTGCCAAGGAGCTCGTCAGCAATCCTTCCAATCCTTCCGAGTTGGAAATAATCCCGGCCATCCTGTGCGATAAGTAATGAATATTTATATAAGGGAGAAAAGTTGGCAGGCAAGTATACCAGCATAAGTACTTCTTCTCCAAGCTCCTTGCTTTGAAGTTTAATTTCTTCTATTTTGCCCATTGGAAAATCCATTAATTTACCTCCAAATCGATTCTTTTGCATTTTTCTAGCTAACAAATAAGAATGTATAGATTTCTTCGAAAAATGTCTAGCTTCAGCGCCTAGCCCCTCGAGACGCTTCGGTCCGCCCAATGAAGTCAAAGAACGACTTCACTGGTCGGCCCTCCAGCGCTTGTCGGGGCTGACCAAGGCACTTACGCTTTTCTTATCAACACGATTTTAGCATATGTATTTTAAAAAATCTTTTATGGCAATCTAAGTGTATCGGGCAAGAAAGAGAGTCAGTAAGTAACATGTTTGACAATTGTGTGAAGTCTTATGTTAAGATTATGTTGAACAATTCTATTTCTATAAGGGGGAATTCTGATGAAAAAAAGAAAGTTTCTTTTGTTCACTGCATTGATGCTGGTTCTTTCAATGGTACTGGCTGCATGTGGTGGCGGCGACTCTAAAGAAGAGGGCGGCGGAGAAGGACAATCAGAAGAAAAACCAAAATATATGAGCATCCTTACTGGCGGTACGGGTGGTACATACTTCCCGCTTGGCGGGTCTTTTGCCAAGATTGTTTCTGATGCAACTGGGGTCAGCACGAACGCTGAAACTACAGGTGCTTCTGCAGAAAACATGCAGAGCATTAAAGATGGAAAAGGTGAAATCGCCTTCACACAAACGGACATCGCTTCCTACGCAACTGAAGGAAAGCTGATGTTCGATGGAAACAAAATCGAAAATATCAAGGCAATCGGAACATTGTATCCTGAAACAATCCAAATCGTCACAACAGAAAAATCAGGAATCAAATCAGTAGAAGACCTTAAGGGCAAGAAGGTCTCAATCGGTGCACCAGGTTCTGGTACGGCAGCGAATGCTGAACAAATCCTTGAAGTCTACGGTCTTTCACTGGATGATAT